>CAYWRT010000022.1:736-18339 GCA_964460815.1 uncultured Dehalococcoidaceae bacterium
GTATCTGAACGGGGAATTTATCTCTTGTTTTACCATACTCATCGCTAACTTTAGTATACATATATACTCTTGAAAAATCAAGTATTTTTAGTGAAATTCCCAGATAGCACGTCCCCTTTTTCAAGGGGGGAAATTTGTGGAGGATATCTCACGGGATAAGCCTCCTATGCCGCGAGGGTGGCTAGGGTGGGAATAGATAAAAAGCGAGGGGGCGGGGTGGTATCAGACCGAATCGGTGGTTTCGGCTGCCGAGGTAAGTTTTTGCATCTGGTAGCGGTCACGCACGTATTTGAAAATTTCAACGAGGGTGGCTACCAGCGGGCCCGCCAATAGTAACCCCCAGAAACCAGCAATATACGCCCCAAAGACAAGTAGAAGTATCATAATAGCGGGGTGTATGTGCAGGTAGGCGCTCTGTATTTTGGGAACAAGTAAATTGTTCTCCAACAGCTGGACACCTACAAAGAGAACAGCTACCCAGATTGCCTTTTCTGGCGCCATGGCCAGGGTGACTATCACCGCTACACTCCCACCAATCCAGGGTCCCAGTGTCGGAATCAGCTCGGTTGCGCCCGCCAGAAGAGCCAGGGCCAGGGCAAAGGGCACCTGTAACAACCACAGCCCGATGAAGGAGAAATAAGCCACAATCACTCCCAGCATTAACTGGGCCCGGATATAACGTCCCAGCACCTTTTCCACGATGGTGACAACATTCCGGGTATGTTCGGCGATAGCCGGAGTCACCGCCGAAACGAACCCCTTTTTCAACCTTTCTGAATCTTTCATGATATAAAAGAGGAAGAAGGGTAATACAGCAAAGCCAAGAATCATGCTGAAGGTACTGGGGATAGACGAAACTGCTCCCAGGAGGGCGTCTCTGATGTAACTGCCCAGTGATACTCCCGCCCCAACAAGCTCCCTCTTTACCTCCTGCTGCACCTCCGCTGGTAAATTCTCAATAAGCCCCTCAAACCAGAGCTGTGCCTCATACACACCCTTCCCAATTAGGACAGGAGCGCTTTCCAGCAGTATCACCGAGGCATCAATGACCGCCGACACGATGAAGTAGGTAAAGCCGCCAATAACACAAATGAGCAATATAAAGGCTATCAGGACAGAAAAGACGCGCTTCAAGGCCGGCCACCTTCCCCGGGGTGGTAGCTTCCTTTCCAGCCAGAAGGCAGCCGGCATCAGGAGATAGGCGAGCACCAAGCCGATAGCAAAAGGAAGTACCACGAGCCTCAATAAATAGAGAACCCAGAGTACTATAATGATACCTAACCCTAAAGATACCAGGCGCCAGTGTTTAATAAGTTTATTCGTCAACTAACTGGATACTCAACTAACTATCTATTCCGGCATTAAAAGAAAGCCAGCCAGATGAGCCTATTAAATAGACATGCCGTAAACACTCGGGCAACTAACTGGCTGCCTCCTTATGCCCGAGCTTTTCGCCCACTCTTTTTCTGGCTTCAGCAGCCGTTTCTTTGGCCTTCTCGGTAACCTCGCCTGCCTTTTCCTTCACCTCCTCCGCCTTTTCCCTTAACAGCGCTCTTGTCTCCTTCCCTGCTTTGGGGGCATAGAGAAAGCCGACAGCCACCCCGATAACAGCACCAATGAGGAACCCGATGGCAAAGCTGCTACTCGTGTCTTTGTCACTCATTTCTATCTTCCTCCTTTCTTTTTGCAAATCGACTGACCAGGCTCACTGCCTGACGTATGCCCTGAACGAAGGCGGCTACCTGAGCCAGAGGCCTGGCTACTTCCACTTCCACGCAAGAGGAAAGATTTTCCACGGTTCTGGTAGTTGCCTTCAATGAGTCCAGTACCGGACTGAGCCGCCGATAAAGTAAAAATGCCAGCACCGCCAGAAAAATAGCTACTGCCGTTACCCCCAAACCAAAGATACATAATACCAGGTCACGGAACCATTCAATACTCACTGGTCACCACCCCCATTTCTGCAAATTACTATACGCATTGTAGCCCCCTTTGACCACTCTGTAAAGGGGTGTTACTGCCCGAAACTAAAAATCAGCCGGCGGGGCTTCCTGAACAGGTTTTAAGAAAGAGGTATCATTATGCCTGGTGAGGACGCATCTACCCCCTTCATAATCAAAGCCGGTAATCCCGCATGTATCCAGCTTTACGCTCCAGAAATGAGAATTATCCAGCCCCAGCAGGGCACAAATTAATACCTTGTTCACCACTCGATGCGACACTAAAACCACCCTCCCCTCATAGTATCCCCCTGTTATATCATTCAGCACGACCATGGCTCTTTCCCTGACATCCCCCAGGCTTTCACCCGCCGGCATTCTTACCAGCTCCGGATGGCTTATCCATTCGGCATAAAGCTTTTTATACCGGTCCTTTACCTCTTGATGAGATAGCCCCTGCCATTCTCCGTAATCAAAATCAATAAGACCTTCAACAGTATTTACCTCAAGTGCCTGGTAGCCAGCAATCACTTCGGCTGTCTTTAGGGCCCGTTTTAGCGGGCTCGAGTAAACGGCATCTATTTTAACCTTACCTAAATAAGCCCCCAGTAATTCGGCCTGCTTCATCCCCGTTTCATTTAACCCCACATCAATTCTGCCCCTGAAGACCTCGGTTCTGTTCCAGTCCGTCTCGCCGTGCCTTGCCAGAATAATTTCTAACATTTTACCTTCAGGACATACATTCTTAAAAAACGTAGTTCATCATCAGGTAATATGAGTCTGCAATCAAGAATAATTGGCCATTTTCATAACCGCGGCTTTCAGCATCGCTCGAGTGGCTTCATCCTTCGGGTCTCTGATTATTCTGGATACAGCCCGGTAGAGACTCCTTATTTCCTCCTGCGAATAGCCCAGTGATGTCAGATAACAGGTAAAATGTTCGCCTCCGGCGAAGTCGGTGGAACTGGTCACTTCTCTAACTAGCTTGCGTTGTGCTTCCTTGGCTTCTTCACTGGACATGGTAGCGTGTTTCCAGGAAATACCCGAGCCATCAATACCGAATTTATCGCGCTGCTCGTAAACTCTGGAATTTGGTGTTAACAAAAGGACATAGCAGGTGTAGGTATCGGGTGCCGCTCGTTCAACGAGTTCAGTTGTGGCTTGTAGCGTTTCCCTGGTTTCACCGGGGAAACCTACTATCAGATTATAGTGAATTATAATGCCGGACTCTCTGGCCGCCTTAGCGATTGTTACCGCAATCTCCGGGTCGAAATTTTTCCCCATGCGGCGCAGTACTATTGGTGACCCCGATTCCAGACCAACATCAAGAGCCACACAGCCGGAGCGCTTCATTTTGTCAAGCAAAGATGGACTGAGGTTTTCTATGCGCGAGTAGGCTGACCACTTCAACGGAATGCCATTATTGATGCACTTCTCATAGATAGCATCGCAGATTTGGGCACAGCGTTCGGGTGGTGCTGAAAAGCAGGAGTCAGTAAAGCGGAAGGTGCTAATCCCATAATTTTGAACATTGGAAAGGAGTTCATTGGTAACTCTATCGTTGGAACGATACCTTACAGGCTTACTCCAATAAGTGACTTCGGCACAGTAGGCACAATTATAGGGACAACCACGACTTGTTTCCACCGGTAGAACAGGCAGCCGCTGAGAGGACGGTATCCCCATTAACTCCCAGGCAGGTAAGGGTAATTCTTCGATATCCACAGGTATTTGGGGTGGCGTTTCTACAATGACTCCCTTTTCCTGGTCCCGAAAGAGTACGCCCTCCACGAGTCGGGGGTCACCATTACAACTAATGGCACCGATGAGCTTTAAAAAGGCCTCTTCGCCTTCCTTTCGGATAATGTAGTCAATATCCGGCACCCTCTCGAGTATCACCGCCGGCGGAATTATCCAGCTCAGGGGCCCTCCTAAGACTATCTTCGCTGACGTGTTTTGCTGCCTGACAATTTCGACGATTTTCGCAATGTCTTCAAGTACCATAAATGTCGAAGAGATACCAACAATATCAAAATCGCTGCCATGAATTCCATCAAGGAAATAATCCTCTATCTTGACTTCTATATTGTGATGTCTAAGGTAAGTACCTATAGCTACAGGTCCCATTGGGGGAACAGTAAAACGAAAGGAGTCTTTGCCCAGCATAGGAAATAACATGGGTATGACCTCCGAAGAAATGCCCATTTCACTTAGCTGGGATAAACCAATAGAGGAAAAACCGGTAAGGATGAGTACCTTTATTCTTTTGGTGTCCACATTCATTCTCCATTTTCTTATAATAATACTGTATCGGATATTTTATTACCTTTGAACCTATCTGTCCAGTGCTCGATGGGGATGTGTTCGAGTTGCTCTGTCTTCCGAAGTGACTAATACTACCTTCTAATAAAGTGATGAAATCTGATGAAACAAAGGAGGCAGAGGCATGATAAAGAGTGAAAATATTTGAGGATTTGCTTTAAATATGAAGCTAAACTCTGAATAAAAAGACATTCAGGATAACCTGCTGCCACCGGGCAGGCAAGTACGTCGGTATCTTTTAATTTAATACGGTTTTTGGGGCAGGCGATACCTGGTAGATAATTTCAACTCTGAGCAACATAATCGCATTTTGAGCTGACAGATTGCAGTAGCTGAGTTTCCATTTCGCTGCATAAAGGACAAACGCCTTTGAATTCATCGCGCTTGGCCAGGCCTTCAATTGTTTTTATTACTTCATACGGCTCTTTTTCTACTTGAGGCCAGAAACCACCGTTAACTTCCATGTCGGGCATCTCGGCTTTAATGTGAGGCAGGTAACAATCGTAAAAGAAAGGGTATGTATATTGCTTGCACGCGAACTCCACATTCTTCCTGAATAAATCTATTAGTTTCAATCTACTCAGTGGAATTAGGCTATCGTCACTATCTTTAATTGTGTATCTGGGCCAATATATTTCTTTACTTCGGAATCCATATATGGCTTCACTTTGCCTTTCGATAACTGTATGCAGATTATTCCGAAGCAGTGTCGCCGAAATATCGGCAAGTTGCGCATAATGTTCCTCTCTTTGCTTTGATATGAAAGGTTTCACTATTTTTTTAATACTATCTTTTAAGACCTCTGAAGCTATCGCCATCTCCTGGCGTCTATCCTTGATGAAACCGGTGTCAGTCCGTAGCGGGAAATTAAGTTCTCCGATATCGTCAAGATGGATATACTCATCCAAGATATCTGAATCACTGCTATCCTCAAAAATCAACCTGTATATAAATCTGAGCTCTTGAGGTTCTATCTTCCCATTCCCATTCATTGCTCTGTCCTTGCCAAGTGGCCTGTTTCCCCTCCCATACTTATCGGGTATTAGCTTGTATCCAGGCGCTTTAATACCCATAATTTAATATTACCAGGGCAACGGTGAGATTGGTATCAATCGAACGTACTATTTATCCTAGTATTTTGGTTACTTCTGTATAGATTCGTATTTCAGGGAGCAGGTCACATCCCGGGTCATTGACAACTTAAGGTATACTTATTACAATCGAGCGGAAGTGATGAAAAAGGAGGGTATTTAATTGGCAGACTGTGATGTGTTGGTGCTCGGTGCCGGTCCTAACGGATTAGGGATATCAGGATTGCTGGCTAAAGAAGGGCTAAAGGTAATTAATCTGGAAAAGAATGACCATGTGGGGGGACTGGCTTCAAACTCTCATTTCTGGCCCGGGTACACGCATAATACCGGGGCCTGGTGGCTGTCAGTTGATAAAATTGAACCTGTGTGGCAGGCCCTGGACCTGGGCAAGTACTGTCCTGAAACGTATGCTCCCCCGGGTATGGGCACTACCCTGGGCATAGACCCAGATGCTAAACCTTATCATATGTGCTTTGACCAGGAGCTGCATATGACCAGATTACGCGATAATTTTGGCCAGGACGCGGCTGATGCCCTGGGGAGAATATTTAAGTACTTTGAGCCTTTCTCTATGGGTATCCAACCCATGCTTTACAATCTGCCTATTTCCATAGGTCAATTGATGGACCGGATGCCCAGTTTGGAGGCAAAAGCCGCCCTGAACCAGGTCTTTTTTGGTACAGCCTCTGACCTCATTGACGAGTATTTCCCCGATAAGGAGAAAACCGGTGCTCTCCGGGGATTTCTTACGGCAACTGCGGCTGATGGTTTCTGGGGCGGCCCGATGACACCGGGCAGTCTTTTGAAGTTTGCTTACCAGGTGGCTACCCATAGTGGTAGCAAACCAGCGCTTGTTAAGGGTGGCATTGGCAAATTCAGCGAAGCCTTAGCGGAAGCCTTGAAAGCCAATGGCGGCCAGCTAATGCTAAATAGCGAGGTGAAGAAGCTCCTCGTGGAAAAGGGCAGAGCCACCGGAGTAGAGCTGGTAAATGGGGATGTCATCACTGCCAGGTATGTTATCTCCAGTCTCGACACGGCCAACACCTTTTTAAGGTTAGTGGGGGAAGCCAGTATACCGTCTTCCGTCGTTAAACAGATTAAAAGGATTAATTATCGGTGCCACTTCATGCAGGCATTCTGTAAATGCAGCGGCGTACCCGAATATACGGGTAAACTGGGATATTTCAATACCGAAGGTTGGAGTTGGTGCGCCGGGTACTGGCCCAGCCTGGAACTCACGGAACAGTGCTGGGACGATGTCAAACTGGGACGGATACCGGAAAAAGCCGTGGGTGCTTACAGTTGTATGAGCATGTTGGACCCGAGTCTGGCTCCTGAGGGTAAGCACACCATGACGGTTTTCACCAACTATACCTGGCCGCAGGGTGTCCCGGCGGATAAAGTCGACGAAGTCAAGGAAATCTGTTTCCAGAGGATTCTTGACTCCTTATGTGAGTTTGCTCCAAACTTCCGTGATATCATTGATGACCATATAGTGATGGCGCCCCCGGATTACGAGAAAAGGTACAACAATACCGGGGGAGATTGGACACACAGTCAGATACAGCTTACCCAGCTGTTCGACAATAGACCGATACAGGGCATGTCGAGTTATAAGGTCCCGTTCATAGAGAATATGTGGCTATGTGGTTCCAGTAATCACCCCGGGCCGGGAGTCAACTTCATACCGGCTCTAAATTGCCTTAATGTCTTTAAAAAAGAGCTGGGATAGGGAAGAGGTTTCCTGAAAAAATTCGGTCTCTAAAACGTTTGAAGAAGGTGGGTACCATTTGGAAGACAATAATGAAGGGGCAAGTTTCTATTCTGATACCGGGCAGCCGGTGCTGACGATGAAATCCATATATAGGGAAAAAAACTCCCTGGTGATGAGAGGGGTTTTAATGGGGGCATGGGACTCAAAAATTTATATACACCCTGACGAGTTAGTCAAGATACTGGGTATGCTATTAAAGCCGGGTATCATCGGGTATGTTTTGAGCCTTCCACTAATTTTGATACGCAGAAAGAAAACCGCAGGTAGCCGATAACAATAAATTAAGGAGACGAAAAGGATGAGTAAGAACTGGCGTGAGCTTATCAGTCAGCCCAAATACGGCATCAAAGAGGACAGAAATATCTGGGTTCCCATGCGCGATGGAGTGCGTTTGGCCGTCAACGTCTTTCGCCCCGATGCCGAAGGCAAATTCCCCGCCCTGCTGTCTCTATCAGGTTACGGCAAGGAAGAAATGGAAATGCGCCTGCCGCCGCAGCCGCTTTTCAAGAGTGCCGTCTGGGACGGGAATATAGAGGCCGGCGATAGTACGGAATTCGTGCCGAGAGGCTACGTGCATGTTATCGGTGATGTCAGAGGCACTGGTTACTCCGAAGGCGAATACTTCGGCGGGTTTACCAAACAGGAAGCGGAGGACGGCGCCGAAGTTGTGGAGTGGCTCGCCCGGCAGCCCTGGTGCGACGGCAACGTGGGCATGTTGGGCTACTCCTATTTCGGCGGGATACAATTGAAGGTTGCCGCCGAACAGCCCCCCCACCTGCGAGCCATCTTCCCGACGCATATAAATTCAGACTATTACCGTGATTTTGGATATAACGGGGGCGTCCTCAGTTTGTTCGCCTACGGAGTATGGCAGGGCCGCCACGGCACGAGCGGTTACGCGCCGAATAACGCCGTATCAACCATGATGAAGACTCTGCCTGAAGAGGAACTCGAGCGCCGGCGCCGGGAACTTCTCAACCACCCCGACATCAGGCACTACCCCAATCTTTACCACCTGCTGCTCTACCCCCAGAAGAACCCCATGACCTTTGATGTTTTATTAAACCCCTATGACGGGGCTTTCTGGCAGGAAAGGTCAATCTACCCCTATTACGACAAAATAAAAGTCCCCGTGTACGCCGTCGGCAAGCTCGGTCATGGCTCCAGCTACTGGGATATTTATAATCAAGTTAATTCACGCCATAAAAAAATCCTGGTGAAGCCCGCCGGCTCGGAAGAGCGCCCCTGGAGAGAGGACATCGAAGAGATTATAAGGTGGTATGACCACTGGCTCAAGGGCATTGACACCGGCATTATGGACGAGCCGCCGATAAAGCTGTTTGTCGCGGGCATCAACCGGTGGCGCTACGAGCAGGAGTGGCCGCTACCCGGCATCAAATATAAAAAATGCTACCTGCAACGCTGGGAGGGCCTGTCGTTCGAAGGGCCTGAGCTTTACCAGTACGAGCCCGACTGCTTTTTGCAGCAGCCACTGCACCTGTCCAATAAGAGAGATTCGGTCATCTACATGAGCCCTCCCATGTCTAAAGACCTGGAGGTAATCGGGGCGGCCGCACTGTACTTCTACGCCTCCATTGACCAGGACGACACCAACTGGATAGTCAATCTAAGCGATGTGGCCGAAACTGGCGCAGAGACCGGGGTCGGTCGGGGTTATCTTAAGGCATCGCACCGGGCTCTTGACCCTGATAAATCAGAACCAGGCACGCCCTACCATCCCCACACAAGTTCCGAGTCTGTTATTCCGGGTAAAATATACGAATATGCCGTCGGGCTCGGCGTAATATCAACCATCTTTAAGGCGGGTCATCGTGTTAAGCTAAGGATAACTAGCCTGGAATCCCCCCGCGACCCCGAGATGCAGATACACTACCACCACCATCTGTGCAGCAGTAAAACCACACTTCACAAGATTTACCGCGATAGAGAACACCAGTCACACCTGATTTTGCCGGTTATACCCGGATAGCGAGCCGTGCCAGGAACAACGCTGGGCGATGATAATTTTTTGTGTTGAGGTTGAAGGTATCCCCGGACTATGACTTTTCTACCTTTTCAACCTCAATGGTACATTCGGTTACCAGCGCGGCAAAGGCACCTATAGCCGCCAGAACCGGGGCGGCGATAATACCCGCTACGGCTACCGGGGCACCTATGGTCAGGGGAATCTCTAATATCGTTTTTCCTTCATGCAGCAGGCGCACCCTCCTGATATTGCCCTCGTGGATTAGCTGTTTTACCTTTTCCACGACCTGGCTTCCCGATACGGTAAACTTTTCACTCTCTGCCATAATAACCTCCCGACATACTGAATATTAGATAAATCATCCGTTTCGCGTCAAGTATTGGCGACAAAGCAGTGTTTACCAACCTCAACCCAATATTTTACAACCCCATACCCCTTTATCGCCCTTCCACTTGGGAAGGGAGTTTTTTTATCTACCTCACCCCCTGTGTCCCCCTCTCCAAGAATGGAGAGGGGGAAGAATTTGTGAGAGGGGCTAGCGCCCCTCTCCGCTGGCTACTCCCTTCAAGGCATGGGGGCTTCGTCTCTCTATAACTCTCTATTTGAGGCGATGGGTGGGAATAGATAAAAATAAAAAAGAGGGGCGAAGCACCTCTATAACTCCCTGTGGGGTGGTGGGGGAGAACTATGGGATAAGCCTTAGATGATACTGGGCGGCCTGGGTGGGAAAAGATAAAGTAAAAAGTCCTACTTACCCCGTGGGGTGGTGGGGGAGAACTATGGGATAGGCTATGGATGATGCTGGGCGGCGGGTGGGAATAGATAAAATAGGCGAAGCCCCTCTGTTGAATAATTTAATTTTCATGATATACTGTGGGCATACGGGAGGTTGATTTGAAGAGCAAAGATTTACTTTCGGTTGCCGACCTCAGCCGTGAGGATATTAGGTTGCTTATATCAAACGCCATTGCCCTCAAGGCCGAGGGCTGGAGTTCCCTGCTAACCAGAAAGGTATTGGTCCTGATATTTGAAAAACCATCGCTGAGGACGCGGGCGAGCTTTGAGATAGCTATGAGACAGTTGGGCGGGTACAGTCTCTATTTATCTCCGGATGAGGTCGGCCTGGGAAAACGGGAGTCAGTTCCTGATGTGGCTCAGGTGCTCAGCCGCTATGCCGATGCTATTGTTGCCCGTACCTTCTCCCACCAGACCCTGGAGGTTCTGGCCAGATATTCAAATATACCGGTGATAAATGCCCTGTCTGGCCTGGAACATCCCTGTCAGGCACTGGCTGACCTCCTTACTATCTATGAGAGAAAAGATACCCTTGAGGGCCTAACCCTGGCCTATGTTGGTGATGGCAATAACGTAGCTCACAGTCTGCTGCTGGCCGCTTCGCTTACCGGGGTAAACTTCCGGATAGCCTCTCCCCGCGGCTATGGGGTTCAGGAGAAAATATTACGTCTGGCTCAGGACTACGCTGCGGAAAGCAGCTCTGAAATACTTTGCACTGAAGAGCCGCGCCTGGCAGTCAGCGGGGCTGATGTTGTTTACACCGACGTCTGGGCGAGTATGGGACAGGAAGCGGAGGCTGACCAGCGGCGCCAGATATTTAAAGACTACCAGTTAAATAACGAACTGCTCTCTATGGCCAAGAAAGATGCCATATTAATGCACCCCCTCCCCGCTCATCACGGTGAGGAGGTCGCCGAGGATATTCTGTACAGCTCGCAATCGGTTGTCTTTGACCAGGCCGAGAACAGGATGCACCTGCAAAAGGCACTGCTGGCGGAAATACTGGGTGGCCTGGAGATACCGCTGGCGGATTACCGGTAAGGATGGTGGCAATATGTTAAAGACAATGCTAAACCGCGGCTGGTATCCGGCTCTGATAACAGCCATAGCTGTAGTTGGGCTGGTGTACAAATGGCCGATTGAGGTGGTAGCCCCGGCTCTGGTCATAATCCTGTGCATCGGACTGATAATAGCCGCAATTAGAGCCAAGAAGAACGAACTGGAACTTCAATCAATGAGGTTAACGCAACTGGCTGCCTATTTTAATCGCCGCTTTATGGGCAACTCGTCGCTTTCTATCTTTGCCATTATAGACAGCCTGTTCAGTATTGATAATCCCAAGGTATGGGACTGGGCACGGGCCTGTGGTATGTCGCAGCGCATCTTTGATACCTGGGCGAACAACTTTACCACCAGGGTGGAAAGCGACCTGAGAAGCCGTAGGTATACCGTTTTTTTACACACTCACCTTAATGAACTGTGGTCAATAAACAGCCACTACCACGAGTTCACTGAGCAATTTTACGAAGTGGCTGAAAAGTTTGAGGTCCCCAGGGAAATAGTCGACCAGTACAACCGATTTTCCGTGGAATATAACGCCTTTATTCAAAGTTTCAGGGATACTATTACCGAGCTGAGAAACGTTGCCAGAACCCAGATTGAAGCCCCCAGCGTGAAATTCGCCCGGGAACTACCAGTGGCAAGGTAGTGTTTTTTTATCTACCTCACCCCCTGTGATTTTTATATAATGACCCCATCCCCCTTTATCCCCCTTCCCCTAGGAGGGGAAGGGGGAAGAAATTAGAAGAGGGGCTCCGCCCCTCTACACAGGTTACTCCCCATTGAGGATGCCGGGATAGAGAAGAAGGAAACATCACTTATCGGGGGTGGTGGGGTTAGAGAACTACGGGATAAGCTTTAGATGATACGAGGGCGGCAGGGTGGGAATAGATAAAAAAGAAAAAGAGAGGCTGCGCCTCTCTTAGACATCCCAAAGGAGTTAAGACATTTTGAGTAAGCCCATTGTCGCTATCGTGGGCCGGCAGAATGCCGGTAAATCCACTCTCCTCAACCGGATAGCCGGCAAGCCGCTGGCTATCGTGGAGGACATGCCGGGAACAACCCGAGACCGCATCTTCGCCAATGTTGCCTGGCAGGGGGTTGAGTTTACCCTGGTTGATACCGGCGGTCTGGAACTGGAAGCTCGTTCCACCATCTCCCGGGGTGTCAGGGCACAGATAGAGGCGGCCATCAGCGGGGCTGATGTTATTGTTTCCCTGGTGGATGTCAGAGACGGGGTAACGCCGCCGGACATGGAGGTTGCCGATAGGCTGCGCCGGGCTAACAAGCCCATACTACTCGTGGCGAATAAGGCAGATAACTACAGACTTGAAAGCGAAGCAGTTGAATTTTATGAATTAGGGCTGGGAGAACCGTTGCCGGTCAGTGCCCATCATAGCCGGGGCATTGCCGACCTGCTGGACAGGATTGTCTCACTGCTGCCGACCCCACCACCGGTTGAGGCTGAGCCACAGTTTATGAAGGTGGCTATTGTCGGCAGACCCAATGTCGGCAAATCAATGCTGCTGAACGCCCTGGTGGGTGACAGGCGAGCTATTGTCGATGACAGCCCGGGGACCACCCGCGACGCTGTGGATACATTGTTTGACTTTGATGGTCAAAGTGTGCTACTTATTGATACGGCTGGTATTAGACGGCGCGGACGAGTGGCCGCCGGGGTAGAAAGGTACAGCGTAATCCGTGCCCTGCGGGCTATTGACCGGGCCGACATAGCCCTGCTTGTCCTTGATGCTACTGAGATGGCAACCACTCAGGACACACATATTGCCGGTTATATTCAGCAAGCCGCCAAGGGTATCGTGCTGATAGTCAATAAGTGGGACCTGGTTGAAAATAAAGATATAACCGGGTGGAATAAATACATCAGAAGCCAGTTCAGGTTTGTGGCTTATGCGCCAGTACTGTATGCCTCGGCTAAATCTGGACAGGGAGTAGATAAAATTATGCCTCAGGTTCAGCAGGTATATCAGGAGAGACTGAAAAGATTAACTACCGCCAGAGTTAATGATGTTATACAGCAGGCGGTCGCCGCTCACACCCGGCCAAGAAGCGGCGGCAAGCAATTAAAGATTCTATACGCCACTCAGGCTGAGGTAAACCCTCCGACCTTTGTCCTCTTCGCCAACGATGCCAGGTTAATCCACTTCTCCTACCGGCGCTACCTGGAAAACAAGCTGCGACAGGCATTTGGCTTTGCCGGCACACCGCTTCGCTTAATCTTCAAGACAAGGAGAGAGCCATGATAATTGCCCTGTATGTCGCCGTGGCGCTGGTCGGTTACCTCTTGGGCTCCATCCCCTTTGGCGTTTTGATAAGCAAGCGAAGCGCCGGGACAGATATCAGGCAGGTTGGCAGCGGTAAGATAGGGATGACCAACGTGCTGCGGACCGCCGGTAAAAAAGCGGCGGCTCTGTCACTCGTTCTTGACATGGCTAAGGGAGCACTGGCGGTGATATTTGCCGGTTTAATATTCGGAGCTTCTGGAGAAGACTACACAGGCGCCCAGGTCCTGGCGGCTCTGGCAGCCATAGCCGGTCATGGCTGGTCTGTTTTCCTTGGATTCAAGGGGGGGCGGGGTGTAGCCACCTTCATCGGGGGACTGCTCGCCATGTGCTGGCCGGCCGCCGTATTCGGTGGCGGGATTATGCTCATTGTGGGTTTCACCACCAGGTATATGTCACTCGGCTCAATCTCCGGGGCCGTATCTGCCTTTATCCTGCTAATAGTATTAGTCATCTTGAAATCATACCCCGTTGAATACGCCGTTTACGCCATGATATGCGCCATTTTCATCTTCGTCATGCACCGTGATAATATCAGCCGCTTAGTAACCGGCACGGAACGCCGGCTGGGTGAGAAGGTCGGAGCCAATAATGCACCATCATCCAGTGACCATAAATAGGGACTATAAGCCATATAAGAAAAGCGTGGGCTAAGATATGCAGAAGATTGCCGTCATCGGCACCACCAGCTGGGGAATAACCCTGGGAATATCTCTCGCCAATAAGGGGCTTGATGTCAGGCTGTGGGCGCGGACAAAAAGGGAAGCCAACCTACTCGCCAAAAAAGGACCAAATCGAGCCCAGCTCTCCGACGTTACCTTCCCGCCGCAGTTGTTAATTACCAGTTATATGGATGAAGTAATGGACGATGTAAACGCGGTAATTCTGGCGGTGCCCTCACCCACAATGCGACAGAACATCTCTCAGGTTGAAAGCCACCTGACCAAGTCCACCCTGGTAGTCAGTGCCGCTAAGGGGCTGGAGATAGGTAGCAACAAGCGCATGTCACAGGTAATTGCCGAGGAGATAAATCCCCGTTTCCAGTCCAATATCTGCGTACTTTCCGGACCCAATCTGGCACGGGAGATTATGCGCAACCTGCCCGCCGCCGCGGTGGTAGCCGCTTACGACCAGGCTACCGCCAGAAAAGCCCAGAGATTGCTCACCACCCCTAACTTATGCATCTTTACCAATACCGATGTCATCGGCGTGGAACTGGGGGGAGCCTTAAAGAATATCATTGCGCTTGGGGCTGGCATCGCTGATGGACTGGGCTACGGCGATAATGCCAAAGCCGCTTTTATGACACGAGGCCTGACCGAGATAACCGCCCTTGGCATGGCGCTGGGGGCAAACCCCCTTACCTTTTCGGGATTGGCCGGATTGGGGGACGTCATCGCCACCTGCACCAGCCCGCTGAGTCGCAACCACTACGTTGGTACCGAGCTAGCCAAGGGTCGCTCGCTGGCGGAGATAACCGACTCGATGACCGAGGTAGCCGAAGGCATTAATACCACCCTTGTTGCCCAGAACCTGGCTCAGCAACTCGGACTGGAAATGCCGATTACGGAAAAGATTTTTCAGGTTCTCTACGAAGATGCTGACCCACGCCAGGCGGCGGCTGACCTGATGGGCGGTAATGCCAAGCATGAGCTGGCCGGGCGCCGGTGGCGTTTGTTCTCTCTCTTCAAACGAAGCAAAAATCCTTCAGCAACCTGACCTCAAGAACCTGCCCTTCTGATGGAGCCCAGGCTCTTCGCCAGTTCTTCAAACATCTGGCGCTGCTCCTTGGTCAGCGATTCAGGTGTAACCACAAGTAACCTGACCAACTGGTCACCACGCCCGCTTCCGTGCAGGTAGGGAATGCCCCTGTCCTTCAATCGAAAGACCTTACCCGTCTGGCTACCGGACGGTATCTTCAGCTTGGTCTCACCGTAGAGGGTGGGCACTTCTACCTCGGCACCAAGAGCCGCCTGAGCAAAGTTGACTGGCAGCTCGTAAATAACATCCTCACCCTCCCGGGAAAAGAAATCGTGTCTGGTCACAGATAACACCACATACAGGTTACCCGGAGAGCCACCCCGAGACCCGGCGTCTCCCTCACCACTGAGGCGTATACCGTTGCCGTCATCAACCCCGGCGGGCACTCTGACCGAGATGCGCCGTTTACGCTTCTGAAAACCGGTGCCTTTGCATTCCCGACAGGGGTCGGTAATAATCCGGCCCTCACCATGACACTGGCTGCAAACAGCGGTGTTGATGAACTGACCGAACAGGCTCCGCTGTACCCGGCGTATCTGACCGGTGCCGTCGCAACCGGGACATCGGCTGGGCTGACTGCCCGGCTTAGAGCCCGTACCCTGGCATGTGGAGCATACCTCGGTGCGTGTTATCTCTATCTCCTTTTCGCAGCCCAGGGCTGCCTCCTCAAAGGAGATGGCGATTTTACAGCGCAGGTCGGCACCACGCCGGGGTGCCTGACGTGTAGTCGTACCGGCACCACCAAAAAAGGCTTCAAAGATGTCGCCAAAGCCGCCGAAATCAAAGCCCTCGAAGCCCCGCCCGAAGAAACCGTCAGCACCACCGTGTCCGAAGCGGTCATAGGCAGCGCGCTTATTGGCGTCCGAGAGCACTTCGTAAGCCTCATTTACTTCCTTGAACTTTTCCGCAGCCCTGTCCTCTCGATTACGGTCGGGATGATATTTAAACGCCAGCTTACGAAAAGCCTTCTTTACCTCCTCGTCAGTGGCGTCTCTAGACACACCCAGAACCTCATAGTAATCACGTTTCACTGCCATATTGTTTACCTATCTCTCGATGTGCTCCTCAATAGACTGAAAACGCCGAATCTTAAATTCAGAAGGCACACTCTCAATTATATGATACTAGCGGGGTAGAATGATTGTCAATATAAGGTAACCCCGAAAAATGATGGGCAAAGCAACCGGCTCAGACCTCACTTAGAGGGCTTCATCCAGATAAGCCTGCAAGATAAGTGCCGCCGCCATGGCATCGTATCTGGTTCCCCTGTCGGGTTTTCTGACCTCGTGTACCAGGCGCTTCGCCGACACCGTTGACAGGCGCTCATCCCGGAATTCCACGGGAACCTCGGTATGACGGCATAACGCCATCACAAAGGCTTTTACCTTCTCTGCCTGCTCGCCCAGGCTGCTATCCATGGATAGTGGCAAACCCGCGATAACTCGCTCGACTTGATTCTGCTGGACAAGAGCAGTAATAGCCTGTATGTCTGCCTCTTCATCCGTTCGAGTGATGATAGTCAGCGGGCTGGCCAGTATACCCAGCGGGTCACTGAGAGCCACCCCAATCCGGCTATCCCCGATATCAAGCCCCAGAATGCGCGTGTTGCTCACCTCGACACTATATTAAGTCTTTCACCAGGCGCAGGGCTTCATCCAGCTTATCCTTAAACTTACCGCTCCCCTGAGCAAAGCTGGCTTTGCCCCCACCACCGCCACCGGCCACTTTCGAAACCTGCTTTACTATTTCCCCGGCATTATAGCCCTTCTCGACCAAATCCGGGGTTACCGCCGCCAGAAAAGCAGGCCTGTCTTCGTTAACCGTACCCAGAACCACCACGGCACTATTCAGCTTATCCCGAATATAGTCGGCCATTTCCCGCAAGACCGGCTGGCTGGCGGATGTAACTCTCGCCGATACTACGTTTACCCCGTTAATTACCTCCACCCGACCCAACAGGGACTCGGCTTCTTTCTTGGCCAGTTCCCTCTCCAGGGACAGGGCGCGTTTGTGCTCTTTATCCAGTTCCGCAAGCAAACTTTCAAGCTTATCACGGATATCATCGGGTGAAGCCTCCAGAGACTGGGCAAAACCCTCCAGACTACGCAGTCTTTGCTCAATGTGCGCCTCGGCTTCCCGGCCGGTAACCGCTTCAATACGGCGCAGTCCGGCGCCGATGCTGCCTTCGCTGATAATATGGAAATAGCCTATCTCGCCGGTGAAATCAACGTGGGTACCCCCGCATAGCTCGGCGCTCACCGATGGTTCACCGATTTTCATTACCCGGACGACATCGCCGTACTTCTCATCAAATAAGGCAATAGCCCCTTCCTCAGTAGCCTTTTGATATGAAGTGTCCTCGTCATACACCCGCAGGTTCTGGCGGATTTTCTCGTTGACAATATGCTGCACTGCCTTTACCTCATCCTGGGTCATGGCGGCCAGATGAGAAAAGTCGAACCTGAGCCGCTCCGGGGCTACCAGCGAGCCCCTCTGCTGGATATGCTCACCCAGCACCTGGCGTAGAGCCGCCTGTAGCAAATGAGTGGCAGTGTGATTGCGGGCAATTTC
>CAYWRT010000023.1:0-17654 GCA_964460815.1 uncultured Dehalococcoidaceae bacterium
GGTGAGCCGCACAGGAATCGAACCTGTAACCTGCTGATTAAGAGTCAGCTGCTCTACCAGTTGAGCTAGCGGCCCAGGTTATATTTACCGTCATTTATTCTAGCACTGTAAGGTGTATTGTGGCAAGAGATTCAGAGTCCGCCCGGGCCGGGCAAGACAATAGTGAAAATAGCTCTCCCGAGACTGGAAGATGGGAGAGCTATAACTGTGGCCAGGCGTGCTGATTTACTAGTTTTGTGCGTGCTTAGCTAGCTTCGTTGTTTTCAAGGTGATAAGAATATTGCCATCAACTGTTATTATATCATAGGCGCCGGTAGATTCTTTAGGGTGAGAAAGGCGGAACCTTTTCATATCTTCATTATGTTCCCGGGAATAGTCTTTGTTATTATTATGCTGGCAGGGTCGTTCGCCTGTTTTATTTTTACGTATGAAAAATATTAACATTTTACTTGGCCCCTTATTAGACTACCGCCAAACTGGGTAAAAGCTGGTAAATTCAATCTCTAATTTTCTTCCTTATAAGACGTACTGGTGCGAATGTTTGTCAGACAGCCGGCTACAGTCGCATTTCGCTTCAGGGTATCGTTTATTCGCTCTTTTAGTTGGTCAATTCCGAATGGCTCAGTCAGATAGCTTTCCGAACCGAGGTTAAGTCCTCTGACCATGCCACCCCCGGTACCCCATGTGCTGAGCATCATGATGGGGACCTGAGTCCACTGCCGCAGATGCAGGCATATTTCAATACCATCGAGTGTAGGCATCATGATATCCAGGATTATGAAGTCGGGGAGTTCCTTTTGCAGCGTGTCTTTCAGGCTGATTCCGGTATGCTGTGTACTTGCTACCTCGTAATCACCATCGCTGAGCTCTTGTTCCAGGAGTCTCGCTAGTGCCGGGTCACTGCCGATAGCAAGGATTTTAGTTTTCGTCAGCATGTTGGCCTCCTTGTGGTTGTTACCTGTTCTAATATGAGGCTAACATCGGAACGGTAAACAGGGCATAAACGGCGGGATATATAAGATAAATATCTTATTAATGATTAGCCGCCGTGGGGTAGGGAGTATCTGGAGTTGTTTGAGAGAGTATAGTTGACATAAAATGTAGAAAGTGAAGATGAAGTTCGGAACAGGAAGGGGGCGCAGGCTATTGTGGAAGCCTGGAGACAGGAGTATAATAAACACCGTAAAAAGGGGGGAAAATTAAATGGCTGAGACTAAATATGGGAAATACATTGTGACCAGGCCGGTGACGATGCCGCCGGATGCGACCATAGCTCATCATCCCGATTTCGACCCTAATATGGGCAAGCCGCCCCGCCCCGGTTCGGGCGTATATCTAAGCGGGGACATTGTCCCGGGTTGCCCTGTATATTGTGGTATCCAGAGGACTTCGGATATTCCCCCCAAACAACCCTTCATAGTGGCTCATAAACATGACGATGTTGATGAAATCATACTCTTTGTGGCCGCCGGCCCGGACGCCGACCTCGGAACAAACGTTACGATTGAGATGGGCGAGGAAGGGGAAAAACATACCTTCAGTGAGACCACGGTAGTCTATATCCCCAAAGGGCTGACACACTGTCCCATCTGGTACAGCCCTTTCACGAAAGATAAAGAATTTTATTTGATTGCGTTATTAATGCAACCGAATTACCCGACCGAATAAAATTAATCCGTTCCAAAAAGGTCATAGAACTCGGGCACACCGGGTGGCAAGGTCTCCCAGAAAAACTGTATCTTTCTAATCTTGATGGTGTTATTTTCGTCCAGCACCAGCTGGTAGTGGGACAGAGCGCTCTTTTTAACCACCGCTTCTCCCGTCTTTCTGTCAATAACCTCCAGCTTGAACAGAACGACGACAGTCTTTCGTCTCTCATCGACCGTGATGTCCTCGGGTGTCAGCGTCTCGTACCAGGAGGGGTGCGATGTCGTGACGCGCAAGAAATCGTCGCGGCTGGTGATGGGCCCTCGTAAGGCGGCAATGTAGGGGATGAATTCTAAATCCGGTGTAAAGTAGTCATTCATCCGCTGTACTGTCCTGGGGTCCTGTCCGTAGGTGCTATATACTTTGAAGTAATCTTTCAGCCACTTCACGATGTTATCATATGTAAGTTCCATCGGTCTCAGCTCCTTCAATAAAGATATAATGCCTGCTTTACAGCTACTTGCCTTATTTCAGATAATATAATAACTTTAAGATAAATACCAGGTCAAGACACCTTAACAATCTCTTAACATTTGCTTGTTATATTTACTATCAACTGTGTAAAATATTTAATTAGTCGTGTTATGAACAAATAGAAGCGGAGTGGCACTATCATGCGGGGGTTAGGTGGCAGCATAGTTATAATATTACTGCTCACTATTGTATTGACGGCTGGCGGAACGGGCTGTAGCCGCGAGACGGGAGAAGGTGCCACTGCTCAGGATAACAGACCGTTCTACCCCGGGCGTGTCGTCACCGTACGCATAGTTGCCACGGAAGAAAATTGGGAGTACCTGCAGAGAAACGCTCTGGAAGAGCGGTATGTAAGGGCAGACCTGTGGTATGATGGAGAGCTGATACCGGATGTTGCCGTCAGGCCTAAGGGAAACTCCTCATTAATGACTACGGCAGGGTCAGGCTCCCCAAGATTCAGCCTGAAGGTTGACCTGAATTTTTTCAACTCCGCCCGAAATCTGTACGGAGTCAAGAAGCTCTGTTTTAATAACGGTTTCAGCGACCCCATTCTCATCCGTGAGGTGCTGGCTTACGAACTGTTTGAGCAGATGGACATTCCCACTCCCCGTACCTCTTTCGTTGACCTGTGGGCGAATGATACCCACCTTGGGCTGTATACGATGGTAGAGGCCATAGACAAGACCTTTATAGGCTGCCATTTTGCCGATAATACCGGTAATCTCTACAAGCCTGAGATGCCGGCGGCTTTCCTGAACTGGACGGAAGAAGACCATGAAAAACAGCAGGCGAGACTGGGAGTACCTGAATCGGGTGAGCAGATGGATGCCAGGGATATAAACCTGGGCGGCGGCAAGCTATGGGAAATCATAAAGGTACTTGAGCCCAAAGAAGCAAGCGGTGAGGCGGACAATTCTCCTCTCCTGCCCAACTCACCGCCAGTTATGAGGCTACCTCTACCGGATGGGCAGGGGAGCCAACAGCGCAGTTTAGTCGAGCTGATGGGGCTGAAAACAAATGAAGGCAAACCGGACCACTCTCTCCTGTTTCGCTTCCTTGATATTCTTAACAACGAACCTGATGAGACCTTCCCGGCTGAAATTGAGAAGGTGTTGGACGTTGACGAAACCCTCCGCTTTCTGGCAGTCTCCACGCTCATCGTGCACCTGGACAACTACATCGCCATGGGCCACAATTACTATATCTATGACAACAACGGCAGGTTTGTCGTTCTTCCCTGGGATTTGAATATGGCCTTTGGCACGTTTTATTACGGCCTGAACCGCGACCAGCTGATTAACTACTACATTGATGAGCCCACCGGTGGGGCAATGGCGGAGAGGCCTCTGGTCAAACGGCTGCTATCTCACCAGCCATACCTGGATGCCTATCACGGCTACCTTAAGGAATTGCTGGACGGACCATTTTCCGTTAGCCGCATGAATTCCCGCATTGATGAGCTTGCCACGCTGGTGCGTCCTTACGTGGAGGCCGATGAACTTAAATTTTTCACCACACAGCAGTTTGAAAAGGGCATAGAAGAACCGGGTATACAAGACCCGAGTATGGGAGGCAGGGCACCTGGCCTGAAATACTTTATTGAGGAGCGAGGTGAATCTGTCAGGGAGCAGCTTGAGGGAACGAGGGCGTCCAGCCCCGGTGATGGGAGCGGCAACGGCGGCAGTTTTACAACGAAGATGCCTCGGGACCTGCCTCAACGCCCCCGCCAGTTACCGCGAAACTTTCCCCCCAATGTCAGGGATAACCAGGCACCGGCGGAAAGGGATTAGTCCGGAAACTATGGTAAATGTACATAAAGCTAATACAGATGCGGCTCAGGTAGCCTGGAGAATAGAGCGGAAGTTCTTCGTATTGCCTCGGAACATTGGCCTTGCCTACGCCCTGCTGCGGCAGTTCTGCCGCCTGGATAGTAAATACCCGGAAGAGCAGGTCAACAGCCTCTATTTTGATACCGATGACCTCGAAGAGTATGTGAAGTCGTCTTCCGGAGAATTCCGCAAGAATAAGGTACGCATCCGCTGGTATCACACGCTGGGTGATTATCAAAAAGAAGTTCCCGTATTTCTGGAACTCAAATCAAGGGAAGGGTTTGCCAGCAGCAAGCAGAGGCGGGAATTATTGGTTCCGATGCAGCACCTTGGGCAGGCCAATCTTCACAGCGGGATTGTTCCCATGAATTTTCTTATTGATACTCTGGCCAGCTTCGGCTATTATCTGGAAGCGCCGGTCCGCCCCATCATTGTCATATCTTACTGGCGCTACCGGTTTAACGAGATGCTGACCGGTATGCGGGTCACACTCGACGGCAACATAAGGTCAACCGTTGTCAACCGGGCGCTGGGTTACGGAGAAAGAGAACTGAGGCTGGCTGGCGGTGTTATTGAGGTTAAAGGGCATCAAATGGAGCTGCCGATAACACTACGGCGGATGAGATTGCTGGACCTGGACTGGAGCCGTTTTTCTAAATATTCATATTGCCTTGATTCGCACCTGTCGGAACCAGGCACGATGGCACGCCTGTGGCCCTCGGGAAGAATAGCTGAAGAATAAAAGGAGGAAGCACCATGTGGGAAGAGTTTTTTGAATTCATTATAGGACTTCAATCCCCGGTTAGTCTCAAGGAGGGTATTGTGGCGGTGGGCTTTTCCTTCCTGGCCTCAATAGTAATCTACCTTATGTACCAATTTTTTTACGGCTCGAGGCATATCGGCGCCGGGGTTCATCGCACCTTTCTTATCGGCGGTCCGGCAATCACCGCCCTTTTTCTGGGTATCCAGACATCAATCCCCCTGTCTCTGGGTCTGCTGGGCGCGCTCTCCTTTGTCCGCTTCCGCACGCCGGTAAAAGACCCGGCGGAGATTGGCTTTCTTCTCCTGTTGATTGCTTCTTCAATCGGTGCCGCCACCAGCAACTTCCTGATAACCGGTCTTTTATTTATTGTTGTCTTTATGGCGCTGGGAGTCCAGTGGTTGACACATAACCGGATTACCCTGTTCGGCAGAGGGCACCTGATGATTTCTGTTGACCAGCCCTCTTTCCCCGCCCTGGAAAAAAGGCTGACCACATTCCTCAGGGAACGGCTCCGCGGTTTGAGCCTGGAGACCATGTCCACGCTGGACGACCGGGTCAGCCTGCACTATAACTACCGGCGGCAGTCAAGCTTTGACTGGACGGCCTTCACCAATGAGCTTAATCAACTGGCTGGCCCCGCCAAGGTTGAGGTCTTTATCGGATAGTAGCATCACCATTACCTGACTGAGTACCCGGCGGGAATTAGTCAGTTTTATCTAACGATACCTTCAAGCTACTCGGCTGACTTGCAGTTTGGGGCACCTGGTGACATAATGCTTGAAGGTAATGCTGATAGAAACTGTGGCAGGCAAAGAGTAGCTACCTATGCAGAACATAGCCCAGGTAATAGCTTTTGTTGGCATACTTGTTTTTCTGGCACATTTATTTACCGGTATATTCAGCCGTACCAGAATACCCGATGTCATCCTGCTGATTATCATAGGGATATGCGTTGGCCCCGTACTGGGTCTGGCGTCACCACCACTGTTTGGAGCCGTAGGTCCGGTTTTTACTACCGTCACCCTGATTATCATTCTTTTTGAAAGTGGCATTGCTCTCAGATTAAGTATGCTGCGTTCCGCGCTCGGTGGCGCTATGGTCCTGGCGCCCCTCAGCTTCTTCTCCACCATGGTAGTCGTGGCTGGGTTCGCCATCTGGCTCGCCGACCTGGAAATTTTACCGGCTTTTATCTTAGGAGCCATTGTGGGTTCCACTTCGGAGACGGTCGTCATTCCTCTTGTCCGGCAACTCAGGATACGGGAAGAAACCCAGACGCTCCTTTCAGTAGAGTCCTCGGTGAATGATGTCCTGAGCATTGTGATTACGATAGCCCTGGTGCAGGCCTATACGATGGGTGAGTTTGAAATCGCCAGGGTATCCGGTGACTTAATTGCTTCATTTCTGGTCGCCCTGGTGTTTGGCATAGCCGGGGCTTTCGTTTGGTCAATCCTGCTTAACCGGATACATGCTATCAAAAACGCCATGTTTACCACACCGGCATTTGTCTTCGTTATTTATGGTATTATCGAGACCATGGGCTTCAGCGGGGCTATTGCTGCCCTCGCCTTTGGTGTGACCATTGGCAATATAGAGACAATTCGCTTCCCATTTTTCAAAACACTGACGGTAAGGGAGCCGGTTGGTCTTAATGAAACGGAAAAGATATTTTTTAGTGAAATAGCTTTTTTACTTAAGACATTCTTCTTTATTTATCTGGGTATATCCCTCGAACTGATAAGCGGGTGGCTCATTACCGTCGGACTGGTACTGACCTTTGTCGCCTTTCTTCTTCGCATTCCGGCTGTGAGAATGTCAGTCAGGAAATCAATGCCGCCTAAAGACGCTTCGGTCATGGCCATCATGGTGCCCAAGGGTTTGGCCGCGGTGGTATTAGCCAGTATTCCTCTACAGCAGGGGGTTGTTGGCGGCGAATTAATCAAGAACATTACCTATGGCGTGGTACTGTTCAGCATAGTGATTACTTCATTTCTGGTGATTTTAATTGAAAAGACAAAATTGGCAGACCTTTATGCTCGGGTTCTTCTCCCGGGACTACCAAAATTGAGACAGAAAGCAGGACGGCGCCTGAGAGACATAGCCGGTAAATCAGACAATATTACTCCCGATGGCGCCAAGCTATTCGGAGGCAGTAGTGATATCAGGAAGAGACCAACCAGGAAGGATGAGGATGGTTAGGTTTACTCATTAAATTTAGAATGGACAGTGAACTTAAACTACGCGCTTATTATTTAGCCGGGGTGGATGCGCTGTCTCTGGCTCTGGCGAGAACTGTCCTGGCGGCGGCGGAAACAGGTTGTTTACCGCGCCCGGTTTCTTCAAAATATCTCGTTATTGTATCTAAGGCCTTTCTCTGTAATTGACTTATAGCCATGTAGTATATAGTCAGGCCTTTCGGATACTTTGAAATAAGGGCACATTCGTTTTTCCCATTATTTTTATGGCGCTCTTTACTCTCTTTTTCTATCCTGTTTACTATTTTGGCAGGTACTTTCATAACTGCCAAATCGCCGTCACTATCCAGGATTAGTAACCTCCGGACATTATAGGGAGATTGCTCGTCTGCCGGGAGGTGTTTCAGAACAATGAATGGATAGCTATACTCGGCTTTATAAATAGGCATGGAGAATTCAATGTCATCTTCAGAATAATACGTTAACCTGTTCAGCACCCAGGGTGTGGCTCTTAAATATACCCGGCGACGGCGCCTCTTCTGTTCGGACAGGACGGCTTCACGGCTGGCTTCACCCAGTTTTATTATCGGCTTCAGATATTGCTTCAGTATATCCGGCAGTCTGCCGCTTTTGAGGGCATGCTCTAAGACGTGCTCCAGAGCCCACACTTCCTTGGCGCCGATTTCAACAGTGGTGGGTATAAAATTGCCTGGGCCGGTTTCCAGGCCAAGGGTGGCAAAAGGCTTACGGCTGCGTTCCATTCTCGCGGCACTATCCTGGGCGAGTTCATAAACCGACCGGCTAATTACGGGAGCATATACCTTACCGGCGGCGTCGCAATACAGCATCCTTACTTTGCGCTTGGGCAGTTTTTCATTAGCCAGACGCACCGGCATTAAAAACAGAACGTCATTAGGTTGCTTGCGCTGGAATATACCCATATACCTAATTCACCTGGACATGTTCAAATTCAGCATATTTATGGTAAGCCAGTCACGGCATTTTGTCAATAGCCAAATAATACTAGGGGGCGGTGTAATGATTGTAAATCACCAGGGCGGATATGTAATATCGCCACCCTCCTATTTACCAAGCAGAGCCGCAAGCTGCGAAACATCCCCTGCATCTTCCAGGTTAAATATCAGGTCTTTAATCTGAGATGCCTTGCTCTCATCATAATGAGCATACGAGGTGCAGTCCTCGTATTTGGCCAGGAATTCCTCATCGGTCTGAGGGTTCTGTGGTTCACCCTTGGGATGGTCCACCCGGCAGCCGTAACTGCTGCCATCATTTAGCTTGACGATAACCTCCTGGTAACCAAACGGCCCCTTACCCCGTTCTTGCTCAGTGGCAACCCACTTTATCTGGCTCATTAACTGCTTGATGGCCGGGTCCTTGACCCTGTCTTCAGTAAAATCGCTTATCCTGACCCTGCCGTCTATCAAGGCCCGGCACAGGCAGTGCCCCAGACTGAACCTTCCCTGTGTGCCTGTCTGCGGTTCCTGGTAAGACACCACTCTTTGCAGCAGGGAGGGAATGCGGAACTCTATCTCCGCTATTTGCTGCCAGTCAATCGAGTGCTTCCGCCTGAGTTGCAGGGCCGCGTCCACGCCGAAGTGGCTGATATGGGCACAGGGAAATGCCTTGAACATCAGCCCCGGACTGATAATATTCCACGGATTACCCAGTGCCCTGATGTACTCCTCCATTTCCTCCTGCGGAGGCGGGTTCGTGTTGCCGGTGAAGACATTATAGAAGCCGGAAGGGGCCTCGAAGATGTTTTCACAGGAGGTGAAGCCTTTCCCGGCCAGGAAACCGGCCTCTGTCCCGTTTCGGGCGGCGTTACCGGCGTGAAGGTGGCCGGCCATGGCGCCGAAATTTCGCGTCAGGCCGCTGGCAAGCGATACCGCTATGCCCAGTCCCATCATTGTCCTGTACTCATCGAGTTTCAGTAGCTTGGCAACCGCGGTTGTCGCCCCGATGACACCCAGTACCCCCGTCCACTCCCATCCCTTGTCGGAGCGGAATGCTTCCCTGGCGAGCAAGCCCACTTTGGCATAGGCTTCAATACCCAGACAGTAAGCCGCTATCAAATCCTTACCTGTAGCCTTAAGCTTCTCGCCGACCGCCAGTGCTGCCGGCAGGATTCCTGTGGTGGGATGGCCCAGCCCGACATGCGGGAAGTCAAGGCAATCATCGTAATCGAGAACATGCCCCGAGGTGCCGTTAGCCAGGGCTGCCAGGGAGCAACTGGCCTTAGAACTACCGCCGATAACCGTAGCTTCGGTGATTGACTCGTTTTGCCTGACCAGCTCATTGATTATTTTTCCGGACGGTTCCTGGCTGCCGGCTATGGCCACCCCGACATAGTCGAGTATCGCCCGCTTGGCTGCGGTGGAAACTTCCCTGGGCAGGTCTTCGTAGTTGGTCCTGGTAATGAACTCGGTTAAACTCTTTGTGAACATCTCTTATCACCTCAGTTTTGTTCTATCTTTAACTTGTTGGAAGGCTCAGCCCCGTGTTAATTAAGCCGCCGCCCCGCATTACTCCGGCCCGATTTAACATTGCCAGTGCCGGTTAAAGCAACCTCACCCCCCCGTGTCCCCATATCTTCCCGGGTTCATGATATTATTGGGGTCAAGCATCTTCTTCACTCTTGTCAGCAGCTCGACCCAGTTGGGGTCACCCCTTTTCATCATCTCGGCAACGGCCCAGTATGGGGCTTTATAGGGGACAAAGCCGGCATCCAGTACCACGACCAGTAATTCCCGCATACATTTCTTTACCCTGGCCACCTCGTCGGGGTCGCCCCGGTAGAACTGCTCCACCAGCCGAAGCATCCCGTAATGCCCGCCCCTGAAGGGGACCATGATGGCGCCCCGCTTCAACCGGTACTTGTCGTACAGCGGATAAATCTTTTCCAGCGCCTCTGCCCAGCGGGAGGTGGGACCCATGGTTCCAATCCAGGTCAGCCCCCCCAGGGGCTCGCTGCCGGTAGCGGGGAGGTCCTCATCCGACTGTAGAGCAAACTCCACAGGCAGGTCGGTGAACTGCACGTCCTTCAGTTCCTCCTTGATAACCACGTCCAGTAACGCCAGCTTGGCCTTCAGCTCGTCTTCGCTGTCGGCCACTACCTTCATGTTGACTGCGTGCCTGTCCGGACCGGGGGGGCGGTCGCAGGTGCCTACGGCTCCTTCTTCATCAGGAGAGTAGACCCTTAGCTGTCTTTCTCCGCTATCCGGAGCAGATGTGCTTTTATCTGCTCCTGACGGTGTTTCCTCGAACGACCAGCATTCGACGATTTCGCAGAGCCTTTTCTGTCCCAGTTTGCGTACCAGCGTACACGCGGGGCGGGTGCCAGTGATGAGTAAAGCCTTTATTTGCTTGAGCGGGTATCTCGGCCAGAGTTGAAGTGAAATCTTGGTAACCACCCCGGTAGCCCCCTGCCAGCCCAGGAAAAGGCCGGCCAGACCCGGCAAAGGAGCCAGATTGCACCAGGAACTGGTCACCGAGCAGGAGCCGATTCTGACCACTTCTCCCGTGGGCAGGACCACCTCCAGGCCATTGATACTGTCGGCGTTTGTTCCCACCACGTTGGTTAAGCGACCGAACCCGTACAGGATGGCGTTAGAGGTGAGACTGGTACTGGGCGGAGCCCCGGCGAAGCTGTACCACAG
This sequence comes from uncultured Dehalococcoidaceae bacterium, assembly GCA_964460815.1. GTDB lineage: Bacteria > Chloroflexota > Dehalococcoidia > Dehalococcoidales > RBG-16-60-22 > CAYWRT01. The sequence continues at coordinate 10,643 of CAYWRT010000023.1, forward strand.
GTGCGGGTATTTCTTATCGAAGAGCCGCCTGAGGTCGCCGAAGTTGAAGCCGGGTTCTACGACAATATACCTGTCCGGCTCATTGAACTCGATAAGGCGGTTCATGCGCCTCAGGTCCAGAATTATGCCGCCTTTGAGCGGTATGGTCAGCCCGCCGACGTTATCTCCAGCCGTATAGGGTACGACGGCGAGCTTCTCCCGGTTGGCCAGGCGCAGCACCCCCTGGACTTCTTCGACACTGCCGGGCATGACCACGAAATCGGGCCAGGCGGGCTCATTCTCGGTCATATCCTGAGAGTAGCTGTAAAGGTCGGGGCGGGAAGCGGTAACATTCTCAGCGCCCACTATCTTCTCCAGCTCCGCAATGACTTTCTCCTTTACCTCAACCTCCATTTTCTGCCCTCCTTCCTGGCTGCATATGAGATAGCTGATGTGCCGTTTAATTATCAGTTCCGGCCTTCATAAACCTGAAGGTCCGGCTCTTCTGCCTAGACCGCCTGACGAGCAAGCTCAGCAATATCATAGACCTCGAGATTTTCCCCGAACTCTTTGATGGCATCCTTGAAGTTTCTTTCGCACCAGGGGCAGCTGGTTACCAGCGCCGCAGCCCCGGTGTCCTTGGCCTCCTTTATCCTTTCCTGGGCTGTCCAGAGGGAAAAATCAGGGTAAGCCTGTTTTACCCCGGCGCCAGCGCCGCAGCACCACGAATACTCCCGGCTCCGTTCCATCTCAATCAGCTCCAGACCGGGAAGGCTGCGCAGGATGTCCCTCGGGGCATCATATATGCCGGCGTATCGGCCCAGGTGGCAGGGGTCGTGATAGGTTACCTTCATCGGGAGCTTCTTGGTGAATTTGAGCCTGCCCTCTTTTATCAGCTGGTCAAGGTACTCCACCATATGCAATACCGTAAAGTTCATTTTGATATTAACCCGGGGGTAGAGTAGCTTCAGGTGGCTTAAGCCATCAGCGCAGGCGACAATCACCTTACTGACACCGGCGTTGTTATAGGTCTCGATGTTATGCTCGGCATATTTGGTGAACTCTCCCATTTGCCCTATCTCATAGGCGCGACCGCCGCAGCAGACCTCCTCCTTGCCTTCGATACCGACATCAACACCGGCCTGCTGGAGCAGGCCTACGGCATCAAGGGCGGCTCCCCGGATTTCCGGGTCAAAAGAGAGCAGGCAACCAGCACGATAGACAACATCTGTTTTCTCAGTAGCTATATTCTTCAAATCAAGTCCCTGAGCCCATGCTCCCCGCTCTTCCTTTTGTTTGTCCAGGACGTTGTCATTCTTTTTCAGACTCTCGATTATGACTTCGTGAGCCGGGATGATACCCCCGGCGCTAACCGCCATCTGCCGCAGACCCTGGATGACCTCAACTATGTGTCCCTTGAGGATGTTACCGCAGTTCTCATCGCAGGCGCGGCAAGCCGTGCACATATAGATTCTTTCGAGTACGTCGTCATCTTCGAGGGTCAGTACTCCTTTCATCAATCCCCTTGCAATCATCAGTCTGCCGGTAGCGAAGTAGCTGTTGAATTTGAATCTGTAGCCGGGGGGGCAGGAGGGGAGGAAGAGGGGATAGAAAGATTTGCAATCACCGCATTGGGCGCATCGAGCACTCCAGTCCCTGACTACATCCAGGATATCCATGTTTCTTTCTCCTGTGACAGCATAGTGCCGGTGGTTTTTGGACGAATCGGTGGTTTTAAAATGCTACAATTCGCCTCAATTTTTGTCAAGTTATCAAAAAGATTTTTTTATATGTAAATAAAAGCTTAGTCCTCACTTAATTGGTTACCCATTTTATCGGTACACGCCGTACTCTCTGGTGAAGTCAAACATGGCTCGCACGTTCTCGATTTTAGCTTCATCTGGTATGCCCAGGCTGCCATCCATGATAAAGCCGCCCCCCTTGCCCACTATGTCGATGAGCTTCCGGCAATAATCCTTTACCTGGTCGGGTGTTCCTGTGCATAGTAATGGGGCGGGTACATTCCCCCTGATGCATACTCGGTCACCCAGGAGCTCTTTTGCCTTGAAGATATCAGTGCTCTCAAACCAGTATATAGCCTTACCCTTAGGAATATCCCTGATAATCTCCAGACGTGATGTGTAATCTCCTTCAAAAAGCGGACACGGTGTAAGTCCGGCGTCAATCAGTCCCAGCATGAGCTTTCTCAGAGTGGGCCAGTAGAAGGTCTTGAACTGCTCCAGGGACATAAAACCGTCGGAACCCTTATGAAGGGGCATGAACACTCTTGGAATCCCGGCTCTTTTGGCGATGGATGTTCCCGACTCAATCATTATTGGTAATACTTTTTCTGTAGCTTCGATGAGTTTATCAGGGTTTCTATACATATCTAGCATTATTCCCCGCGTCCCCCTCAGAAAATCCCCGATGTAGTCAAAGGGGGCGTATGCCCCTGAGCCAAATTGGCAGGGAAACCCCAGGACTTCCATTTCTTGAACAAACGTATTTGCTTTGGACATCATTCTATGGGCTTCGGCCCCGGCTTTTAACAGGGACTTAACAGCCCTGGCAACTTCAGGCATACCAAGTATCGCAATATTGGGAATTATCCTGATGTAATATGCCCAAGTAACGGGAGGCAGCAGCTTAAGTGGCTCTAACGCCCCACAGATGCGGGGGAAAATGGTTCTTATCATGAAACCGGAGGGGTCAAAGAGAAATGCATCGTATTCCTGTGCCGTCATATACTCCCCTTCGACATACTGGTAGGTAAGATTGGGGTTGACTCCATGCCCGGGCCATTTAAGCTGCTTGTAATCAAGGGCTTCAAACGTAGGCCCTAAAGCAGTAAGACCATATGGGTTTGTATACATATCCGGCTGGAAATCTAAAATTACTTTTTCCCATGCCATGCTGAGTTTGTCATAATCATACATCGCTTCTTCGAAGGTTATTCCAGCGTACTTTGCCGGGAAAAAGCTAAAAAACGGCATTAACGGAACCCTGTCCGGTACCTCCAGTTTGACGGCATCCGCAACCCTCCTGGTTCTCTCGCTAAGTAGTTCCTCAGGCGTTTTCTTGATTTTCATTGAACTTTTTCCTATTCTTTATTTAGTTCCGGTTCCACCCATCTCCATCAATATTCGTATTGATATGCTGATAACGGAATATGCAAGAATACTATTAAATATCAATAAAGTATAACATATTAGTTTAATCAGTAAACCCCATGTGTGGCATTGGTGAAGCTGTTGTGTTATACGTCAATACGGTTCTTGTCTGAATGCCTGGAGCGGGTGTAAAATAGCTCGTGCGTTCGGGTGTTTCAAATGGCTGGTGGGGGTAAAAAGTTCACGGGAACCAAATATATAGATTAAAGGAGGCACCAAATGGCTAAATCGGCATGGATGGACATCTCCTATCAACTGAGCGAGGACATGATATACTGGCCCCAGGACCCGGTTCCGCCGGACGTTAAATCCAACTCTCAGACGTCTGAGGTAGGCACGATTACTATGACACAGATGACCATAAACACACATCACGGCACCCACGTTGACACTCCCCGCCATTTTTTCCCCGATGGTACGACCATTGATAAGATGCCCCTGGATGCTATTATGGGTCCGGTGCGGGTGATTGAAATCAAGGATACCGAATCCATCAAGCCGGAGGAACTGGCGGCTCACGATATCCAGCCCGGGGAACGTATTCTGTTCAAAACGGTAAACTCATCATATTACAAGCTGGGTAAGTTCGTTGAGGACTTTGTGTACATCTCTAATGAGGCGGCGCACTTCCTCAGGGATAAAAAGGTCTCCGTTGTCGGCATAGACTATCTCGCCGTAGGCAGCTTCAGGGACAGGTCAAGCCTGATTGAGGTGCACAAGACACTGCTTGGCAATGGTATCTGGATTGTTGAAGCCCTCGACTTGTCCGCCGTAAAAGCCGGCCGGTATGAAATCATCTGCCTGCCGATTAAGATAAAACAGGGTGATGCCGGCCAGGCCCGTGCCATCCTGAGACCGCTGTAATCAGGAGGCGTTGGAGAAAGAGTCAGGTCGCGTTGACAATGCCCGCATAGGTAGAATAGAATTCGGGCGCTGGCTGATACGGTCGATAAGTAAGAAAGAGAGAAAAGCAGGAGGTCTGGAGCATATGGCAGAGAGCAAGTACAGTAAATATATTATTAATCCGCCGCATATTCAGATTAAGATAAAGGAAGGTAAAACGCTCGTTTTCGACGGCCTGATGCTGAACCACAAGCAGTTGGGCTACAATATGACCATCGGTCACCAGTTTGTCACCAGGCCATTTGTAGGAGACAATCCCTGCCACACCCATAACTTCGATGAGTTCCTGGCCTGGTACGGCGGCAACCCGGAAGACCCGGATGATTTCGGTGCCGAGGTGGTGCTGCACCTGGGTCCGGAGAAGGAGGAGCATGTCTTCACCCGGCCGACGATGGTCTACCTGCCGCCCTTCTTCCCCCACGGTCCCCTGGACATCACCCGCGTCGACAGCCCTATCATTCAACTGGAAATCATGCTCGTCGGCGAAGGCGGCACCCGGCAGCCCTTCTTCGAAGAGGACAGGGATAAGAAGGACCTGATAGAATTTGTGGACCTGTCACGTCCTCTGTCCGGGGAATAGCCGGTTGCCGGCTTTCTTCCCTCGCTGTTTTTCCTGCTTTTCCAGTTGAATGTGTTCGCCCACTATCGGGTTGCCGCACACCGGGCAGCTGGCAACCAGCGACACGTTGCAGTTCGGGCAGACACCCGGCTCTTTCTGCTCATAGAAACACTCTGGACAGGCATGTTTCGCATACTCCGTCAGCCGCCTCCTGCCTCAAGTTTATCGAGCAACCGGTGTAGGGGTACCGCAATCTGGTCCTCCTGGACATGTGGCGAGTAGCTGCTATCAATCTGTACCAGCTTCGTCAGGGGCAGGCGACACGCTTCGGCCACTGCCAGCTTGTCTATTGTGCCCGACACTATTTCCTCAGAGAGTATTTGTGCCCCGATAAGAGTCTTTGTCTTGGCATCAGCAATAAGCTTATAGTGTGCCGGTCGGCCATTAAATCTATCCCTGAGCCGTGGGGTGTCCACCACAACAGAGACGGCTTCAAGTCCTTTTTCTCTGGCGTCTCTCTCCGTAAACCCAACCGCCCCAATCTGGTGACCAAAGACCTTGGTGACGAACGGCATGACCGTGCCTTCATAGGTGAGGTGATTACCCGAGGCCGCATTTCTGCCAGCTATATAGCCGGTCCGTATGGCATTGGTTGCCAGCTGGTGCCGCCTTTTTGAGCCGGTTATAATGTCCCAGTTTTCCATGCAATCACCTATGGCATAGATATCGGGGTCGCTGGTCTGGAGGTACTTATTTACGGCTATGGCGCCGGTCTCGCCTATTTCAAGTCCGGCTTTTTTAGCGAGCTCAGCATTAGGCTCCGCGCCGGTGGCAAGGAAGATGAAGTCTACCTCCAGTTCTCGGTCAGATAGATTTATGACTTTCCTTTCACCTTGGCTGGCTATGCTCTCAACCCTGGCTGGCATGACCAGTTCTACCCCGTTCTGGTCAAGCAGGTCTTCCAGTCTCTTGGCCGTGTCCTCATCCAGATAGGCACGTAAAATACCGCGCCTTACCAGCAGATAGACCCTGCTATAACCTCTTGCTTTTAAAGCGGCAGCTACTTCCAGGGCAATGAAACCTCCGCCGATAATGGCTGCCTCCTGACACCTTTCAATGGCCCTGTCCAGAGCCATGCCATCCGCCATAGCGGTGCTCAGGATGAATTCATTCCTGCTGTCCAACCCGGCCAGGGGAGGAATGGTGGGCGTGGCACCGAGAGCCAGGACGAGCTTGTCATACCCGTATTTCCTGCCATTGGCGACTACATACTTGTCCTGCCTGACAATGTCGGTGACCTCGGTATTCAGGTGAAGATTGATATCCCTCTTTTCCCAAAACGAATTCTGGCGGAAGCCGCGGACCAGTTCATCCCAGGTGGCAATATCTTTCCCCAGGACCAAGGGCATCTCACAGGGCGGACATCCAAGCGTGTCTCTGTTAGTGAAGGCATCAATCTGCGCCTCCCCATCCAGGCGGCGGACCTGATTGGCCGCTGTCGCACCGCCGTCACCAGTACCAATAATGCCTATCTTCATTTCGCCTCCCGTCATCAGTCTCTCTTTGGCAAATGGTAGTCTTTTCCCCCTGTTTCCTTCCTCGTTGTCCTATCGTGCCTCTTCAGTTCTTTCTTCCATATCATTGAATAGGGAAGCACCAAGCATCAGCCGAGCTTATGTATTAGCTCCCTTATCCCATCCCCTATCGGGTCTCTTCCAACGGCGGGCGAATAAGGTGTTTCGAGCAAGGTTAGCCTGTGCAGCGGTACTTTCTCGGCTATGGCCAGGGCCAACTCGCTGACGGTACCTCTTATCACCTCCTCCGAGATAACCTGCGCCCCGACCAACGTGCCTGTCCGGCGGTCAGCGATAAGCTTGTAATGTAAAATATTGTTGCCTAAATGGGGTCGCGAGGTAGGGCTACTAACCGTAGTGGAGATGACATCTAATCCCTTTTCACGGGCAAGTCTCTCGGTAAAACCTGCCGCACCTATCTGATTACCGAATATTTCGATGACAAAGGTCAGGAGGGTACCTTCATAGGGAATGGAATTACCTTTAACCAGGTTTTCACCAGCCACATTTCCTGTCCTGCCCGCAGTGGTAACCATCAGGCGGCGGGTCTTTGAGCCGGTCATCATATCCCAGTTCTCCAGGCAATCACCGGCGGCATAGATATCAGGATCGCTGGTCTGTAAATACTGGTTCACCAGTATCCCCCCTGTATCTCCTATTTCAATTCCCGCTTTCTGTGCCAGCTCGATGTTAGGTCTGGCTCCGGTAGTCAGGAAGATAAGGTCTACTTCCAGTTCTCTGTCAGGAAGAATGAGGCGTTTCTTTCCTGACCCGCTTTTTACGCTGCTGATGCTGGCAGATAGGACCAGTTCGATTCCCTTCTCCTG
>CAYWRT010000024.1:0-17501 GCA_964460815.1 uncultured Dehalococcoidaceae bacterium
GTAGGAAACCATAAACGGCGGCTGTATCTGCATGAGAGACCCCCTTCATTTGAGCTTCCGGCTTGGTCAGGTAAGATTGTAGCCATTTGTATCTTACATGAGTGAAGGGGATAAGACAAGGTATCCGCTCGGCAATCAGGGAACCGCCGGCGCCCATGCTGCACATTCTGGACAAAGGTTCAACGACTCCAGGATGCCTGTCCCCAGGGTACAGTGGTGGTTACTTATTCTTGCGGGCTAATCCTCTCTGCTTTGTAGAAACCCCGCCCCGAATCGTGTGTGACTACTTCCCCTAGTGTGAGTCGCCAGACGACTTCTCCCTGGGGGGTGACTTCGACTATCCTGTTGAGTCCGGTAATCAGGGTATTGCCATTTGGCAACCTATTAGCGTCCCTGACCGGCCAGTTATCCTGCCCGGGCATCATGAATTGCCAGATGATATTGCCTGTCTTGGGGTCAATTTCAACTGCCCGTTGCGGTTTACCCCGGTTTTCCGGAAGTTGATTATGTATAGCGGCAATTAGATTGCCACCGGGAAGAATCTCAGGGTCGTGTTGGCCATCCAGAATTCCTTCGCCGATGGTACTGAGTACCGAACCCTGAGCGTCGACTTCGACCACAAGGTTGAAATTCCTTGGGCTAATCAGTGTGTTACCATTGGGCAATCTTTGCACGGCATTCACATGTAGCCAGCTGTTCCCTCCGTCTACCGAACCTATCTCTTTATACGGTGACTTATAGAAATGGTCTTTGGCATACCAGGACCAGACAATTTCTCCCTCTGGATTTACTTCCTTCACCTGGGCATCGTCTACTGTATCCCAGCCCCATACAAAGAGGGTATTGCCATTGGGCAGACGGTCGGCGTCGTGGGATACTTTATTGTCAGGGTATGACCAGACGATTTCTCCCTTGCGATTAACCTCGTACACCCCCTCCCGGTAAATCGTGAACAAAATGTTGTTGTTCGGCAATAACTCCACATCAAATAACATCCCGTGGGGAGTCTGATATTCCCAGACAATCTCTCCCAGCATATTCACCTCTATTATTTTGGGCTTTCCAGGAGTGTAATTGAAAGGCAATAACGTGGTGCCAGGCCAGGCTTTTTCAGGCTGATAACTGTCCACCGAGATACCCGGGTCTACCGTTCCTCTGGTCATTGGCGCCGGTATCGCACTCACACAGGTTACAGGTGTCTTTTCATCGCCGCTTTTGTCCACTGCGGTTACGCTGAAGTAATACTTCGTTTCCGTTTCCAGTTCCGTCGCTTGATAGTTATTGATAGCCATGTCTTTTATCTGGTGGACAGGTGTCATACCGGAGACATCCGTTATTTCTGATTTGCTTACGTATATGTTGTAGTGGCCGAAGTCCCCGGAAGTGCTCTTGTCCCAGAATAGGTTGACTCTGCCATCATAGGCATCAACGGCCACGAGCCCGGTGACCGCAGACAGGGGTGTTGCCTCTGTGGTTTCGGGCGCGTCTGCGGGCAGTGCCGGCGTTACTGGCTGAGCTGGCGGCAGGTGCCACAAGCGTTCGGCGTTGCCGTGGGCAAAGGCATGAGCCACTTCAGGAGGCAGTTCCTTGATTGCTTCTCGCCACAGCGAGACCTGACCCAGATAAAACTCCCCCCACTGCTCAAACCAGACCATATCAAATCCCAGAATAAAACGGTCGGGATGGTCTATTATCAGTTGCTTCCAATCTGCTGAGAGATGATTATCATCGAACATATTGGTCCAGCGGTCGTTGAATGTATTCATAGCATAAACTGGAGTTGAACTGGAGGTTATGAAGTAGATGTTGCCGTGTTCTTCAATCAACTGTCGGACGGCAGTATGCTCCAGTTGCCCCATGTGGATTAAGACAAAGGGGTGCTCCGGATATTGGACAAGCAGAGCCTTGAGTCCGGTCATAAATTCATCGCGCGGGCAACCAGCCGCCGCGAACTCGATATGGACCACAAACGGCCATTTCTTATCCAGGGCGCAGTTGAGTGCAGTCTGCACCCTTTCGTCATCAGGATAGGCCACTATTTCAGGGGCCTTATCGCCCTTTTGTGCGTGATACATCAGGAATTCAGCCATGGCACCGAATCCATCCATGTTCACCTGCTTTTCCAGAAGCTCATAATAATCCTCGTATAGTCCCACCTTGGTCCTGACTGCGGGGATAATCCTTCCCGGATGGTTGGAAGCTAGGGAGACCAGTTCTTCAGGCGTCACAGTTCCTCGGGTCGAAGTCACGCCTGCCGACAGGATAGTGCCGGCAACCCCAGCCTCATCCATCAGTTGTATGACATTTTCCAGGTTTTCGGGACATAACTGGCTATGGGCATCAATAATGGGCCCATCGTAGGGTACGACCTGCGGTGTAGGTGTGGTAGATGGCTCTGGGGTTGGAGTGGGAGTAGGTGCCGGCGCTGGAGGAGGCGTAGGGGCTGGTGTGGGTACGGAAGAAGGATCTGTCAGTGGTGTAGGTATTGAGGTGGGTGCACAAGAGGCCAGTAGTAAAGATAACACCATTACTGCACCTAGTAGAATACGGAGTTTTTGTTCTCTCATCATTACTCTCGCCTATCGCCTTTCCTTTCATTTTGTTCTAGCCACAAAAAGTTTTCTTTGACCGTTTGCTCCAGAGCCGTTCCCTTTATTTTTGTACGGTATTCTTCAGGCAGATCAGAGACAATATATGTTTTGATTCCATTTTTCCTGCCTTCTTCAAACACGATAGCAAGGGCTTCTGCCTGTTTTTCTTCGGGAGTGATTCGTTCCAGTCCAGATACACCGAACTCAGTAATCATTAGCTCAAAATTATCTTCTCTTGACCATTCGATAAGGGTCTGGAGCCTCTCGCTTAAACTTGGGCGATACTCCTCTAATTCTCCATTAAAGGGGGCAGAAGTAAGACCAACATAGCTGTAACCCGAAAAGTCAAGCTTTTGCCCTCTCTTAATAGATTGAGAAAGGGCACCTTTGTATACTATTCTTCCGGTAAATCCTTTCTGAACTATTTGAAGCATCCTTCTGCTCCAGACATCAGCTATTTCGTTCCCTAATTTATAATCCGGCTCATTCATTGGAGCGAAATACTCGACTTTTTCTTCCTCGGCAAGGGCAACGACTTTTTCCAGGCACATGTCATATTGTGAAATAAATTCGTCATTCCTTGGAATACTTTCAGGAATCGAGCCTGGTCCAAATTTGCCCATCTCAGATCCTAGCACCTCTATCGTGAGAAAAACGGAGATATTATTCTGGTGATACTCTTTTATTAGGCTTCTTACTAAAGGAAGCTGTTTCTCAAAACGAGAAAGATAAATTTTCCCTTCGTGGTCATAACTCAGATGCGATGCAAAAGCAACCAAGTTTGCGTGAAATTCCTTTATTGTTTCAGGTTCATCAACTGAAAGGGCTTGTTTACCGTCTGTCGGGTAGTTGGCAAGAGAAGGCATCCAGAAACCTCTAATAGTCTCCGGGTAAACGCGTTGGTATTCTTCTTTCTCTAGCGAAGGCGGTATAACTGTCGGCGTGGGCACAGGTGTAGATGATGGCCCTGGTACATTAGTGGACTCCGGGGCTGTCTCTGGTTCTGGTGCGGGTACAGCACTTGGTGCTGGAGTAGGAGTGTTAACAGGAGCACAGGCTACCGGTAACCAGAATAGCACCAGGAATACTCCGGTCAACACCCAGATTTTACCGTTCTTCACCTGTATGCCCTTTGACTGCTAGAGCCCAAGTGGCAATATTATAGCCTATTATCGGCCATGTGTCAATATTACTCTGGGTGTCTGACCTAGTCAACTGTCACTCAGTCCATGTTGAATGGCAATAATGGCTGCCTGGGTACGGTCAGATACCCCCAGCTTTGCCGGAATAGCACTGATGATAGTGTGCCTTGGGTAAAATTCCTTTTGATTCATTTGATTTTGACGCCCCGCGTTGGGTAAAACATGGGCTATTAGAGAATGCTATCGAGGATAGAGGCAAATTTACCTGCCATTTCCTGGTGACTATATTTATTTATCTTGGCTTCGTTACCGGCATAGCTTATAGCGCCGCTTAGCTTATACTCTCTATATAGCGGCACCAGCGAAGTTTTTACGTCTTCCCTGGTTTGCCCGCAGACACCCGCTTTGGTTTCATCAAGTAGCTCATTCACCACATCATGGAAACCGCCCACAGCGATAATGGGTCTCCGGGCTGCCAGGTATTCAAAGATTTTTGCGGTGTAGACCCCTCTTTGCCCGGGGTCATTCCACTTTAATAGAAGAAGCAACTGCGATTCTCTCTGCTTATCTAAGGCGATTTCCCTGGGTACTATGCCGAACTGCTTGACTATAGCTGTTAATCCATATCGGCTGGCTTGCCTGTCTATCCAATCTGCTTGGGCACCGTAGAATCTCACTTCTATATCGCTGGCATTTATGTCCCCTTGCGAAATCAGCTCACACAGAGCCGCAAAAAGAGGCTCCGGGCTCTGTTTACGTGAGTAGATATTGCCAGTATAGGTGAAGGTGAATTTATCAGTCAGACCTCCGGCTAAATTACTTACTTCCGCCATGTCAAAGCCGCTGGGAATACTATACACTGCCTCTTGCCTGTGGAGCTTACTTAGTTCTACTGCCAGGGGCCCGGATGCTGTGACCAGCGCATTGGCGGTAGATAACGTTTTTACTTCCAGCCTCCTTTCAATCACCCGGCGAAGCGGGCTGTAGGGGTAGTAGTAATTCTGTGTCCAGAGGTCACGGAAATCGGCTACCCAGGGGATTTTGAATTTCTCCTTTAGTTCTTTAGCCACAATATGGGTGGTTACCGGGGGTGAAACGCTGATTATCGCCTTGATGTCCTGCTGCCGCAAGATATCCCTGCCCAGTTCAATAGCCAGGCGCCGCCAGCCTTTTTGCGGGTCAGGATAGGCAGTAACCTCCCCGATAGCTGCCAGTATGAAGTCCAGGGGAGACCTCTCTGACTTTATTCTCAATTTTTTCTTAAGTTGAGCTATCTGCGCCATTAAAGTCTGCTTGGGATTAATCCCGAATAGCTTTTTTGCCCATCCCAGAGAATCGTAATTTCGCGTCGCCACGACGTCGAGGTGTGGGTCCAGTTCGCCGGATAGGGCCGCAGTTAAAATTACTGCCTCCCAACCAAATTCCGGTAAATGCTTGGCAATACCCAGTGGGCGCAGGCCGGCTGCCGTAAGGCCGGCTGCAAAAAAATATGTCACCATGAGAACCCTGTTCATGTTCCTGATGCCCGCGTAGCTTTATTCATGTATTTGAACGCTTGGTGAGTTTATCTACAATTTGATGTATTGTGGACACATGCCTTTAATTTCACGAGGGTTTATGGGCCTGTATTGGTTGCTTCCGTGAGCCAAGATATCCTTGATGCATAGTATACAGCTTTAACAGGGTAGGGGCAAGGAAATATGGGTGCAGCCATGGTCGACAAAGTTGTGTTCTCATGCTTACCATAGTATTATTAAATAAAGATTCCTGAGCATATTTCTCGAAAGCTTTATGCAAGATAAGGAGGCGATAGTTCTGTCAAAACTAGAAGAGAAAATCAGGGACAGGTCGGCCAGGATAGGCATAGTTGGTATTGGCTATGTGGGGCTGCCTCTGGCTGTGGCTTTCTCAGAGGCAGGATTCAAGGTAGTTGGTGTTGACACCCAGCAGAGGCGAGTAGATGCGGTTAACCAGGGACAATCTTACATTGCTGATGTGAGCACGGAGCGTCTCCAGGCTGTAGTGGCCAAAAAATTATTACAGGCAACCATGGACCAGAGCAGACTTGAGGAGACGGATGCCATCTGCATTTGTGTGCCCACTCCGCTAACCAAGACCCGGGACCCGGACCTGTCTTATGTAATTCATGAGTCCAAGATAATATCCCGGTATCTCCAGCCAGGGCAACTTATCGTTCTGGAAAGCACCACCTATCCCGGCACTACCAGGCAGGTGGTACTTCCCATCCTGGAGTCCTCAAAGCTGCGCAGTGGTGTAGATTTCTATCTGGCTTATTCTCCGGAAAGAGTCGACCCGGCTAACAAAAAATACAGCATTAGAAACACGCCAAAGATTGTCGGTGGCATAACTCCCGAGTCTACAAAAATGGTCGAAGCTCTTTACTCACAGGTAGTTGACACTGTAGTTCCGGTATCCTGTCCCGAGGTAGCTGAGATGACCAAGGTCTTTGAGAATGTATTTCGCAGCGTCAATATTGCTCTGGTCAATGAGCTGGCTCAGCTCTGTGAGAAGCTTGGTGTAAGTGTCTGGGAGGTTCTTGACGCTACCTCAACCAAGCCTTTTGGCTACATGCCTTTTCATCCTGGACCCGGTATCGGCGGGCATTGCATTCCCTCAGACCCCTATTATCTGGCCAATAAGGCCAAAGAGGTTGACTTTCACACCAGGTTTATCGAGCTGGCTGCCGAGATTAATGAGAACATGCCCTATTATGTTGTCTTCCGCATTATGGAAACCCTGAACGCCGCAGGCAAAAGCCTGAATGGTGCCAAGCTGCTTGTCCTGGGAGTAGCCTATAAAAAAGACATTGAGGACATCAGGGATTCTCCTTCGTTAAAACTGGTCCAGCTTCTCAGCGATAAAGGGGCGAAGGTAACCTATAATGACCCTTACATACCAAAAATCAAGCTTTCTCAGGGTAGCCTGGCTTCAGTGGAGCTGAACAAAGAGAGCTTATCCTCGGCTGACTGCGTAGTAATAGCTACCGACCATAGCTGCTATGATATCGATGAAGTGGCTACTTATTCAAAATTACTTTTTGATACTCGTGGGGCTACCAGAAGATTAAAAGGTAACAATATAACAAGGTTGGGGGAATAAGTGGTAAGCCAGAATATCGCGGTTGTTGGCGGTGGTTACTGGGGCAAGAACCTGGTGCGCAATTTTACCGAGCTCGGTGCCCTTCACACCATCTGCGATTCCGACCCTGAGAAACTGGAAAATTACAAATCGCTCTATCCCGAAGTGCGCACCAGCGTGGATTACCAGCAGGTTCTGGCTGACCAGCAAATCCAGGGTGTGGTTATCGCCACACCAGCGGTCTCTCACTTTTCTATGGCCAAGCAAGCTCTCCTCGCAGGTAAAGACATCTTCGTGGAAAAGCCACTGGCCCTCGAAACCAAGCAAGGACTGGAGCTTGTTGAACTGGCTGAGCGAAACAGCCGGGTATTACTCGTGGGACACATTCTTGAATACCACCCGGCCGTGGTTAAGCTTAAGGAGCTTGTCGATAAGGGTGAGCTGGGCAAAATCAACTATATCTACTCCAACCGGCTCGCCCTGGGTAAGTTCCGCACTGAGGAGAACATACTGTGGAGCTTCGCCCCACATGATATCTCTGTTATCCTGCTCCTCCTGGGTGAAATGCCACATGAGATTTCAGCCAGCGGCGGTTATTATCTTCATCAGGATATAGCTGATGTTACCTTAACCGCTCTTGCCTTCGAGGATGGAGTCAGAGCCCATATTTTTGTCAGCTGGCTCCACCCTTATAAGGAGCAGAAGCTGGTAGTAGTTGGCGAAAAGAAGATGGCATTATTCGATGATACCAACCCCAAAGATAAGCTTTTTCTCTATAGCCATGAGATAGAGTGGATTGACAGAAAACCGGTACCTCGCCAGAAGGAGCCTCAGGTTATCGAAGTGCCATCTGACGAGCCTTTAAGGACAGAATGCCAGGATTTTATCGAGTGTATAACCGACAGAAGAAGGCCGAAGGTAGATGGCCGCAAAGGGCTTCAGGTGCTGGAGGTTTTATCTCACTGCCAGAAGTCGCTTGAAGAGAAGGGTAAAGTCGTCCATTTGAGCCAGGGCAAGAGTAGCGTCTTTGTTCACGAAACAAGCATCGTGGAGGAGCCTTCCCAGATTGGAGCCGGGACCAGAATCTGGCACTTCTCACATATCATGCCCAAGGCCACTATTGGCCGGGACTGTATTATTGGACAGAATGTCTATATTGGCACCGGGGTAGTAATAGGCAACAATGTGAAGATTGAAAATAACGTCTCTGTTTTTGAAGGGGTCAGCTTAGAAGACGATGTTTTTTGTGGACCTTCCTGTGTATTTACCAATGTGATTACTCCAAGGAGCCGGGTGTCTCGAAAGCACGAATTCAGTCCCACACTGGTCAAGAAAGGTGCTACCATCGGCGCCAATGCCACCATCATCTGTGGCCATACCATCGGCAGATACGTTCTCATCGGCGCTGGAGCTATAGTTACCAAAGATATTCCCGATTATGCCATGGCTTACGGCAGTCCAGCCCAGCTCCAGGGGTGGGTTTGTGAGTGCGGGGTAATATTAGATTTCGCAGCAAATAACACGGCGACATGCCCCCGGTGTGGCCAGAAGTATAAAAAGTATGAAAGCGAGAAACAGACTGCTGTAGAAAGGCTCTAGTCTATGAAAATTCCTATGGCTGACCTTAAAGCCCAGTACGATTCCCTTAAAAATGAAATTGATGGCGCCATTCGGAGCGTTATTGAAAATAGCCAGTTTATCCTCGGTTCCGAAGTGAAGACCTTCGAGTCGGAGATTGCCGCCTACTGCCAGACAAAATATGCCGTTGGCGTCGCTTCCGGCACGGATGCTCTTAAGCTTGCCCTTCTCGCCACTGGTATTAAGTCCGGCGATGAGGTCATTACCACCCCTTTCACCTTCATTGCCACCACCGAGGCTATTACCAAGTGTGGGGCCAGCCCGGTTTTCGCTGACATAGACTCAAAAACCTACAATATTGACCCCGCCAACATCAAGTCGAAAATAACCGAAAGGACTAAGGCCATTCTCCCCGTACACCTCTATGGTCAGTCAGCAGATATGGCTCCCATTCTGGAACTGGCCGCCAGATACAACCTTAAAGTCATTGAAGACTGTGCTCAGGCTTTGGGGACCGAGTATAGAAGTAGAAAAGTCGGCTCGTTGGGTGACGCCGCCTGTCTCAGCTTCTTTCCCAGCAAGGTTCTCGGTGCCTATGGCGACGGTGGCATGGTGGTAACCAGCAATCCCGAAATTGCCGAAAAAGTGACCATGCTCCGAAATCATGGCTCCAAGCAGAAATACTATTACCCTGTCTCGGGATTCAACAGTCGCCTTGACGAGCTCCAGGCGGCTATCCTCAGGGTGAAGCTGAGATATCTGGACCATTGGATTCAGCTACGGCAACAAAAAGCCGCCGGCTACTCCCAGTCTCTGGGACAAATAGATGGCATCGGGCTGCCTTATGTAACACCAGATAGCTATCATATCTTCAACTATTACACTATTCGATTAGAGGACCGTAAAATAGGGCGGGACAAGCTATTGAAATATCTGGGTGCCCAAGGCATCGCCACTGCCATCTACTATCCCCTGTCTTTGCACCTTCAAGAGGTCTACAAACACCTGGGCTATAAAGCTGGCGACTTCCCGGAGAGTGAGAAAGCTCAGGAAGCAGTCTTTTCCCTGCCTATATATCCGGAACTTAGTAATCAGGAGATAGAAGAGATAACACGCCTGATTAAGACCTTCTGCGAACAGTAAGCGGAGGTTTCGTAATGAAAGTTGTCTTGGTTTGCGGTGCCAGACCAAACTTCATGAAAATTGCCCCCATTATTAGGACGATAGACAAATACAAACAGGAACGCTCTGTTTCTATTCACTATATTCTCGTCCACACCGGTCAGCATTATGATTATGAGATGTCCCAGGTTTTCTTCAGGGATTTGGAGCTTCCTCAGCCGGATGTTCACCTCGGTATAGGCTCAGGAAGCCATGCCGAGCAGACCGGCAAGGTAATTATTGAGTTTGAAAAGGTGCTGTTTGAACATAAACCTGATTTAGTCATCGTGGTTGGTGATGTTAATTCCACCCTGGCGGCGGCGCTGGCAGCCGTGAAACTTTCTATACCTGTAGCCCATATCGAGGCAGGGCTGCGGTCTTACGATAAGACCATGCCTGAGGAAGTAAACAGATTAATTACTGACCATATTTCTGATTATCTGTTCACTACCTCAAATTATGACGATGACAACCTCAAGAGAGAAGGCGTTTCTCCTGATAAGATATTCTGTGTCGGTAATATCATGGTAGATAGTCTGCTTTACAACAAGCCAGTGGCCGAGAAATCTGACATTCTGTCCCAGTTAAATTTAACCAAACAAAACTACGCCCTGCTGACCCTGCACCGTCCCAGCAATGTAGATGATAAACAAAGCCTGACACGAATCATTACCGCCTTGAAAAAAATAGCTCAAAGGGTTCCAATCGTTTTTTTGGCTCATCCGCGGACTCGAAAGAACATCGCTGGTTTTGGGCTCACCCAGCTCTTCCAGGACGAAGGCATTCGGCTCATCGAGCCTCTGGGCTATATTGATTTCCTTAATTTAGAAGCGAACTCAAAATTTGTCATTACCGACTCCGGAGGCGTCCAGGTTGAAACGTCAGCCCTGGGTATTCCCTGTCTCACCTTGCTCGATTCTCCGATATGGACCATAACCCATAAGCAGGGGACAAACACATTGGTAGGCAACAACAGCCAGAAGCTGATAGAAGAAGCCTTTAAAATCCTTGATGGCAAAGTCAAAAAGGGAAGCATTCCCAAACTTTGGGACGGCAAGACGGCGGAAAGGGTTGTGAAAATATTAGCGAGGCTCAATAGGAGCAAGCTGGACGCCACGGCCTTACATTAGGTAGCTGATATGGCCAACATACTTATCCTATACCATTATTTCCCGAAAAGAGCCACCATTCGTGACCACCTCTACTCATTTAAAAAGTACTCCTCTCACCGGTACTTCTATCTGAACGTTGCCTTTTACGGCGTCCCCTGGTATGTAAAAAAATTTCCCTGGGACCTGGTTATTTTTCATACGGTCTTTCTGTCGTTAAGATGGACCCGCCAGCTATTTATCAGGGATGTTCGTCGAGTAGACTTTTTGAAGCATAGCGATGTAGTAAAGGTAGCCTTGCCCCAGGATGAGTTTTTCAGCATGGACCTGGTCTGCGATTTCATCAACGAATTCAACATCGACCATGTCTTTTCAGTAGCACCCGAGTCACAATGGCCCATAATTTACCGTACAGTAGATTTTCATAAAGTGAAATTCCATAGAGTGCTGACCGGATATCTTGACGATTCCGTAATCAAAAAGGTTGAGAAAATCGCCAGAGCTATGCCGGAGGGGCGCCAAATAGATATTGGCTATAGGGCACACCGGGTTGCATTTTGGCTCGGAAGCCACGGAGCCCTCAAGTGGCTGATCGCTGATGTTTTTAAGGAGAAAGCGTCACAAAGAGGGCTGGCCAAGGACATATCAACTCAGTACAAGGACACGTTCTTGGGAGATAATTGGTACCGGTTCCTCTTACGGTGCAAGTACCAGATTGGAGTCGAGGGTGGGGCTAGCATACTTGACTGGGACGGCACTTATCGGAAAAGGACAGAGAAGTATCTTGTCGCTCACCCGCAGGCTGGTTTTGAAGAAGTTGAAAGGGCCTGCTTCCCCGGGGCTGATGGCTCCCTGCGGCTTGTGGCTATCTCGCCCAGGCATCTCGAAGCATGCCTGACGCGGACCTGCCAGGTCCTGATTGAGGGTGATTATAATGGGGTACTGATTCCGGGGAGGCATTACATCGAGGTAAAACGCGACTTCAATAATCTTGACGAGGTATTGGATACAATCTCAAAAGATGAGGTGAGAGAAGAGCTAACAACGAGGGCCTGGCAGGACATTGTAAAATCGGGCAATTTCACTTATCGCAGTTTCGTTGACTACGTGCTCAGCAACTCTTTAAAACAGACTGCCCTTCGCTCACCTTCGCACTGGTCAGATACCGTTGTCTACTATTGGATGCTGCTCGCAGACAGGCTATCGTATTTAGTAATTAATTCAGGGATTTTCCGGTCGCTCAGGCTGGTCAGGTTTCTGGCACGTGTGCGAAATTTGAACTATCGGTGAGATAGACGAGATGAAGATACATAACCCGGTTCATGGCATGTTGCTTCTCTATTATCATCCATGGGAGCGGAATGCTTCTACAGTGATGGAACACGTAAACTCCCTTCCCGGATATTCCAAATTCAACGTATGGACTATCAATACCGGGCAGGGGTTCCCATCAGGCCTTAATAAACTACAATTCGATGTTATCGTACTGCACTATTCCCTGTTTGGTTTATACTACAATCTCAACTCCGATTTCATAAAATATCTCAGGAGAGATGACTCAAGCTATAAGGTCGCCTTTTTTCAGGACGAATATCATTATTGCCAGCAACGGTTCAATTTTCTTAACCAGTTTAATATTGACTGTGTATATACCCTGGTCGACCCGGCATACTTTCCAAGCGTTTATCTAAAATACACCCGGGTACAGAAGCTCGTACATAATCTGACCGGCTATGTTAGCGATGATTTAATAGAAGCAGCGAAGCGATTCTCGAAACCCGACTACGCTCGAAAAATAGACATAGGCTATCGTGGCCGGCAATTGAAGTTTTACATGGGTAAGGGTTCGCAGGAGAAGTATGAGATTGCGGTACGTTTTCGTGAACACGCCCAAGGATTAGGACTGAAGTTAGATATCGAGTCCAGCGAGGGTGAAAGACTATATGGCGACAGGTGGTATAAGTTCCTGGGTGATTGTAAAGCCTGTCTCGGCACAGAAGCCGGAGTCTCAATCTTCGATACGGAGGACATTGTACGCACGGAGTATGAGCGCCTGGTTTCGGGAAACCCCGATATAACATTCGAAGAGATGTCAGAACAATTGTTGAATCGCTACGAAGGGAATATCCCGTATCGGACGATAAGCCCCCGGCACTTTGAAGCCGCCGCATTCCGCATCTGTCAGATACTCTACGAGGGAGAATACCAGGGTATATTAAAGCCAATGATACATTACATACCCTTGAAAAAGGACTTCTCGAATTTCGATGACGTTATAAATCTGTTTCGCGATACCCGGTTCCGTCAACAAATAACGGAGAACTGCTATCGCGACCTCATCGCTTCCGGGCGATACAGTTACACTAACTTCATCGCGAGTTTTGACCAGGAACTCATGGCGGCGGGGTTTGCACCCCCAACTGCGAGGGATAGGAACCTGACCAGAACGGTTTCGGCTGCCATGACCTGGGACAAATTCTTAAGGATACCACCTCGATATTTAATCGCCAAAGGAAATCGAGCGTTTTGTTATCTCTTCCCTGGCAGAAGCCTGGCCGAGTTTCCTTTCTATATGAGACTTCGTCGAAAGCTTGGAAAATGGTTCTATACTACGCCAGAAGACTTTAATAATAAAGCAGCCTAGTCACAGAGACATCTCAAACGACGCGGTCACAGCTTGAGGCAGACTTGACGGAAACTGGCAGTCTGGTGGTACAATCTACGAAGAGTCGAGTTACCCGATTTGTGGTGATAAATCTCCAAAGGAATTAGAATGTGCGGTATTGCGGGTGCAATTCACCTTAATTATAAGCAAATTCCTGACCTGGGGCACCGCCTGGAGGTGATGAATGCACTCCAGCGCCACCGGGGCCCGGATGGAGAAGGACTGTGGCAGCACCGTAACCAATATGTGGGCTTTGCCCACCGCAGGTTGAGTATTATTGACCTCACTACCGGCGGCCAGCCAATGACTGATAGAGCCGGCAACTATGTTACCTATAACGGCGAGATTTACAATTACCTTGAACTCCGCAATGAGCTTGGCCCGGACAGGTTTGACACTACATCCGACACCGAAGTTATACTCCACGCCTATCAAAAATGGGGAACGGACTGTGTCAACCATTTTCGAGGCATGTTCGCATTTGCTCTCTGGGATGAGGCGAACCAGGTTCTGTTCTGTGCCCGCGACCGATTCGGCATCAAACCTTTCTACTACACTATTTCTGATGAAGTCTTCTATTTCGCCTCGGAGATAAAAGCTTTGCTGCCCTTCTTAGAACAGGTCGAGACAGACTTAAACGGTTTTAAAGATTATGTAACTTTCCAGTTTTGCCTGGCAGGTAAAACCCTCTTCAAGGGAGTCAATGAATTACTTCCTAGTCATACGTTGCGAGTCGTGAGGGGTAACTTAGAGATTAGAAGATACTGGGAAGTTTATTACAATGTGGATTTCAATCACACCGCCAGGTACTTTGAGGAAAAGCTGAGGGCATTAATTGAGGAGTCAATCAATTTTCATCTTCGTAGTGATGTTCCGGTTGGGGCCTATGTCAGCGGGGGATTGGACTCAAGCATTGTGGCTTCGCTGGCCAGCCGGATATACCAGAACAGCCTTCTTGGATTTCATGGGAAGTTCTCCTCAAACCCCGGATATGACGAGAGCCACTACGCTCGCTTGCCCGCCGAATGGCATGGATTTGAGTTAAAGGAGGTCGATATCACTGTCCAGGATTTCATCGAAAGCATCAGAAAAGTCATATATCACCTTGACTTTCCGGTTGCAGGTCCGGGCTCCTTCCCGCAGTATGTGGTGTCAAAACTGGCCAGTCAGCACCGTAAGGTACTGCTTGGCGGCCAGGGAGGAGATGAAATCTTCGGAGGCTATACACGCTATCTTATCGCTTACTTTGAGCAGTGCATCAAGGCGGCCATCGACGACACGGCACGCAGCGGGAACTTCATCGTTACCTACGAATCTATCATCCCGAACCTGAAATCATTGCAAAACTACAAGCCATTGCTGCAAGAATTCTGGCGAGACGGGCTATTCCAGGACATGGACCGGCGATATTTCCGTCTGATTAACCGCGCCAACCTAATGCACGACGAGGTTAACTGGGAGATGTTGCCGGACTATTCGCCATTTGAGACTTTTAAAAGCATTTTCTACGGGAATAATGTTCAGAAAGAATCTTACTTTGACCTCATGACGCACTTTGACTTCAAGACACTGCTGCCAGCACTACTGCAGGTTGAAGACAGGGTAAGTATGGCTCACGGGCTGGAGTCGAGGGTGCCTTTCCTTGACCACGCACTGGTGGAGTTCGCGGCGACAATGCCGTCCGATGTGAAATTCAAGGAAGGGACAATGAAGTACGCTCTGAAGCACTCGATGCGGGATATGGTGCCACCGGCAATACTGGAGCGAAAAGACAAGATGGGGTTTCCGGTGCCTTTGACGGAATGGGTAAAGGGGCAAGCCCGAGAGTTTGTCCAGGATATCCTCTCCTCTCAGCGGGCGCTCCAGCGAGAGCTGGTGAATAACCGCGCCGTACTTAAAGGACTGGGGCAGGAAGAGAAGTATAGCCGTAAGGTCTGGGGATTGCTCTGCATCGAGCTCTGGCAGCAGGAATTCCATGACCAGCAAGATAAATATAAGCGGCTCGTCACGAGTAAAAATAAAATAGTTTAGAAGAGAGGAATTAATTGCAGCTTTACTATTTTCGCGGTGCGCATCTAATGTAGAAGGTCTGCGAATACTTATATGGAAGGATTCGAAGGAGCGAAGATACTCGTCGTCGGCGGAGCGGGGTTTGTTGGTAGCAATTTAGTCAAAATGCTCTTGAGGTCTTCACCGGGCCAGATTTTGCTCATCGACAATCTGCTATCTTCAGAACGCGAGAATATACCTCAGATACCTCAAGTGGTCTTTAGACAGGGGTCCATCACTGACGACAAGATTCTGGAAGGACTATACGACGATATAGACTACGTGTTTCATCTCGCCACGTATCACGGTAATCAAAGCTCCATCTGCAATCCTTTGGCGGACCATGAAAACAACACGCTGACAACACTCAAGCTTTGTGAACGAATCAAGGGCTTCAGGCGCGTCAGGAAGGTAGTGTATTCCTCGGCAGGGTGCACCGTCGCTGAGAAGACATTTGATAGAGCCCGAGCGACGACAGAAGAAGAACCCGTCTCGCTTTACCTTGACAGCCCGTATCAGATATCCAAGATTATAGGGGAGCTGTATTCGAACTACTATTTCAAACAGCACGGGCTCCCTGTTGTCAAGGCGCGTTTTCAGAACGTGTACGGCCCCGGCGAGATACTGGGCGCCGGCCAGTGGCGGGGGACGCCGGCGACGGTCTGGCGCAATGTGACGCCCACCTTTGTTTATCGGGCAGTCAAAAAGATGCCTTTGCCGGTTGAGAATAGAGGGATAGCTACCCGAGACTTCATCTATGTCGATGATATTGTGCGGGGTCTGATGCTGTGCGCTACACACGGACCTCCAGGGGAGGTTTATAATCTTGCCAGCGGTGGAGAAACCACGATATTTGAGCTGGCTTCCTTAATCAATGAATTAACGGGTAATACGGCTGGTTTTGAATATTTACCGGCCAGGTCATGGGATAGGTCCGGCAGGCGTTTCGGGAGCACAGACAAGGCAAGCCGCGAACTGGGGTTTGAAGCTCGGGTGCCGTTGACTGATGGTCTCGTGGCGACTATTGAGTGGACGCGACAGCATCTCCCGTTGATTGATGCCTGCATTGATAAACATCACAGGTATATGACAGAAACGGCCTGACCGAAGCGCCCGTCATCTCTTTGATTCAGCAGGTTTTAAATGGGTAAAGGTCTGGCCCACACCATGTGCCTTATACCAGTCAACCGCTTTTTTGATACCTGTTTTCAGTGGGGTTTTAGCTTCCCAATCGAAATCGTGTTTGGTTTTCGAGGGGTCTAGCAAAATCGAATACACGTCATCTGGTCCCCGCGGGCGTATCTCAACTTCTTTATCCAATTTGATGCCCAGTGCATTTACTATCATATCAAAGAGCTCTTTGATGGAAGAGTCTGAGCCTGTGGAAATATTATAGTATCCCCTGCTTCCCTTGCCTTTCAAAGCCTTCATAACAACTTCAACAATATCGTCTACATACATAAAATCGCGCCGCGTATCCATCACAAAGCACGACTTATTCGTTGTCAGCCGTTGATAAAAAGTCGGTAGAGGACCGGTTAGGTTCCTCGGCCCATAGCCATTCGCTAGACGGAATGAAATAAAGTCCAATCCGCTAAGTTCAATATACTGTTCACCGGCGGTCTTGCTGATGGCATAACTGCTCCCTCCAGGATAGCCTCCGGAAAACAAGGGATGTTTTAAGGTTATGGGCTGTTCTAACGGAGTCAACCCGTAGCATAGAGCCGTCTGAAAGTAAATCAATCTTCTAACATTCGAATTTTTAGAAGCCATTACGATGTTAATGGCTCCCACTACATTGGTAATAGCATCCTCCAACCAGTTATCAGGGTCTCTAAAAGAAGCCGCAGCGTGAATCACCTGCTCTGGTTGAAATTCATGAAACAATCTGTCCACAGATTTCTTATTAGCAATGGTCTCTTCAATCACTGTTAGATTCTGGTGAGGGGCTAAATTGTCTCTTCTGCCAGTCTGATAATTATCAATAACTAATACCTTATGCCCTTCAGCTAGCAATCTGTCGGCTAAATGCGAACCAATAAATCCAGCGCCACCGGTAACCAAAATATTCATCTCTGTTCCCCCTTCAGTCAGGAAACATTTAGTT
>CAYWRT010000025.1:0-17187 GCA_964460815.1 uncultured Dehalococcoidaceae bacterium
CGGTCAGGTAGCATTCCGCAATCCCGCCATGAGTCGGCCAGGACTTGTTCCCGTTGATGACATATTCATCACCCTCAAGCCTGGCGGTGGTCTTAATCCCGGCACCCGCAAGGAGAGGATTCTCGGAATCGGCGCCTCCAGATTCATCAGTCATGGAAATACAGGCATAGGCTAACTTACCCCGGCAGAAACTCGGAATGAACCTGTCCATAACCACCTTGTTTTGGGCTATCATGGCCGGTTTGAGAATAATGCCCCAATTGATGCCGGCCGACAGGCTTATCCCGCCATCACCCTTGGCTAACTCTTCACAGATAATGGCCATGGCGGTCATGGAGCCATCTCCCCCGCCATATTCGGCAGGATACCCCGACGCCTGAATCCCCATGTCAACAAGCTTCTGATGAACCTCCTCCACGAATTTATAGTCTGCTTCCAGTTTCTTGGCATTGGGGATGATTTCTTTTCTGGTAAAATCCCTGACTGTCTCCCGAATCTGGCGGTCTTCGTCGGTTAATAAACTCTCCAAATTCATGATTACCCCTTTCGTAATCCTTTTTCAGTCCGCTATATCTACTGCGGTTGCTGCCAGGAAAACTCCTGAGCTGAGAAGGCAACCAGCATCTTTTTTCCGATTAATAGATTTCTTCCCCGGACAGGACTTTAAGGTCTGATACCATCGGCCCAAATTTCTTAAAGAAGTCCTGATATTTCTGCGTTTTGGCATCTTTCTCGTTGAAATCCTTCAGGCTGGTCAAATGCACGATGCCAACGTATTTGTAAGGAATCTCTCCCCCCATGGCCCCCGTTATATGGACCAGTTCGTATTTCTTGACAGACGGCAGGCTGTCAATCAGGGGACCTTTTTCATTTCTAGCATAATTCTGGAATTCCTCATCAGTCACATGCTCCGCCAGATTGTAAAGAATGATTCGCTTTGCCATTTTTACCTGTCCTTTCTTAAAAATTTTTTAGTCCTTAGATTGTGGGTGTATATAGATTAGCACGGGCATTGCGGCCTGTCAATGTCAGCAAAAATTGATATTTTGCTCTGCGTGCTCTAGAATTAGTATATGCCCGGCGCCGTCATCAATAAAAAAGCACGCGATTTTATAATGCGCTTTGATTAATGGTTTACCAGGATAGGCAGTAAACGAGGGGCTTATTGTTTGCTGCCTGAATCATATTTAAGAGAGGAGAGTTATGACGCAAATAGAAAAATCTTTATCACCGGCACCATCGGAGCCGGATGAGTGCCAGATTAATGAAGAAGAGCCTCAGGTAATTGAGGAAATTATTGTTGAGGAGCTGAGCATAGACGGTATTTGCGGGGTATACTAACCGATATGATATACCGCCTGGCCAAGGGTGTACAAGTCAGGAAGGAAGACTGGGGATTACTGTTCTACTCGCAGGCAGAGAGTAAAATCTATTTCGTGAAAAGCGGAGACCGGCTCCACCCTTTATCTTCTGATGGAACGTTCCAGTCTGACTCTATATGTTGCAACGAAGCCGATGCTGCCAGAATCTCGTCCGAGCACTCTGTTAAGAATTTGATTACATACCTGATGGAGAGGGATATCCTTGTCAACGAACCGTAGTGCCCTTAATTTACCGTTATCCGCACCGGCGAACCTGACCTGGGAAATCACAAGGGAGTGTAACCTGAATTGCCGCCACTGTCTCTCCAGCAGCGGTCAGGAAACGCCCGGCGAGCTAAACCTGGAAGAGTGCCTGGCCATTGCCGACCAGCTGGCGACAGTTAGGGTATTTGAAATTAACTTCGGCGGCGGCGAACCCTTACTCAAGAGCTTTTTCCTGCCCCTGCTGGATTATATTCACCGGAGGGGAATCGTCACCTGCATCAGTACCAATGGCACCGTATTAACCGATGAGGCTGTGGACTTTTTTACCGACAACCCCCTCATCAATATCCAGGTAAGCCTCGATGGCGCCACACCCGAGGTTAACGACATGATACGCGGCCAGGGTACGTTTTATAGAATTATTAATGGTGTTGAGCGGCTGGCTGGAAGAAACATCTCTCTCTCTATCAATACCGTGGTCACCTCGCTTAATTTCGGGCAACTGGGCCAGCTTAAAGAGCTGGCTCAATCACTCGGTGCCAGGTTGCGAGTGTCCCGGTTCCGGCCATCGGGGCGGGCCAAAGATGTCTGGGAAAGGCTGAGGCTGAACTCGTCGCAGATTCAGGAGCTAGCCGTCTGGCTCAACCAGGACCACAGCATTTTGACGGGTGACTCTTTCTTCCCGATTACCAGCGAAGATAGAAAAGAACTCGGGTTAAACATGTGCGGGGCCTGTAAGCTCACGTGCTGTATTGACCCCTTCGGCTCGGTTTACCCCTGCGCCTTTTTACAGGAGCCGGAATTCTGCGCCGGCAGCTTAAAGGAACGCTCTTTTAAGGAAATCTGGGACGGCGCGCCCGTCTTCCACAACTTCAGGAAATTAGAACCTGCATCCTGTCGCCAGTGCCCCCGCTTTGACACCTGCCATGGCGGTTGCCCGGCTGTAGCCTATTTTATTCGAAAAGACCTCGATAGCCCCGACCCCGAATGCCTGATTAACTATGAAATGGTTACAGCCAGCGGCGTATTATAAATATCATAGTGGCTAGAGGTTACTGATATGCAGGGAATATTCAAGTATTTGTTTTCACCGCTGCCAATAGGCAGGATAGTCGTACCCAACCGCATCAGTTTTTCAGCGCACCTGACGGGCTTTGCCGAGCATGGTTTACCCACCGAGCGGCATGTCGGCTACCTGGCAGAGCGGGCTAAAGGCGGTACCGGCCTGATAATTACCGAGGAGCAGTCAGCCCACCCCACCGACCACGCCTATGAAAAGCTTATTGACGCCTTTAATCCGGCGGTAATACCCCGTTACCGTCGCATCTGTGACGCCGTTCATGAGTATGAGACCAGGATATTCGCCCAGCTCAACCATAACGGTGGCCAGAGCGATGGCACCCTTTCCAGACTGCCCGTCTGGGGGCCGTCGCCCGTTCCGGACGTTCTCTTCCGGGAAGTGCCCAAGGAGATGGAAATTGAAGATATCCGGGAGGTTATTGAATACTTCGGCAGGTCAGCCGGTCATGTCCGCGAAGGCGGGTTTGATGGTATCGAGTTGCAGCTCGGGCACAGCTCCCTGATAAGACAGTTCCTGTCCCCCCTGTCGAATTTACGCACCGACGAATACGGCGGCAGCCTGGAAAACCGGATGAGGTTCGCCTTAGAGGTAATAGCTGCCGTTCGCGATGTCGTGGGTACGGACTTTACCCTGGGGATACGCCTCTGCGCTGATGAGATGATACCCGGCGGCTTTACCCTGGATGACGCCAGAGAGGTGGCGCGCCGCTTCGAAGCCACCGGCCCGATTGATTTTATCGACCTGAGTATCGGGACATTCTATAACCTCTATCTGGTCGGCGGCTCCATGCACACCCCTCTGGGATATACCATTCCTCTGGCAGCAGGCATCAAAGAGGTCGTCAATCTGCCTGTTTTTGCCACCGGCAGAATCAATGACCCGGTCATGGCGGAGAGAATACTGGCTGACGGCCAGGCCGATATGATTGGCATGGTGCGCGCTCAGATATGCGACCCCGAACTGGCCAACAAAGCCAGGGAGGGGAGGCTGGAAGAGATTAGATACTGTATCGCCGACAACCAGGCCTGTTACGGGCGAATCGCGGTCAACAAGACCATAGGCTGTATACAGAACCCGGCAGTAGGACGGGAAAAGGAACAAGGCACTGGTACTCTTAAGCCCGCGCTCGTTAAGAAAAAGATACTTATTGTCGGCGGCGGGCCCGCCGGTCTGAGGGCAGCCGGGGTTGCCGCCAGGCGCGGCCACCGGGTGACTCTCTACGAGAAGAAGGGAGAGCTGGGCGGCCAGGTTAATATCGCCAAACTGGGAGCCGGGCGGGAGGAGTTTGGCGCCATTGCCCGCAATGAGGAGAACCAGCTTAAAAACCTTGAGGTTGATATAGTCCTGAACAGGGAAGTCACCGCAGAATTCGTTCTGGAACAGAAACCCGACGCCGTTATTATCGCCACCGGCTCCGTCCCCAGGGAGTGCCCCGTCCCGGGTGCCGACGGCCCGAATATCTTCAACGTCTGGCAGGTGCTTTCAGGCGAGGCCGAGCCGGGCAATAAGGTGCTCTTTATTGACTATGATGGCCACCACCAGGCGACAGCTACCGCCGAATTCCTGGCCGACCGGGGCAGGGAGGTACACATACTTACCTCCTCTCTATTTGTCGGCACAGACCTGGGCCCGACACAGGACCTTTATCTCACCCGGCAGCGCCTTATGCAGAAGGGCGTTACCTTTACCCCGGACTTCGCCGTCATGGAAATCAAGGGGCTGGAGGTGCACGGTTTCAACGTTTACTCCAACGAATGGAAGACATTTAACGGTTACGGCACCATAGTGCTGGCCATGGGCAACCGGGTGGAAGACGGGCTCTACCGGGCTCTGAAGGGCAGGGTAAAAGAACTCCACCGGATTGGCGACTGTGTCGCGCCCCGTAAAGTGGATATGGCCATATACGAAGGCGACAAAGTGGGCAGGATGATATAGCCATGGCCAAACCAAAAGAAATCTGGGTACTGCCGGAGATAAGCGCCCAAGAGGCGGAAATCTCCAGACTGAGTCTCGGGCTCCTGTCAGAAGCAAAGTCCATCGCCGCAAAGGTTGACGGCCTGGTGACGGCACTGGTGTTTGGTGAGAAGGAGCCGGAGTGTAACCAGGTCTTCCGTCAATATGGAGTAAACAACGCTTATATATTCAGAGACCCCTTGTTCGGGCACTACTCAGCGGAGGCCTACTCGAATGCATTGGTTAAAATAATGCAAGATGAACAGCCCTGGCTTTTTCTCATGGGGCACACCGCTGTCGGCAGGGAGCTGGCTCCGCGACTGGCTTTACCATTGAAGACGGGGGTTATCTCAAACTGCGTCAAAATTGACTTTGCCGACCCGGAGAAGCCACGCTTTTTCTGTCCCATCTACGGAGGCCAGCTTTATCAGGAACTTGTCTACCAGACAGACCAGACCAGGCTGGTAACTATGGATACCAGGGTCTTGAACGTAACCCCCAGCCCTACCGCCGAAGAGGTAAAAATTCAAATTATAGAGCCGGGGCTGTCTCCTCAGGCTATGAGAGTGAAACACCTGGAGTTTCTACCATCCGATTTTCGGACTGCCGACCTGGAAGATGCCGAGGTAATCGTCTCCGCCGGTATGGGGGCCGCCACCGATGAGCTGTTGCCCGTTGCCGAGGAACTGGCCGGCCTCATTCAGGGTGCCCTGGGCACCACGCGTCCGGTGGTTGATGAAGACAAAATACCCAGAGAGCGGATGATTGGCCAGACCGGTAAGATAGTCAGTCCCCACCTCTATCTGGCCCTGGGCATCTCCGGCTCGGAGCACCACGTGCGGGGAATACAGGACTCGGGAACAATCGTGGCCATCAACCGCGACCCGAAAGCGCCCATTTTCCACAGCTCGGATGTAGGCTTAATCGCTGATATCAGGGAGGTATTACCCAGGCTAATCGAAAGAATCAGGCAGGCTAAACATAATGACCAGGCACTTTGATGTTATCGTAGTCGGCGCTGGCCCCGCCGGCAGCCTGGCAGCCCTCAAGCTGGCCCGAGCCGGTATTGAGGTTGCCCTGATAGAACGAGGCCGGCACCCGGGTGCCAAGAACATGTTCGGGGGCCTGCTTCATAACACACCGGCCCTGAATGAAGCCCTCCCCTCCTTCTGGGAAAGGGCGCCCCTGGAAAGGCACGTTTTTAAAAAGACGCTCGCCTTCATGACACTGAAATCTTCGGTGTCCCTGGCATTTGAAACGGAGGACTTCGGGGCGTCACCCGGCAACGGCTATACCGTCTTTCGTCCCGCTTTTGATAACTGGCTCGCCGGCGAAGCCATCAGAGAAGGGGCTTTATTGCTCTGCGATTGTACCGCCGAAGATTTGCTTTATAAAGACGGGCAGGTCAACGGCGTCGCCATCAAGGGCCGACCGGGGGAACTGAGAGGGGATATTGTTATTGCCGCCGATGGGGTTCTCTCCTTCCTGGCGCAGAAGGCCGGACTCAGGCGAAACCACCGCCCCGAGGATATGGGGCTGGGCATCAAGCTGCTGCTGGGTCTGCCCAAGGAAACGATAGACGAGCGTTTCAACCTGTCCCGCGAAGAGGGGGCCGATATCAGTCTGGTAGGTGTAACCGGGGGACTACCCGGCGGCGGTTTCATATATACCAATTACGATAGTATCTCCATTGGCCTGGTTTTACATCTCAATTCGTTAAAGACCTCACGAAAAACCCCCTACGAGATTCTGGATAAATTACAGCGCCACCCGCAGATAAGAAAGTTGATTAAAGGGGCCGTGCCGCTGGAATATTCAGCGCACCTGATACCGGAGGGCGGCATCAAGGCGATGCCGCAGATATACACGGACGGGATGATGGTTGTCGGCGATGCCGCCGGCCTGTGCTATACCAACGGCATCAACCTGGAGGGAATCAACCTGGCCATGACCTCAGGAGCCCTGGCCGCCGAGACCGCCATCAAAGCTATAGAGGCGAAAGACCACAGCGCCCGGATGCTGGCAACCTATAAAGACAGACTGAAGGACAGCTTTGTCCTTAAAGACATGAGAACCTTTGGCAGAGCCGCTGACATGATGCGCGTCGGGCGCTTATACCAGACCTACCCGGAAATCGTCTGTAATATACTGGAGAAAATCTACCGGGTGGAAGGCATCCCCAGGTCAAAAATTATAAAGCTGGGACGCCGGGAGGCACTGGATAAGGTAAACCTGAAAGACCTGATTGCCGACGGCATCAAGATAGGAAGGGGTTTGTTATGATTACAGACCTGCTGCCGCAGCTGACGCAATTTCAGGCTGATAAACAACCCCATATTATCTTGAATAAAGAGATTTGCCAGTCCTGCGAGCACCACGCCTGTGTCAGCTCATGCCCGGCTAACTGTTATAGCTTTGATGAAGCTACCAAACGGATGGACGTGGTGTATGAGACGTGCCTGGAGTGCGGCACCTGCTATGTAGTCTGCGATAAGGAGGCGGTGGACTGGAGCTACCCCCGCGGTGGCTATGGCGTCTGCTACCGCCTGACCTAGAGTCCGGTGACACTTATGAAGATTATTGTCTGTCTCAAAGAGGTGGTCGATGCCAACCTGAACATCGTTTTCGACCCGGGAACCGGAGCACTATTCCGGAAAGGGCTGGCGTTCCGGCTGAATCCGGACGACGTTACGGCACTGGCGCAGGCGCTCAGTCTCAAAAATC
The DNA here is from genome assembly GCA_964460815.1 of uncultured Dehalococcoidaceae bacterium. Classification (GTDB taxonomy): domain Bacteria; phylum Chloroflexota; class Dehalococcoidia; order Dehalococcoidales; family RBG-16-60-22; genus CAYWRT01. The sequence goes on from CAYWRT010000025.1 coordinate 7,345, forward strand.
AGGAGAACTCTCCGGTTGAGATTGTCCTTATCTCCATCGGCCCGGAAAGAGTGGAATATTACCTCAGGGACGGCCTGGCGCGCGGCGCCGACAGTGCCACGCGCATATGGGGAGGGGACCTCGAAGAATTGTCTTCTTACCAGAAGGCCAGGGTACTGTCGAGAGCCATATCTCTACTCGATGCTGATTTAATCCTGACGGGAGCCAGGAGCCTGGACAGGGCGACGGGGCAGGTGGGGACTTTAACAGCCGCCTGGCTTGGCCTGCCCTGCGTCGCTGATGTTGTCAGCTTCCAGTTTGACCGGGAACAGAAGAGCCTCACCGTGGTCAAGAATATCGGCAAAGGCACCCGGGAGAGACTGCAATGTTCCCTGCCGGCAGTCATAACCGTGACCGGGGAAGGCAGCGAATTACCCTACGCCTCCCTGGACAGGGTTCTGGAGAGCCGGAAAACCCCGATAACCAGGCTCTCTCCGGCTGACCTTGGGCTATCTCCGGCGGAGCTAAAGGATGACCCTACCAGGGCTACGGGGCTTGCTTACCCCAGACCCAGACCCAGGAAAGCACCGATGCCAGAGAGCACCCTGCCGACCTTTGACAGAATCCTGATGCTGCTACAGGGGGGGCTTACCAGGAGACAGGGCAAGATGCTCAAGGGAAGTAGCGAGGAACTGGTCAACCAGCTCTACGAGTTACTGGTTACAGAAGGTGTCATCAAGCCCGGCGAATAAGACGCCAATAACCCCGATATGGAAGAGTTCGTTTTTTCACTAGCCAATAACACCTGCCTCGAAAAGAACGCTGACGGTTATTTTCTCATCTCCAGGGTGCCCCTGAGAATACTGCGCCTGAACCAGCCTCTCTTTCAAATCCTGAAGCAAATCCAGAAAGAAGGCAAATTATCTGAATTACGTAATCACAGCCCCGGACTGAAAGAGGGATGGTTATTAAAAGAGCTTTTGCTTTTAACCGCCAAGGGCTATCTGAGACTTGATAGAATAGCTGAACCGATAGATTACCCGAAGGTCTCTGTAATCATACCGGTCCGGGACCAGCCCGAAGATCTGGCGGAATGCCTGCAATCGCTAAACCGACTGAACTATCCCGAAGACAGGCTTGAGGTCCTGGTAGTGGATGATGGCTCCCGCCGCAGCCTCGCCGGGGTTACGCAATCTTTTGATGTGAAACTTATCAGGCTGGCTGAATCACAGGGCGCCGCCGCCTGCCGGAACATAGGAGCCGAGAACGCCGGTGGCGATATTCTTGCCTTCCTGGACGCTGACTGCATCGCCGATAAAGACTGGCTGCGGGAAATCATCCCGTTTTTTCAGGCAGAAGAGGTTGGCGCCGTGGGCGGTTTTGTGGCTGGTTACTACCGGGAGCGCTATTTAGACCGATACGAAGCGGTCGCTTCTCCCCTCAACATGGGGCCGCGACTCATCTTTGAGGTCGATGCCAGGTCAACTTTTTATGTCCCCACATGCAACCTGCTGGTCAACAGCCAGGCCTTCCGTGAAACCGGCGGGTTCAAGCCCGGGATGACTTTAGGGGAGGACGTGGACTTCTGCTGGAGAATGAGAAGCCTTGGCTACAACCTCCTCTACGTTCCTTCAGGCAGGGTTGCCCATAAGCACCGCAACCACCTCCCCCGAATGCTGAGGCGCCGCAGCGAATACGGGACATCGGAAGCCAGCCTCTACCGTAATCACCGGGACAAAAGAAAAAGGCTGCCTGTTTCTATCCAGTTGGTGCTATCTCTGGTGGCGCTGCTACTGGCTATCTTGCTCAGGAACCCTTATCTGGTCGGCTTCATCCTGCTTTTCTTCGGGCTCGACCTGTACCAGAAATATATTATCTTAAAGCGGTCTAAGGTATCTCTTCCCCTGCCGCAACTGGTCTATTCTGTTTTGAGAAGCTATTTTTCCTTCGGTTACTTTGCCCTGTTTCACCTGGTCAGATACTATCTGATACTTCTATTAGTCCTCGGCTTTCTGTTTTACCCGTTGTGGTTTTTCGTCGGCGCGGCCCTACTCTTCACTTCCGGCGTCGATTACCGGGTCAAAAAACCAGAGCTAAAATACCCGGTTTTCCTGTTTTTCTACACTCTGGAACACCTGGCCTACCAGACGGGTGTTTTCTGGGGCTGTCTCAAGCTCAGGTATTTCCGTTCCTATCTTCCCGTCTTCAATCGTATCTAGTTCCCTGACCACCGGCCACCTTAACCTCAACCCCTTGTAAAGAGAGTTTTTTCTCACCCAAGCCACCCAGCATCATAAGCGGCTTATCCCGTAGGTGTTTTATCCCCACCCCTCGCTTGTATATCTTTTCCCACCCTAGCCACCCTCGCATCATCTGTGGCTTATCCCGAGAGCGTATTCCCCACCACCCCCACAAAGAGTTTAGAACGGGGGGCTAAGTGTACTGCTTCCTCTCCTCGTGGGGGGATAAGGGGGGCTGTTTACGGGCTAAGCCATGAGTGATACGAGGGCGGCAGGGTGGGATTAGATTAGAAACGAAACAGAACAAAGAATTTGACATCACGTATTATTGACAATAAATGTGAAATTAACTAGACTAGACTGAAGTTCCGACACGTCACAGATTTGGGGACAGATTTGACTGTAGTGTTGTTGTCAGGGGCGTTAGTCATAATCAAAGGCCTGGTGACAGTGGTCCGGGAAAGGAGGTGATGCCTATACTGGACCAGGGCTGGCTTCTTCGCCTGTGGGCAGCGGAGAGGTTGGCTCGCTGCGCTTTAATAGGCCCATAAATCCAATGAGGGAAGGATGTGATTAATTATGGAAGATTCAGCCCAAAGGTCGGCACGTATGACGAAGCTAATGCTTGAGGAACTGGGTACTTTATGCAAGGCTTTTTATGAGAAATATGGGAAGGAAGCTCTGCCCATAATAACTGAAGTTGTATACCGTTCTAGTGTAGAGTCTGGTAAGATTATTCAAGAAATGATGCCCTTTGAAGGCATGAAGGATGTTGCTGAATTTTACAAGATGATGGCGACGAGGGGCATGACGCTGGAGGTAATTGAGGTGTCAGACAATGCGATTCGCCTTAGAATACCGCCAGGTTGCCCGCTGGGCATAAAGGGAACGAGTAAAGAACTGTGTGAGGCTATGATGACCTGCGACAAGGCGATAATAGGCACCGTTCTGGGACAGGAAGTGGAGATGGATATAGTTAAATCTCAAGCAGCGGGAGATGAAATATGTGAACTTGTCTATTCTATAAAATAGAGAAAAATGGAGCCTGCCTTACAGTATAAGTGGGTAGGGTTGTGAAATACAAAAGGGGTGAGGTTAATATACACTCTCCTTCAGCCTACCTTTACAGATGGGTCGACTTTAATTACAATGTTACTGTTTTAACAGATGGAAGGGAGTAACTCTTATGGTTAAAGCAGTCTTTTTTGACCTTTACCATACCCTGGTGCGCTACGAGCCGCCCCAGGAAGAACTGGAGGCGAAGGCGCTTAAGGACCTGGGCATTGAGGTAAGGCCGGAGGTCTTTCACCGGCCTCTGGTAATGGCTGATGAGTTTATCTATCAAGAGATTGCCCGTCGCCCGTTGAGCCAGCGGTCGCAGGAAGAAAAGATGGCATTATACGCCCGGTATCAGGGAATCGTGCTTAAAGAGGCGGGGATAGAAGCTGACCAGAAGCTCATCTTTACCCTGCTGGGCAGGATGCAGCAGTTCAAAATGAAGCTGGCTCTCTTTGATGATGTGGCGCCGGCACTTGACGACCTTAAAGGTCGGGGGTTAATCCTGGGCTTAATCTCCAACGTAGAGCAAGATATGACCGCCGCGCTTGCTGAGTTGGGGCTGCCATCATGGCTTGAAATAGCGGTAACCTCTCAGGACTCGGGCTTTAATAAGCCCCACCCGGAGATATTCCAGGAGGCGTTACGACGGGCTGGAGTCCAGCCTTCAGAGGCGGTGTATGTTGGTGACCAGTATCAGGTTGACGTTATCGGGGCTCGCCAGGCTGGCATGAAAGGGGTTCTTCTTGACCGCCATGGCTATTTTGAGGAGATAACCGACTGCCCTCGCATACGAGGCCTCACCGAGGTAGCGGAGCACTTATAAGCGCAGGTTCTTATAGATGTGGATTAATCTCTGCCATCTGTGCCCTTGTCGTAACCTCTTCGTCTTTCGCCCAACCTCTGGATCTGGGCAGCAAGTACATAGATGGCAAACAGGGTGATGAGGGCTATAGCACTGATTTCTCCCCACAAGATAAGAGGATTATTTTCTTCGAAATATACCGACCCGTTCACGGCGATGATAATCATGTGGATTATCCAGGCTATGGCCAGGGCTATTAACAGCATCTGGCTTGTCAGGATTAGCGTACTGAATGTCAGCCGTCTGCGCATGGATGGTTCTTCCTCAGTCACCTTGAATCGTTTTAAATGGCATATAACACATGGCCTTATGGAATATTATAAGCTATATATGGACTGATGTCAATATATTTACAAGATATTGACTTGTATTGTGCCTGGGAAAATGGTCAAATGTCTATATTCATGTTTTACACCCTTCCCCTTATCCCCCTCGTTTCTAATCTTTTCCCACCCTGCCGCCCTCGTATCACTCATAGCTTAGCCCGTAAATATTCCCCCCCTTATCCCCCCGCGAGGAGAGAAAGAGGCAGACTAGCCTCATTTCTGAGCAAGTGCCTTTATCACCCCCTGCGAGGAGAGGAAGCAGCCTGCATATGGCCTACCGGAGTTGATGTTCCTTAATACCTCATGCGAGGAGTGAGAAGAAAAGGAAAGAGGGGCTGGTACCCATTTGAAAATCAACCGTGGGGGTGGGGGCATACTTTACGGGAAAAGCCACCGATGATGCTGGGTGGCTAGGGTGGGAAAAGATTAGAAAGAAAAAAGGAGTGAAGACCCCCTTCTTAAAAAACATGGGGGGTAGCGGGGTTAGATATTAACGGAATAGACGTAGATGCCACGAGGGTGGAGGGTGGGAAAAGATAACAAGGGAAGGGGCGGGAGATACAGGTTGCTAAACAAACTCCTCCACACCCTGTTGACAACAAAGCTATCGTCGTGCATACTTGTACCAAAGTATTAACAGGAGGTACAAAATGCCTGATAAATTTAAAGCACTAGCGTCAGTAGGTGCCTGGGTTCTCTTCATTTTTGCCTGGATTATTGGTATCAGTACATTTATTCAGGGTATCATAATTGGAGAGCTGTATGGCAGTGAGCCACCATCAATGGAAATCTGGGCTGGTTCTGCGGTTGCCCTTGGCTTCGCAGTAGGCTCTGTAGTTGTCATGCGATTGAGGCAGAAGATGGACTAGTTCCATTTCTGACGCAGAACGAAGCAGGAAATCTGCTGGGGAGGCAACTACCAGTCAGTCCTCCGCTCCACCTGGCGGACAGCTATCACACTTGCCCTGTGAGCAGGAAGTCTTGTAGATGTGGAGCCGCCCCTGTTGACGATGAGCCGAGTTGACCAGGTAGCGGCTTATCCCGAGCTGCTTTTTCTATCACTGGCTTTATTCACATTGAAGTCGTTGTACTCGGCTAGGAAGCGTGCAATGTCCTCTTGACGAAATCTTCGGTCACCACGGCGAGTAATGCGGTATGACCTTATAATGCCCTGGTCGCTCCAGCGTCTGGCTGTGTTAACATGGATATTTAATAGACGGGACACATCCCTTACTGTGTACGGTTCTGTTATTTCAGTCATATCCTGAGTTTTATTATTGAAAAAGGGGCATGTGGATATTAATTCACAATCTGACATTTTACATCCTCTTTACTTCGGTTGATATAAATTTCTCATCACTAAAATTATTTCTGTCTACACTTCTAATAATAGGTGGCTAACGCTAATTCTCCATAAAATTTACCTTAAAATCTCATTAAAAATTACAGGAATAGTGAAAAGTTTGTTTTTACTCTGACGGGGATTCGGAAGGGCGAGGCATGTATTATATTGTGAATTGGCAGCCTGGATGTTAGAGGTTGCCCTTGTCTTATCTACATTCCACTCGCCGGGGGGGCATTTTGTTTATAGAGGTATCGGGCTGTCGGTATTGTCCACATTGCACAGGTGGGGCTGCGTTGGGTCAAATATATTTTCTACAAATTGGGCAGCTATCACATTTGCCCTGCGAGCAGGAAGTCTTATAGATGTGGATGAGTCCCTGTTGCCTCCGAGCCGGGTTGACCAGGCAGTGGCTTATCCCGAGCTGGTCTCTCATACGCCTTTCCACGGTATTTGCAGCCAGTCTGGAGTAGTGGCGGTAAAGGTCAGTGGCTTTTATGGCCAGCCCTGGCCGGCATCTGGTTTTGCCAGATTGCCACGACCCATCTTTCCGGGATAACCTTTGCCGGATTCACTTTTCCCCTCAGGGCTAATCGGTACTGTACCGGTACTGTTGATATTGGTATTGGGCTGCCAGTGCGGCGATGGCATCTTCGGCGCTGGCGTAGTTCGGGATTCCCAGCGATTGGAAGCCCTGGCACATCCGCTGGTATATTTTCCTCTCCCCTAGCGGATTGACGGCTAGGAAGGGTTTATCGGGGAATTCCCTCTTTATATCCTCAAATAGGCTGGGAATATCTGTGCCCGGAATCCAGTCAATGGCGGCCATAACGACCACGACAGCGTCAATGCCGTCATCTTCTAGCACCGCTCTCGTTATGGTGGTATAGGCAGCCTCAAAGCCACTGGCTTCTACGGCTGTCCAGACATCTATCGGGCTTCTTACCCGCCACCAGTCGGGATAGACTGTCTTAACCCTGGCTGTGGTTTTTGGGGATAATTTGGCAATTTTAAGCCCGTTCCTGACACAGGCATCAACGGCGGTGACGCACCCGGAACCGGCCAGATTGATTATGGCTACCCGGTCTCCTTTCGGCAGCGGCGAGTAGACGAAGGCCCTGGTAACATCCCAAAGCCGGTCAAAACTCTCCACCCTGATAATGCCCGACTGCTTTAAAGCAGCATCATAGACCCGGTCCTCTCCGGCTACGGAGCCGGTATGGGTGGATGAGACTTCTGCCCCGCTCTCGGTTATGGCTGATTTCAGGATGATTATTGGTTTCTCCTTGACTATGCGGCGGCTCAGGCTGAGGAAGCGGCGGCCGTCCTTGATGCTCTCCAGGTACATGGCGATGACCCTTGTTGGCGGGTCGTCGCCCAGATACTCCAGCAGGTCACTCTCATCGACATCGCACTTATTACCCAGACAGGCTATCTTGCTGATGCCTAGGTCAGAGTTTATCAGCGGTAGGAAGACGCCGGTGAATAAGCCGGTCTGGCCGACAAAGCCAGCTGACCCCGGTTTAATATCGGCGCTGGGCAGAAATATTTTATTCAGCCGGCCGAAGCTGGCATCAAAACGCATCAATGGGTTGATGGTACCAACACTGTTCGGTCCCATGACTCTTATCCCGGTCTGTCGTGCTATTTGGGCTATTTTCTTTTCTGCCAGAGCGCCTGCCTTGTCCATCTCGCCGAAGCCGGCAGACTCAATGATTACGGCCTTTACTCCCCTGGTGGCGCACTCCTCGAGGGCCGGTAAGACCAGTGACGGCGGCAGTACGATGAGCGCCAGTTCCGGCGGCTCAGGGGTGTGCCTAATGTCAGGGTAGGCCGGTAGCCCTAAAATCCTCTCGGCCTGGGGATTGACCGGGTATATCTTACCCTCATAGCCGAGTCTCAGCAGGTTCTCAATAATGTTGTACCCCCCCTTGCCCGGTGTCCGGGAGGCACCAATGATAGCGACACTGCCGGGCTCAAAGAAAGGCTTCAGGCTGTTTATGTTATGGTAATTATCCATAAAAACCTCATTTTAGCTCATGTCCAGTTGCCTTAATCAGAGGATTGCCAGCAGACCGATTTTGGTGAATATACACGGTAACGTGTATTCTGTCAGGGTTCCTTTTTGGTGGGTGCGGCTTTGTATTTGAATTTAGCCTGTTCGGCAATGATAGACAAAAGGGTAGCCGAGGTACCGCGGGGCTGGTACATGCCTGTTTCCCATTCACTGATTGTTTGCTGGCGTGTACCCAGTCTGTCTGACAACTCTCGCTGGGTCAGTCCCATATGGCGTCGCAACGCCTGAATATGCTGGCTGTCCCACTGCGACCGGTTAACTTTGTGCTGACGGCTCATGCTTGAATTCTATACGATACAGTGTAAGCTGTCAAAAGCAACATGACTATTTTATCTATTCCCACCCTAGCCACCCTCGTACTACCTACAGTTTAACCCCGGAATATTCTCACACCACCCGCGCGCCCCCCTCGTTTCTTATCTATTCCCACCCTGCCGCCCTCGTATCACCTACGGCTTAGCCCTTGAATATTCCCCCACTCCCTTTCCCCCGTTGGGGTGGGGATGGAGACTTTAACTACGGGATAAGCAAAGGATGAGCCGAGGGCGGAGGGTGGGAAAAGATAAGCGAGAGGGGGGTGGAGGGGTGGGGTAAAGACTATGTGAGGCTAGGTAAAACAGGGTCAAAGCTGATACCGAACCAGCCAAAACCGAACATAACACAGAAATTAAGGGAGCTTGACAGGGTTGATTCAACTAGCTAAAGTGTCCATGTCAAGTTGTCCCATAAATACTGTCGAAGCCTATGAACAAATATGCAGAATGACTGTAATCACGTATTAATAATACGAGAAGGGAAACAAAAATGCTGAAAGGTTATACTGGCAGGGTTCTGCGCCTTGATTTGACTACCGGCGACATGGACTATCAATACCTGGATGAAGAAACGGCGAGGAAGTACATCGGTGGCGTTGGCCTGGCCGCCAAAATACTCTGGGATGAAACAACACCCGCTACTGAACCGTTATCGCCCGAAAATGAGCTGTTATTCATGACGGGGCCGCTTACGGGCAGCATCCTGCCTAAGAGCAGTCGCTATATTGTTGCCGGAATTTCCCCGGCAACCGGCATCTGGGGTCAGGCTCACGCCGGCGGCAGATTTGCCGATGAGCTAAGGCATGCCGGATTTGACGGCATAGTGGTGAAGGGTCAGTCAAGCCGGCCCGTATATCTGTGGTTCCATAATCAAAAAGTAGAAATCCGTGATGCCGCGCACATATGGGGTAGGGATACCTGGGAGGTATCTGACCTCCTCCAGCAGGAGACTGACAGGAAGGCAAGCGTGGCCTGTATCGGGGTAGCCGGCGAGAGGCTGGTGAAGATTGCCGGGGTTATGAGTGATGGCAGGCAGGGGAGGGCCGCCGCCAGGTGCGGGCTGGGGGCGCTGATGGGTTCGAAGAAGCTGAAGGCTATTGCCGCCAGAGGCACGCTGCCCCTCAGTTTCTATGATGAAGAAAAACTTAAAGAAGGCGTGCGGAAAATCCTTCCCTTTTGCCAGCGGAGGAAACCGGGGGAGCGGCTTGCCGGCGACATCCATATATTCAAGAGTTTCTTCACGTACGGTCGTGTGCCCGTGAAAAACTGGTCAGAGGGGTCTTTTGAAGAAGGCTTGGTCTACCCGGAAGCCATACGAGATGCCGAGCCCCTGTACTGCGCCCATTGCCCCAATAGCTGTCTGGAGTCATACCAGCTGGCTAATGGCGAGAGGCATATGGTGTGGGAAGCCTGGGGTCCCCTGGGGACCAACTGCCTGATAGCCAATGTTGAAGTCTTGCAGCAGGCGTACTCCCTCTGCAATAAGTACGGTATGGATTCAATATCGGCGGGAGCCATTATTGCCTTCGCCATGGAATGCTATGAGAAGGGATTGATTACCAGAGATGATACCGATGGCATCGAGCTGACCTGGGGGAATCATGAGGCTATGATGGCAATGTTGAGAAAGATAGGAGAACGGGA
>CAYWRT010000026.1:0-16721 GCA_964460815.1 uncultured Dehalococcoidaceae bacterium
CGCTTTTTACGCTGCTGATGCTGGCAGATAGGACCAGTTCGATTCCCTTCTCCTGCATCACCCGCTCAACCTTGCTGGCCATGTCCCTATCCAGACCGGCCGGTAATATGTTCTCCATCATGTCCAGTAGGTAGACCTTGTGATAGCCTGCGGAAATAAGAGCCAGGGTTATCTCTATCCCGATTGCCCCTGCCCCGATAACGGCAGCACTGGTGTATTTGAGAATGATTTTCTCTATGGCTCTGCCATCAGCGATATTCGTGCTGAGAGTAAATTCATTTTTACCATCTAGTCCGGGAATAGGAGGAATGGAAGGAATAGCTCCCGGACTTAAAATGATTTTGTCGTAAGGATATCTTTTACCCCCGGCAATGATGTGCTTTTCCTTCCTGAGAATATCGGTGACTTCCGTGCTCAAATGAACAGTTATATTCCTCTCCTCGAAAAACTTGCCGGGATAAAATATATCATCCCAGCGGGCAACTCCTTTAAGTACAAAGGGTGGTTCACAGGGGGCATAACCAATCTCACTCTGGGTACTAAAGATGTCTATCTGGGCTTGTTTATCCAGCTGTCGAATACGCCCCGAGGCGCCCCTACCGCCAGCGCCAGCTCCAATAATGCATACCTTCATTTCGCCTCCCGCTACTTGTTTTCAAGGTGTTTCGCCTCAATTGCGTCAGAAGCTCCATTTCTCCCCCCCACCAGAGTTCCTTATTTCCTCAGGATTGCAGCAGTGCTTCAACTTTTGGCCGAAGCATGGTTTCCGGAACCGCACCCAGCACACTGTCAACCTGCTTACCGTCTTTGAAAAACAGCAGCAGAGGAATGCTCATCACCTGGTATTTCATAGCCATCTGGCGGTTCTCGTCCACGTTGAGCTTACAGAATTTGAGTTTGCCGGCGTATTCCTCTGACAGCTTCTCGGTCACCGGAGCAATCATGCGACACGGCCCGCACCAGGGTGCCCAGAAGTCGACCACCACCGGTATCTCAGCTTTGATAACCTCCCCTTCAAAGTTCTGGTCGGTAATCTCTTCTACCATATTTTCTTCCTCCTTGTTAGCCTAAACTATAAGACATTACTAAACTATAAGGCATTAACTATCAACATGCAAGATTCTGCTTCAGAACAGTGCCGCCAACCGGCACGCGACCAGCAATTGATACAGGCCTTTATGCTTTCTCCTGTTTACTTCGCGGTTGCGGCTCTGTCATCTTCTCAATTCTTGAGATGATATCATCTGCCCTGTGTTTCAGTGCCGTAACGGTTGCCTCAAGCTCACTTTTGGATACGGGAGAAAGCTCGACAATTGCTCCCTGCGGGCAGACATCAGTGCAGACACCGCATTGGTTACATCTGTCCTGGTCTATCTGTGCCTGTCCCGACGGCAGCGAAATAGCCTGCCGGGGGCAACTCCCGGCGCACAGCCCGCAGCCGAGACAAAGGTCTTTCCTCACCCACAAAATCAGGTTATCCTTCAAAATTTTACCCTTTCTGAGCGTCGTGCTTATTTTGCTCAAAGGGGACCAGGTAGATTTCGCTGCCCTCCTTGTATCCCTTTATGAGTTCGCAGTGTCGCAGTATCGCCAGATGAGTCTGCAGCTCGGACTCAGCCAGATTAAGATTCTTGATTAGCTCTTCCCTGGTTACCTTGCCATGGCTACTGATGAAGTCATATATTTCTCTTTGCAGCTCAGTTAATCCGTCTGTATCCTGGAGTCCCATACGTTGTCGGGAGCTGGTAGCCGAGTATACCGCCCAGGGGTCACAGGCTTTGGTCGGATACCTCACATCGATATAGCAGTCCTCACACAGTATCTGGCTATGGTACTCGTACTCTTCCTTATCAGGTATTTCATGGCCGCACCGATTACATTTCACTGCCATGTTTTACCCCCGTGATTATGGTGAATCCGGCACCGGGCGAATAGCCTTCTCTGGGCGCCTCCATACGAAGTACCCTGTCTGGCTTCTGAAAAAGCGTGGAGGCAGTTCTCTCGGTGGCAAAGCCGGCTTCGACCAGCAGTCTAACCACCTCTTCATAGCTGTAGAAGGTAGCGTGTCTGTAGAAGCGGTGTCCTTCCGCCTTCCTGCGCCCGTAAAACTGACCCCACGGGCTCTCCGGCAAAACCAGCCCCAGTACTATCTTGCCGCCGGGCCTCAGGATGCGGCTGGCTTCTTTGAGAACATCCAGAGGCGAATCAAGAAAGCACAGGGTAACAATCAGGAAGACCGTACCGAATGATTCTTCGTCAAACGGCGCCTGTTCGCCTCTGCCCAGAAAGACATTTATCCCCCTGCGCTTCGCAATTTGGCTCAGTTTGACGGAAGGGTCAACCCCCGTCTCTATACCGAGGGCCTGAGCGAACCGACCGCTGCCAACGCCGATTTCAAGCCAGGGCGCGGGCAGGGACGATAATAGTGCCTTGAATGCCTGTACCTCAATTAAAAAGACGAGCCTTCCCTCTTTGTCGAACCAGGCATCATATTCCAGAGCCAGGTCATCGAAGGGAGAAATATCATTACTGTTTCGTTTCATTTCTGCTATTGATTCTCGGGTTCGGTACTTGGTTGATGGCATACCTTCTCCCGCGGGAGAACTGCTTTCAAATTTTGAGTTGCTTACATTCCGGCTATCTTGCTATAATGATTGCCTTCAGGGGGCAGGCACGGACGCAGTCGCCGCAGCCCTGGCAAAGAAACGGGTCTGTCATGGGTATATCATAGGGGGCTTCTTGCCTGAGCAGCTTATGGGAGCAGGCCAGGGCGGCCGCACAAATACCGCTGTCGCACTTTTCTGGATGGCATTTCTTATAGTCTACCAGAGCCATCTTACCCGGCATAATCACCCTCTCTCAACATTCAATACGCCAGTGATAAATAATTATGGTCATATGCTCAATTACATTTTATTTCATTGCCCCATTATTGTCAACTCTTTACCCCAGCCGCTCTCACATTTTGGTTTTATCTGCATCTGCAATCAACCAAAACCAAATAGAACCCACATTTTCATCAGGTTTGCAGTTGGTGTACAATAGTTGTAGGGAAAATGGAAGCCAAAAAGTATTTATGTAACCGGTGCCAGGAGCTATTCGATATACTTGGACCTCATGATTCGGATGAAGCCAGGTGCCCGCGGTGCTCAAGTGAAGATGTCCAGGAGCTGATTGCTTGTAGTTTAGAAACCGGGCCGCCTCCCTGGGAATATGTGTGTCATCAGTGCGGCGGCAGATTCCTGGTAGCGGCGCCACGCGGCCCTTCCGAGGAAAAAAAGATAAGGTGCCCCAGATGTGGCAGCGGTAAACTGGAGTGGTTGGTCGAGGCTATTGAAATATGTCCGCCAGGGGGCTGATAGTCTCAGTCACAGGCCGTGAGCCTCGCTGTCTCCCTCATGTTCAGTCCGTTCATCCGGACTGTCGGATTTCAGGTATTTCTTTGGCTCTTTCTGCAGGGCTGCGCAGGCAGGGGAGAGATGCCTGAATTCAATTCGGTTTTGGGCTTTTAAAGTAGTATAATTACTGGGGCAGAAAACCTGTAATAATAAATACTTATTATTTAAGGAGGCAAATGGTGATAAACAAACAGATGTCTGAATTCCCTATTACCTACACCAACGCTATCCCCAGGATAGCTCTGGGGTGGGGTGCCCATGAGACAGTTGCCGACGAATGCAAGGCAGCCGGCATCAAAAAGGCGCTGATTGTAACCTCAGGCCTGAGGGGCACTGGTATTATCGAAGAGATTAAGCAAATCCTGAACCACAACGGCGTGGCGACGGAAATCTTTGACAAGGTAACCTCCAACCCCAAAGACCATGAGGTGATGGCGGCATATAAGGTGCTGAGGGATGGTGAATGCGACGGCGTGGTCTCCGTGGGGGGCGGTAGTTCCCATGATTGCGGTAAAGGTGTCCGCGTTGTGGCGGCCAATGACGGCAGGGATGTCCTCAACTTCGCCGCTTTTATCGACCCGCCCTGGATGGAAGCCATGAAAAGCTACAAACCGTGTACCCTGCCGCAGATTACGGTTAATACAACCTCCGGTACGGGGGCGGAGGTTACGACCATGGCCACCATTACCAACACGAAAGTCAGGGCCAAGCAATTGATTATTGCGCCTAATATCACGGCAACTACGGCCATCATTGACCCCCTGCTGATACGGCTACAGCCCAGGAATATTGCCGCCTGGACGGGCTTCGATGCCATGGCGCATGGCTTTGAAGCATTTGTCACCAAGGTACAGGGCCCTTATGCCTATGGCATATTGCTCCGGGCAATTCAGCTCGTCTCGGAAAATCTCAGGGACTTTGCTTACAACCGGATGAATAGCCAGGCCTGTGAAAGAATGTGCTGGGCAGCGACCATGGGCGGTATTGCCATCGGCTTTGGGGCTGGCGCTGGCATCGTACACGGGTTAAGCCACCAGGTCGGGGCTTTAACTGACTGTCACCATGGCCTGGCTAATGCCACTATCGCCATTGCCGGAGAAAGATATAACCAGCCTGCCTGTATCGAGAAATTAGCCATCATGACCGGTGTCATGGGAATCGACACCAGAAATATGACCATATTGGAGGCCGCCGACAGATGGTTCGTGGAAATAGAAAAACTGCTGAAAGATTTGGAAATAAAGTCCGGTCACCTGAACGAGCAATTCGGTCTTCAGGAAAAGGACCTGGAGCATGTTGTTAAGACATACTCCAATGACTTCTGTAGCCAGGGTAATCCCAAAGAGTTCAACTATGAGGAGGTTCTCAACGTACTGAAGAGCCTGCTTTAAAGCTACAGGTGGTTTGGGAATGCGAAGTCGTCCCGGGACCGGAGGATAGACACCTTAACAGGATAATTACCGAAGCGGAACTTGGGAAGTTTGATGAGGTAGGGTGGGGGCTGGTGACCGCATTCTAAACAAGGGGGGGGAATCGTCGGTCACGAAATAATATATTACATATTCCGTCTTGCCGGAAAATGAGACTTTCAGTTAAGTAGGCGAACAATAAATTCCTTCCAAAATTATGCTTTACTTCTTTGTTGGAATTAGTAAAAATGCCAGGTAGATTTATACCCCGGGCTAACGTATTTTTTTGATTAGTTTCAGAACGCTTACAGTTTTCTGGTAGCCGTCTTTTGTGTCAAAACTTACACTGTCTTCTGCATGGTGGATATCTCTGGGAAAACAATTTATTCCTGATGCCTTTCTTCCGGTCAGTACCTTAGCCTTGGCTTCTTCTACCCAGGTCTTTCTGGTTGATATCCAGAAACAATCATTTTCTTCTTTATGGATCCAGGCAAAAACACCCATTTCGCGGTGAACGTTAGAATCGAATTTATTCAGGTTATAAGTGCGTTCATTCGCCTTGAAGTAATGGCAGCCGATTTCTTTGGCAAGTTGCTTGATGAAGCCCTCATCTTGTTCACCGAATTCTATTGTTTTTGTTTTGTTTTTTGCTGGCATGGACACCTCCTGTTTGGTGAATCCTGACCGCCTGGAGATAGACATGGGCTGAGGATATCCCCAGCCCATGTTCGTTTCGCAGACTAATTCAAGGTTACCTATTGGCTCTGACTTTACGGTAGCAATCACTGCAATACACCGGTCTACCCTGGCTGGGCTCGAAAGGTACTTCAGTTTCCTTACCACAATCAGCGCACACCGCGGGGAATAGTTGGCGTCGGGGTGTGTAACCGTAGCTGCTACTTTTGTTCCCGTAGCGCTCTGACTTCCTTGCCTGACGGCATTCGGGGCAGCGCTTGGGCTCGTTAGTATAGCCTCTCGACTGGAACTGTTCCTGTTCCTCAGCGCTAAAGGTAAAAGAAGTACCGCAATCGGAACATTCGAGGGTCTTGTCCTGAAAACTCATTGGATGACCTCCTCTCTTCTAAATTTTAGTTAGAGCTTGGGCCATCCAATACTTGATATAAATCTTGGGAGACTTTAAGAAGTTTGTCTTAGCCTAAACTTGAACTATGATTATATTATATACTAAAGAAAACTATTTTGCAAGTTAAGAGTGTAAACTAGCTTCCACTCTTGACCGGCCGATTACTGATGGTGGGCGGTACTGTACGATAGGTAGAACTAAAACCTTTGAACTGGCTTTCAGCCTTGTAGTTTAATCCTGGGGTAAGGTCAGATAGCGCTCTACAACCCAGGACAACAAGCCTTGACGTGCGCATTGAAACTACCGGGACGATAGGCCCCGAGCCATTCCGCTTTCAAATCCAGATTGTTCCTTGACAGTCTCGATTGGAAGCTAACATCTGCCCCTTGGCAATGTTATGCAGAATAGCAACATACCGCCCGGTTTTCATGCCGGCTGCTTACTCCGTTCGCTGATTAATTCGGCCACGATACTTATCGCAATCTCTTCGGGGGTTTCGCCCCCTATGTCCATCCCGATTGGAGAATGCACTTGCTCCAGTTCTTCCCTCCTGACACCTTGGTTCATCAGCGCCTCATAGATGGCGTCCCGCTTGCGGCGGCTGCTAATCATGCCGATGTAGCCAGCGGTAGTCTTCAATGCCTGTTCCAGGACAACCCGGTCATATCGGTGTTCGCGGGTCAGAATGACGATAAAGGAATCCGAGTCTACTTCCAGCCCCTCCAGAGCCCGGCTGAAATCTTCTATCACGTGTATTTTATTGGCATCCGGGAAACGTTCGGGATTAGCAAATTCACCACGGTCATCCAAGACGACGACGCGGAATCCCGCCAAGGCAGCGATATGAGCCGTCGGTACGGAAACATGCCCGGCACCGAAGCAGTAAAGGGTCTTCGGCTTGCGCACCCGCTCTATCACCACCCGCGTATCTGGTAGAGAGATAAACGCGGCGGTAGAAATATTATGAAGCTCAGCCCTGAGCCTGTCTCTATCGGCTTCCGTCAGCAGCGTACTCCCGATTATCCGGCCATCTGGATGCAGTATGAGGTGACCCGAGAATCTCAACGGTATCGCCGGTGTCTTTCAGGTGCGTCAGAAAATAAAAATCATTGCCGCGCCGAATCTCGTCATACCAGCACCGGAAAAACCCCTTATTATCTTCCGTCGCCGGTATGTAGTCCAGCAGCAGTTCGGCGTTGCCCCCGCAGAGCATACCGGCGGCATTAAGCTGTAATCTTGATTTTATGCCGATGTTTCGGGAACGGTACGACCTCGTGATACCGATGCATGTATATCGAAGCCCGCGGCTGACACCAATGCTGGAGATAATCGCCAGTGACGATTTCAAGAAAATCGTAGACGAGGTCGGCGGGTATGATACCTCCCAGACCGGCACGACGACTTTTTTCAGCTAGTCAGCCCCTCTGGGAATCCGCAACGAAGTAAATACTTCTACTTTGATTCCGATGTAAGCCTTCTCAAGTACATATGGAATTGAATACCCTGGGTTGGCAAGGCCGGGAACTAGTCGCCGGGCATGTGTCATGGCTCATATTCATGAGACAAAAAACTGAGCCGGGTAATCCACCGCCAAATATACTTTCCGAGAAGGAAAAGGAACTGGTGGCAAACTTTGTGTAAACCTTTGGCGAGTGATTTAAATGACGTGTCCAGCCAGTTCCTTCTGGATTCGGTGATACTCGTATAACCTGAAAAGGGAGCGGGCGGCCCCGGCCAGCGAGCTATAGACGGCCACGCCCTTCCGGGACAATTCTATTCTTAATTTAGCACTCAGCTCGTTTTCCCAGGCTTCATTGATAAATGAGTGGAAGACGATTACTGCGGGTTTGTCGTAAGGGTTTTTCAGAGCAAAGTCACTCATATAGCCAACCAGCTTATCCAGTTGCCCGGGCCCGGCCTTGCGCGCCAGATTCAGATGAGGCATGAAAATGAGCATATCTATTGAAGGGTCAGTGGCCGCAAGCTCCGCCTCTCGCTGCATCAGCGAGACATCAAAAAAGACCGAGCCGCAGTCAATCGGGTTTTTGGTACTGGACCCGGCACTCGGAATGAATTCCTTAAGTTTATCCTGGGTACTTTTACTCAGGGCGGGGACTTCCAGCCCCTCACGTCCGCAGGCATCGGCAGCATAAACACTGATGCCGCCACCCATGCCCAATACAGCTACCCTTTTGCCCCTCGAGGGCTTAAGGCAGAGAAAAGACATGGTTGTTTCCGCCATTTCCTCAAGAGAAGAGACTGGTACCGCCCCTGTCTGCGCGAACAAGGCCTGCCAGATAGCTGTCTGGCCTACCAGGGAACCGGTATGAGAGGCCGCCGCTCGCGACCCCGCCGCCGTTAGTCCTCCCTTCCAGAGGATAACAGGCTTTCGGGGGTTGGTTTCCCTTATCAGTTTCATCAACCTTTTGCCTTCTCTCACTCCCTCCAGATACATGCAGATGATTTTAGTTTCAGGGTCGGCAGACAGGTACTCCAGAAAATCCGTGCTGTCAAGAACATAGCCGTTGCCAAAACTGATACCCTTGTTGAAGTATATGCCATAGTCCTGCCCATGGCTGATGAACCAGTCACTGTGTCCGCCGCTCTGGAAGATGAAGGACGCCGGGCCGCTTTTAGTGGGAGGTATGTGCAGGTATCCTATTCGGCTTTCCGGCACGTATAGACCCATACAGTTAGGTCCAATCATGCGCAATCCACCGCGCCGGGCTATCTCCTGGACTCGTTTCCCCAGCTCCTGACCTTCTTCCTCACCCGTTTCTTCGAAGCCAGCCGTAAACAGATGGACGTTCCTGGTATTGGCCGCGATGCAGTCCTCAAGCACATCAGGCACAGCCCTGGCCGGCGTGGTGATAATTACCAGGTCAACCGGTTCGGGGATAGAGGAAACACTGGGATAAGCTTGATATCCCAGAATTTCGGTGGCGGTGGCATTAACCAGATAGATTTTTCCGGCAAAGCCGAGTTCCTGATAGGTATTAAGAAACCCGGACCCACCCGGGCCACCCAGCTTGGCCTTGGCGGAGATACCTACTATGGCCACTACCCTGGGGTGAAAGGCGGACTCGAATGCAGGCTCCCAAACCATATTTGACCAGTTCTTTCCTCAAGCAGTTTGACCGGCGGCACCACCGGCCTCTCTGGCGAAAAGGGCGGCTCCAAGCGCGGTGACCAGATGAGGCTGCGGCGGCACCAGCAGCCGTGTTTCAAGCGCAACCTCCAGAGCTTTTATCAGCCCGATATTGAGGCCGCCCCCACCGCAGATGGCACAGCCCTCTTCCAGGCCAACTCTTTCAATCATGGCAGATATCTTGTCTGCCATCGCCCGGTGCACTCCGGCCAGGATATCCTCACTGGCCACTCCCTCAGCTACCCGGGACACCGCCTCCGATTCTCCAAAAACAGCACACGCCGTGGTAAAGATAACAGGATTCTTCGATTTGAGAGAGAGGGGGCCGATTTCCTCGAGGGGAATCTGCAATACATTCGATATTATATCCAGAAAGCGCCCGGAGCCACTGGCGCACTTCTCACTGGTGGTAAAATTGGCAATCTGGCCGTTTTTGCCCAGCCGGATAACCTGTGTTGTCTGTCCTTCCAGGTCAATAACGGTCCTGGCTTCGGGAAACAGGCTGTATATTCCCCGGGCGCAGCAACGTATATCGCTGATACACTGACTACTGTAGGTAACACTGCCGGCGCCATAACCTGTAGCTACCGTGTTTCTGATACTGTCAATGGTAATCCCGGCCTTTCTCAGGAGTTCGGCTGCCAGATTGTTGGCGGCTACTTCGTAGTTAATCCCCGAAGGCAGCGAATGGTAGGCTTCCGGCGCGGTGTCTTCTATTATTACTCCCTTGCTGGTACCTGTCCCGATGTCAATTCCCATGAAGTACGGCATCATAGTTTATCGCTTATGTGAATAATTTGGCTTCTTCAAGACGGCGTTCGCTTTTCTGAATCGCCTGGCCGGAAGCCTGGGCTTTCAGGACAATTTCCTTGCCCAGCAGGGCCGCCCCGAACGCCCCGCTGAGAAGCGGCTCCTCCGGTACCAGTACTTTACATCCCAGGTTCGCCTCCAGTGCTTTGACCACGCCGATGTTCTTGGCAACGCCGCCCGTAAATACCACGTCAGGTTCCGGCTTCAGCCTTTTGGCCATTTTAGACACTTTACTGGCGATAACATCATGGAGCCCGGCTACTATCTCTTCTATCGGCACACCATTACTGAGGTGAGTGGCCACTTCCTGCTGGATAAAAACAGTGCACGGACTGTTCAGCGTAACCGTTTTGGAGGCTTTTAAAGAAAGGGCACCCAGTTCTTCAACCCTGAGACCGAGCAGACCGGCCAGAATCTCAAGGAATCTGCCGGTCCCGGCGGCGCACTTATCATTCATCACGAAATCGATAAGCCGGCCATTCTTAATTTTCAGAACCTTGGAGTCCTGCCCGCCAATATCAATAGCCAGCCTGACACCGGGGAAAATACTGGAGACCCCTCTGGCATGACAGGTCAGCTCGGTAAAGTGGTGGTCGGCGAAAGGGACGTTGATTCGGCCGTATCCCGTGGCCACGATATACATAATATCGCTGATGGTTATTCCGGCGGTGTCCAGCGCCTCTTTCATGACCTGGTTAGCCAGGCGGCGGTGCTCAGCCCCCGTATGCCGTATTGTTGAGGCGATAATATGCTCCCTTTCGTCGATAATGACTATCTTGGTCATGGTGGAACCAAGGTCAACGCCGGCAAAGAAAATATCAATCACCCCCTACTCTGTCATCTTGCGGGTTGTACTAAATTTTTCGGTGGAAAGGTCAGGAGATGATTTCCAGAAACCCCTGAACCCTCGTTTTCAACTGTGCCATAATACCCAGGGTGTAATCATGCTCCAGATAGATGCTTGGCAAACCGATTTCATCCAGGTAGTCTTTGATTGAAGGTACTTCGTAGCCGTGTGTATCGCAGTACCTCAGCGCTTCTATAATCACCCCGTTGACATTCCACTCCCGGGCGTAATCACCCAGGTAACCATATCTTATTTCCAGGTCACTCATGTGGTTTTTTTCATGAGCATAGTATTCCGCCCGGAAAGTGCGGGAACACTTAATATCGTTTAGATAGTGATTGGCCAGCCCATCCAGGGGGTTACCGGTTATCTTCACATCATGGAAAAAGGGGCGGCTGCCGACACAGGTGTCATCCATAACAACGCTGGCGTCAAGGCTCTCTATCATCTCGATGAGGCTGGTATTGTCCAGTATGCTACCCCATATCATGAGCCTGGTTGTTTTCTTAACCGGGCCATCCCGGCGTTCCCTGGCCTCATCAATAACTTCTTCGAGCAGCCTGTTGCCTTCCTCAACAGGCAGGCTCTGTACTGCCTTGATAACCTGGATGGTCTCCGCTCCTGATACCAGAGGCGGGTCGGGCTTTCTCAGGTCATACAGCTTCCTGACCAGAGCCCGCTGTTCATTGTGTTTCCTGATAGCTTCAGCCAGTTTCCCCGGGGTCAATTGCTTTCCCGTAAAGTGCTCTAATGATGCCTGAAAAGAGTCCAGCAAACTACGGTTGTAGTCCTGAGCGCTTTCACGCAGGGTATGCGGCGTATCAAGATGATAGGAATATGGTGTCTTAATAGCGTAGTTCCAGATAGCCGGAATCCCGGCGCCCACATCGCAGATATGGCTGGTGATGATGCCGTCCAGAAAGTCGTACTTACCCTTCAGCCCCAGGTCCAGAAAACTGCGCAGAAACGGGCAGACTACGGTCGGCAGGTAACTGTTCGCCTTGGTTATTGGCTCGCTGATATCACCGAACAGCCGAAAAGGAACGATATCAAGGGCCGTCAGCATTTCTATAACAGGATAAATACACAGGTAACCGAGAACTTTTTTCCCTTCCTGACGAAGTTCTTTAACCCTTTGAGTTCTATCCTGATAAATCGCCCTGGCTTTAGCCAGCCCCCCCAGTGTATCTACAGTCATTGATTAAATTTCCCTTTGATTAGATTCCATCTAACTCACCAGGCCATGCCCATCTCTTTCCTGACCTGTCGATAATATGCCATAGTCTCTTCAAAGGCCTCGGCTTTTTTAAGTTCCTCGGCCGGGTTGAAAAGACTGGTGTCAACAATATCACCCTCCATGACCAGCGCGGGCACTTTCAGGATGTCCATTACCTTCTGCTGGAAGGCGCATAAATTTAAAGACGCCGAGCGGCAGGAGAGCAGGATATGGATGACAACGCCGTCGCACTGGCAGTCAAGGACGTGTTTCACCGCCAGGCGCGCCGAGCTCCCTGTCCGCATGATTTCGTCTCTGATTATCGCCGCTTCCTCCGGCGTATACTCCACTTCCAGGGTATTATTGGTAGTTTGATAACGCTCCCTTACATACCTTTCCAGGGGGTCGTCATACCTGGTTAAGTCAATGTTTATCGGCGTCGCGGGTCTGTAATTGCTTTCGATTACGAAATTCCAGCCGCTTTCCGCCAGTTTGTCAAAGATACCCAGATTATGCCACGGTGGCAGCCCATCAAAGGACAGCCTGAATTTCTCCTCCCCGTTTATTCCGGCCACTCCGTTTTCTGCTCGCTCTCTGACCTCATCCAGCATCTTCTGAAAGCCGTCCAATACTGCCTGGGAGTGAGACCCTCGAAAGAAGGCCGCGGTTATCGAACTCCAGAGGTCCCTCGAATGCATCGGGCCAGGCCGTGCCGTGCGCACCCGGTTGATTTCCCATCGCAGCCGGTTAATCTTGACTAAACCCCTGGCGATTTCATCCAGCCGGTCCCAGTCCATCTTCTTGCCTAATAACTGTTCGAGAAAGCTGACAAACTCTCTTAATTGCCTGATAAGGAACTGAATACTGCGCTCATCGGTGCCTTCTTCAAGACTTTCTCTCAAGCCCGGGTAAGGGCTTTCCACCGTCCAGACTGGGGCCTTGAAGTACCGGCTCAGTGCCTGAAACCATTTGAAGCGAGCGTCACAGATTTCAGCCGAAGCCACCAGCAGGTTAGGGCTGGGCATACCGCCCATGGGTGCTTCCGGTGGAATAGCTCCCCCCAGTTCAGTCATTTTAACCGAGTATCCGAAGCAATTTCTGGCGTAGCCACAAATGTGAGTGGGAAAACCCTCGGCGTCAGATAGCTCCAGAAAGGGACTTGCTTTACCCGCAGCGGCACAGACACTGCCGTAATTTTCCGGGTAGATTGTTATTACGTCCATGGCGGTGAGAATCGGCTCGGCCCATTGCCCCAGCATAACCCAGGCCACCGGCTTGCCTTCTGTTTTGGCTTGCTCTCCGGCTTCATACATCTTATCTACTTCAGCGCGGAGGGCGTACATGGATTGCAGCCTATTTATCGGTCTTACTTTGGTACGCTCAGGTAATCCCAAAATCCTTCCTTTATTATGCGTAGTTTTTTTATGGCCGGAGGAGTGCTAAATGGCTTCTTTATTGCGGAGCTCGGTAATTTCTTCCCAGGTGTAACCACCCAGTTCCAGGAGGACTTCTTCCGTGTGTTGACCAAACTCAGGGGCCTCAGCATTTACCTCGCCAGGTGTCTTGCTCAAAGCTACCGGAAGACCCACAACCTTAATTGGCCCGAGAACTTCATGATTGTAATCTATAATATAGTCGTTGGCAATAACCTGAGGGTCAGAAGTGAGGGTATTAACACTCTGTACCGGTGCAGAAATGATATCAAAACCACTGCGAAAAATTTTATCCCACTCAACCGAGGTTTTGGTAATGAAAGCCCTGTCAAAGGCAGCCACCAGCTCCTCGCTGTTTTTTTCACGTGCGTCCGGGTCTTTGAACTTAGGCTCATTTATCAGATGTTCCAGCCCCAGTGCCTGGCAAACATCGGGCCAGGACCTCTGCGACTGGAGCATAGCCAGCACCATCCATTTCCCGTCCTGGCACTTATAGTAATTCCAGAGGGGGTTCCGCGCGTTCTGCCTTTTTTGCTGGACAGTGGGCTTATTAAGATAAAACCCCTTACCAATCATTAACCCCTGCCAGGTTATCATGCTCATAAGAAGCGAGGTATTCACCTTCTGACCAATGCCGTAACGCTCCCTGGCTACCAGAGCTGCCAGTACTCCGTAGGCGGTCAATATCGCCCCCTGCTGGTCAGCCAGGCCCCCGTAGTGCGGTAAGGACGGGTCATCATCGGTCCCCAGCATAGTGCTGACCCCTGACCTGGCCAATCCAACCATATCCAGGGCACCTTCTCTGGCGTCAGGGCCTTTCTCCCCAAACCCGGAAGCCGCCGCATATATTAGCTTCGGATTGTAGCTGCTCAATGTTTCGTAGTCCATCCCCAGCTTCTCGGGGATACCCGGCCGGTAATTGTGTACGAAGACGTCAGCCCTTTTGACCAGCCGGTAAATAATTTCTCTGCCCTCTTCTTTGAGCAGGTTGACGGTAATGCTCCTCTTGCCACGGTTATTAACCTCGAAGTAGCTGTGTTTGCCCTTGGGTAAGTCAGAAGAACCCGCTATTGCCAATCCCCGGCCGGGGTCGCCGGTAATATAGTGTTCGATGTGAATAACATCAGCGCCGAGGTCAGCCAGCATAGCAGTCGATACCGGCCCCAGCTGCCATTGAGTCCAATCCAGAACGATTATGCCAACAAGCGGCCCTTGCTTCACTACGACTCCGATATTTTCTCTTCTGCCAGCCTGTTTGTTGTTGATGGTCAAGAGTTAATCAGAATAACAGGACCGAGTCCTTCCGGCTCTTAATAGTATAAGCCTTACCGTCTAATAATTCAATTCAGTCCCGGGTAGACCTTTCCCGGCCAGCCTCCACGAAATCTCTCAGCTAGGCATAGCCAGCGCCTGGCTGGCTACCTTCTCGACGACAGAGGTCCCGAACGGGTGTATCCCGGCGAAAGCCTTACAGGACAATACGGTTCTTCTCTTCAGAAATGAACTTGCGGTGGTAAGACGCTTGATATTCTTGATGAACTGCCTGGTCCCTTCACTCCTGGCTTCAGCCTGCCAGAATTGTTCTGTGGTCTGTTGTACCATGGCTCACTCCTTTGTCATCTAATTTTACTGATTAGGTCGCCTTCGTAATACTCAATTGCTTGGGGGCTTTTATAATCGGTACGCTGAGTGAGGATAAAACCTTGTACGAGGGATTTAACCGGGGTGCTGATGGGCGCCTGTGACCTCATAGAAACAACCATCTTTCATCTTGAAAGTCCCTCCAGACTCAATGGTGGGCGCTACTGTACGATAGGTAGAACCTTTAAGCTGGAGTTTTCGCTGCCCGTAAAAACCGCCTCTGTGTAGATGATTCTAGCATTATAACTCAAAGGTTGCAATGCACACCGACAAATCTGCCGGGTATGATTTAGTTGAAAAGAGAGTGATATTGGAATAAACTTGCACATAGCAAGAATATAGAATTAGCCCCGTTGCAATATAAGGATATCGCAATGCCATATTTTGATGAACCTAAACGCCCTCGCACTTCCAAAGAAGAAAAAGAATATCTATTCACCAAGCAAAAGGGAAAGTGCATGTACTGTGGTAATAAGTATCCTATCCAAATTTTCCACGTTGACCATAAAACCCCTAGAGATTGTGATGGCAAGAACACAATTACGAACAAGCAATTACTTTGTGGTTCTTGTAACACCAGAAAGCGCGGTCTAACTGACGGAAAGTTCAGAAAAACGTATGGCTTACCAGGCAGTAGGACAGCCAAAACACCTCCATCCAAACCAATCCCTTATGAATATTTTGAGAAGATATCAATAGAGATGGCCGCTAAAAAATTAGCCAAAAGGAAGCGTGAGAACGGTTATTAATTACTACTTAGCTGTTTATTGACCCTAACGCTGAATTTCAAGGGCAAGGTGGCACAAGCCGCAAACTCAAAGTCGAAGCCACGAAACACTATGAGTATTTATAGGGAATAAGATGAACAGGCAATATTGCCGTAAACATGGGATTGAGTATTACTATTTCTGTCCAGAGTGCGCGGAGGATAGAAAGCGAGAGCAGAAAGAAAGAGAAACCAGGCAACAAGAACGTAAGCGCCGATGGGACGAAATGGTTGAGAGAACAATATGGTTGCCAGAAGTTAGTAACCCTATGCTGCTCGGTGTCAAGATGTTCTTAGCAGACTTAATACATAAGATAAACATGCCGTATGACTATGACGAGCATAATTGTGCTCACTTCGCTAAAGAGATACAGGATACCGCCACTGAACGAGGAATCAGGTGCGGCTATGTGGTGATAAGCTTTGAGAATAGCGAAATCGGCCACGCTATCGTCGCTTTTGAAACAGATTACGGCTTGAGATTCTTCGAACCGCAGAGTGGAGATGAAGAAGACGTAATCGTTGGGCAGTGCTATTCAGCACGAGCTGAAGGTACACAAGAGGGTAATGTTATTAGCAAGATTGAAATTACCTGGAATGACGGAAAGGCAACCACAATTGAGTAGATTATTATATGGGCTGGGGCCTTGATGTTGGATTAAGGTTACCTAAAATTAATTGACTGAGATGGCAGAGGAGAATAGAATATGGCTAGATTAGCAAGCAGGAAATTAGTTATGAATAGACCGATAGCGCTTATACTGGTTGTATTATCGGTAATTTCTTATGTTCTACTTTTCTCTGGCTGTGCTCAAGAATACCGATTATCCACTTCAGTAGTTCCCAGTGGCGGTGGAACTATCAGTCCTTCAGGTGGCCTTTTTAAAGGTACAGTGACCCTTGTGGCATCTCCCAGCAAGTATTATACGTTCAAAGGGTGGGCAGGCGCAGCGTCAGGAAACACTAATC
>CAYWRT010000027.1:0-16557 GCA_964460815.1 uncultured Dehalococcoidaceae bacterium
TCTTTTCCTGAGCTTCGGCATACCTTCTAACTGCCTTCTCAGCCCATTCTTTTTGCCGAGGATTAATAGGGGTATCGTTCCCTGGATTGCTTGCATCTGGCAGCAACACATTCTTTGTTTGCTTCGGTTTTGGCGGTTCGTCAGAGGCCCAGACGAGCATTGCCATCACCATCAAAGGAAACATCAATACCAATTGTTCAGGTTTCACTTACAGACCTCCCTACCTGTTATTCATACATTTGAAAAAGCGTCCGCTCCGTCCCTAGTGTCCGCTTTAGCTTCGAAAATGGCGGACACTAAGGAAGACTGGATACAAATACCGTCCGCAGTAGTGTCCGCCATTCACGCTTATTCTTCGCCGAATACCAGGCGGCGGAGCTTCTCCCGATTGAGTTCCCTCTGGCGAGCTCTTTCCGGGTTCGACTTCTGCCACTGCAGATCGCGGTAGTACTGCCGCTCCTGATCGGTGGGTTCATGCTCTAACGTCTTGGTGAGCAGCTCTGTTTCAGCCTCCATCATCTTTTCGATGAGACTTCTAGCCGTGTCATGAGCAGTGAAAAGCATTGCCCATCCCATCATGCCGTTGAGTAACCGTCCTAGTTCATCCATTGTCTGCCTCCTTATTGATTATTTTCTTCGTTTCCAGATTGAATCCCTGGCTCATAATCTCCAGGGCGAGGGCAAAATTTGAGATTATCTCCGCCCTCTGTTCCGGAGAAGCTACTTTGAGCTTGAACCGGATAAAGCCGCTGGTAGGGTAAGCATCGATATAGGCTTTACCACCGATGCCTCTCTGCTGGGCTATTTGCCTCATTTGCTGAAATTGGTTTTGCATATCCTGGTTACTCATCGTTAAAAGCATCCTCCATTTCCTGTTTGCTCGTCTGGTTATCTTGTGCTTCTGATCCTGCCTGGCCCGGGATTCCCTGACCAGGCATTTGGCTGGTCGGCGGCATTCCCATTCCAGGCATGCCCGGCATACCACCCATGAAAGCCCCCATCATTCGTCCCATCACCTGCTGCAGATGTGGCTCTAGAATGCGAGTCATCATCGCACCAACCGGGTTGGGTGAGGCAACGGTTGCGTTGTCCCTTACCACGCCTAGTATCTGGGGCATTGCCTGGGAAAGTGCCTGCTGGGCCGCCATGTGGGCTGTCTCCACACCAACCCCCTGTGCCGCCCGAGCGGCTTCAGCCTGTCCCTGTTGCCAGGTAGACAATAGGTCGGTTAGTGGTCTGACGGTTTCGCTGAACATCCTCAGCCCCATCATCGGGACGCTCATGCCCGCCATGAATATCCTGCGGTCCCTGACGTTGCCGTCAAAGATCTCGGCGACGTCGGCTTCAAGCCATTCCGGCAGTACCGATTCTTTGTCCTTCCTCAATGCGAGCGAGCTATTCCTACCGGGCGGAGAAGCCGGTCCGCTCTCTTCTTCATCGCCGTATTGTTCCCTGTAGTCCTTGATGGCACTATCCACCGTGCGCTCGGCGAAGCTGAAGTCGTTGATGAGCTGACTGCGGTTGTATCCCTTTTGAAGAAGCCCCATTATCCGGCTTTTTATGGTTTCGTCCTGCTGTTTTTCAGCCATATATCCCTCCCTGCTTTGTCGTTGAATACATGTATCTTCCTGCTGACCATATGGGCGGAGAGCGGCTATTAGTAACAGGAATTAACAAGAAGGTAAAGAATTTGAAGCTCATTCCTCACCTCCGGCAATTGCATGTGAAGTGGTTCGGAATGATTTAGTCAGTTGGCCTATGGGAATTTCTATTGGGATAAATGTAGGGCTAAGCGAGAAGGTTCCAAATGTCCCTTAAGCTTTTCAACTGCCGGGGGCAGCACCTCGCCGATGGCTTCCCAGAAGCGCAGGTGGGCGTACTGGTCAAAGGGAGTCCCTCCCTGGTTGATAATTACCAGCCGCGCCCCGGACTGGAGAGCTACCCTGGGCATATCAGCCGCCGGAGTAACCACCAGGCTGGAGCCAACGACGATAAAAAGGTCACAGCTCTGCGAATGCTGGTAAGCATCGGCCAGGTCCTTACGGGGCAGGGACTGCCCGAAATTAACCACGCTGGATACCAGCTTGCCGCCGCAGAGCGGACACCTGGTCTCGTTCTCGAACCTATCCATACAGAATTCGCACCGGTCACAGCGAACCTTGGTGATGTTGCCGTGTAACTCCGCCAGTAGCTCCGGGTTAATCCCCGACTTCAGGTGGAGGTTATCCACATTCTGAGAGATAAGAAAAGCCAGTTTGTCCAGATTCTGAAGCTCAGCAATAGCCCTGTGCCCGGCATTGGGCTGGGCTTCGGAGAAGTCCTGTGATGGTGTCGGCAGCCCCTTGTCCCGCCGTGTCCATAGCCCATCCGGCCCGCGGAAGTCACGAAGGCCTGACTCCGTGCTGATACCGGCGCCGGTAAACACAACCAGATATTTTGACTCAAACATCCATTGAGCCAGGTCAGCAACCCGCTGGCTTAAATCTGACATCAGTCCCAATGCTCCATTTTTATCTCTAATAATATCGCCAGAATGTTATCACGTCAATATAGAAAACCGGATATTCGGCGTAGCCTTAAACTATTTCATCTGTTTGATGGCCTGCAGGAACATACCGCGGTGGTGTTTCTCTCTCTCAAAAGCTATCCGGAAGGACTCGGCAGCCTCTTTTCTCCCCTCTCCCTCCGCTTCCTCTATAAACTTGGGGTACATTGAAACTATTTGCAGGCTCTCGCCCTCAGCCGCCTCTTTCAGGTTCGCCCTGGTCGTTTTAACAATGCCCATTGCCTGGAGATGACTCAGGGCATGCACCACCTCAGCGCCAGCCGCTTCCCGGAAAAGCTGGGCTATCTCGGTGAACCCTTCGTCCATGGCTCGATGTGCATAAGCCAGATATTCAATGTTCGTCTGGCTCTCATCGGCGAAAGCGATTTTCAGGTTTTCGTCCGTCTTTGACATCAACCACCTCCTTTGTCTTGCCTGGAAAGCATAATATATTATGTCAATTTACCTGTTTTTCTTACCCTAATTATATGCTCAGATGAAAATACTTCCAATCTGGTATATCAGGGTGGCCACCATCCAGCCCAGCGCCAGCGTATAACCAATGGTGAACCATGTCCACTTCCACGAGTTGGTCTCCCGCCTGATAATGGCAATGGTAGCCATGCAGGGAATATAGAGAAGAGACATCGCCATGAAGGCGAAGGCAACCAGCGGCGTCCAGCCAAGCTCTGCGGCGATGGTCGCCCCCAGGGCACCTCCTTCAACAGCGAACAGGGTGCCGAAGGTGCCGACAACCACTTCCTTAGCCAGAATGCCGAATATCAGGGTTATGGCCGCCTGCCACTGCCCGAAGCCAGCCGGACTGAAAACGGGGGCAATCACCCTGCCTATGGGCTCAAGGATATTAAAGTAATTCAGCAACCAGATAAATACCACGATGCCGAAGATAACAGTCCCCGCCCGGACCAGAAATATCTGCCCTCTTTCCCACATGTGCGCCACCACCCCGGCAATAGTCGGCAGGCGGTAGGGAGGCAACTCCATAACGAAGTGTCCACTCTCGCCGGAAACCAGCCTCTTCCGGAAAAACCAGGCCAGGAGTATAGCCAGGACAATGCCTATGGCATACATGGAAAAGACGATAAGTCCCTGGTGGGCGGTGAAGAAGGCGGCGGCAAACAGCGCGTAGATAGGCAACCGGGCACCGCAGGACATTAACGGGGTAACCAGGATGGTGACCAGTCTGTCTTTGGGATTCTCAATAGTGCGGGTAGCCATGATAGCCGGGACGCTGCAACCGAAGCCCAGCATCAGAGGGACAAATGACCGTCCGTGAAGCCCTATCCTGTGCATGAGACGGTCCATGACAAAGGCAGCCCTTGCCAGGTAGCCGCTGTCCTCCAGAATAGACAGGGCAATATAAAGCAGGAAGATTATCGGGACAAACACCAGCACTGAGCCGACACCACCGAAAAACCCATCGGCGAGAAGCGATCCCAACCACGCCGGGGATATACCTGAAGTCTGCTCTGCCAGCCAGCCAAATCCCTGGTCTATCCAGTCCATAAAGGGTGCCGATACGACAAAGGTAAACTGGAAAACCCCGAAGAGGATGGCCAGAAACAGGGGAATACCCAGCCACCGGTTCAGCACCCAGCTATCAATCCTGTCCGTAGCCGTTACCTTCTCAATGGCCGGTTTTTTAAGGACATCCTTGATAAGTCCGCTGATGAAGCCATACCGGGCATCAGCAATTAGTGTTTCGGCATCATCTCCGTGAACCCTTTTTAAATGGATGAGACTCTCATCCCGGGTACGAATAATCTCATCACTATCCAACTTATACCTGCCTGATTTTGCGGCCTATTTCCTCATCCTCTTCCAGCAGCTTTACCGCCAGCCACCTCGGGGAGTAACCCTTCGCCAGTGGTTTGCCGGAAATGAGTTTCTCCAGCTTGGTGATTTCCTCCTCCACGTCATGACCATACCGCAGGCTTATCCCGCTTACCTGTTTACCCCCTTCGGCAACATCCACAATAGTCTGTAGCAGTTCCCGCGTGCCCTGATTATGGGCAGCTATCATAGATACTACCGGAGTGCCCAGAAGACGGGAGAGTTCGGCAACATTAATCTGGTACCCCCTGGATTCAGCCACATCCATCATGTTAAGGGCTATGACCAGATTTGCCTCCATCTCCAACAACTGCACGACCAGATAGAGGTTGCGCTCCAGATTTGAGGCATCAACAACATCAACCACGACATCGGGCTTGGCATCAACCACGAAGTCCCTGGCAACAACCTCATCCAGGGAGTAGGCGGTCAGGCTATAGACGCCCGGCAGGTCAACAACCCTGATGCTGTAACCCTTAAAGCTGCAGTTACCCTCTTTTTTTTCCACGGTAACCCCCGGCCAGTTGCCCACGTGCTGCCTGGCACCGGTCAGATTGTTAAACACAGTGGTCTTGCCTGAGTTCGGGTTTCCGGCCAGGGCGATAGTCAGCTCTTTTTTAGTCATTTCTTCTGTCTCCCGCCGGTGCTGACCATAATTTTATGGGCGACACCATATCCCAGTGCCAGCCTGGAGCCCCGGACATCAAGAACTACCGGACCAGGCCTACCGCTGCTGATGACCCTGACCCTGACTCCAGGCGTGAGCCCCAGGTCAGCAAGCCTTCTCTGCAATCCCCAGCCTGTCCTGACAGCGACCACCTCCACCGTCTCACCCGATGAAGTCATACTCAAAGGCATCATAGCGTTCCCTCGCTTATCTCTACCTGAATATGGGCGGCCTCTTCCAGGCGCAGGGCCAGGTCATATCCCTTGACTCTAACTTCTACCGGGTCTCCCAGCGGGGCTACCCTCTGTACCTCAACCATGGTTCCGGAAACCACGCCCATGTCAAGAAGGCGCCGGCGTATCCCTTTCCGGCCACCCACTTTAACAATCCTACCCTTCTCCCGTGGTTCCAGTTCACTCAGCGGCTTGATTACCATCACGGTCTATCCCTAACAGATATTATAGCAGAGCAACCCGTTTTGGTCAAGGGTATCCTAACAATTATATTAACATATCCTCCAAAAATACTTGACATACCCTAATAATTACGCTAAAATTTGTTTAGGCAACGGTTTACGTCCTTGATGGAGGGTATACTTTGAGCCAGAGGACACTGGAAGAATACCTGGAATCAATCGGTGCCCTGGAAGAGCGAGAGAAGCCGGTCAGCACCTCTTCAATAGCACAGAGCATGGGGCTATCCCTAGCCTCTGTCAGTGAGATGCTGCACCGTCTGTCAGAAAAGGGGCTGGTAGACTACACTCCATATGGGGGCGCCAACCTGACCGAAGAGGGCAGGCGACGTTTCCTCAGACTGACGCGACGGCATCGCCTCTGGGAGGTATTCCTCAACCGCTATCTCGGTATCGGCTGGGAGGATGTCTACCATCATGCCTGCAGTCTGGAACACGCCACGACTGACCTGGTCACGGAAAAGCTGGCTGAGTTTCTGGGCAATCCGGAGGTCTGTCCTCATGGCAGTCCTATACCCAGGAGCAATCTAAAACAACCGAGCAATTCCGGTATCACCATGGCTAACCTTGAGGTCGGGCAATCCGCCAGAATGGTCAGTGTTATCAGCGAGGGTAATTCGGAATTCCTGCACTATCTGACCAGCCTGGGTCTGACGCCCGGAGCCACCTTAAAAATCCTGGAGAAAGCACCCTATGATGGCACCCTGACCATTGAGGTCAAGGACGCCGCCAAAGCCATCGGTAGAGAAGCCGCCTCCCTGATTATGGTGAAGTCGCTCTGAAATCGCCAACGAAGGTTGGAATCTGAGCAGCCACTTGCGGTAATATAGGGATGTCAATTACCCGGCAGGGTCGGAGATAATATCATTGAAGGTAGTTACCGACAGCAGTTCCGATATACCTCCCGAGGTGGCGCAGGAATTAGGCATCACGGTAATTCCTCTGTACATCCGCTTCGGCGATGAGGTCTACCGTGATGGTGTTGACATCAGTGCCGACCAGTTTTACACCAGGCTGGCCCACAGCCGTACCCCGCCCAAAACCTCCACCCCCTCCCCCGGCGACTTCGCCGAAATCTACAGTCAACTTGCTGCCGAGACTGACAGCATCCTCTCCATCCATCTTTCTCCCCGGTACAGCGGTGCCCTTAATGCCGCTATGGTGGCCAAAGATTATGCGCCGGAAGGATGCACGGTCAAGGTAATCGACTCCAAATCGGTATCCATGGGATGCGGGCTGGTGGCGATTGCCGCCGCCAGGGAAGCCGGAGCCGGCGCTAACCTGGAACAGGTAATGCCAACGGTGGAAAAAGCTATGTTACGCACCCACATCGTTGGTATGATTGCCGATATTAATTATCTGCTCAGTGGCCGGAGGCTATCACTACCGGGGGCACATCTCTTCCTTGGTAAGCTGGGCACAGTGCTCCGTTTCAAGCTGCTGGGAGAAATTTATGAGGCGGGCAAGGTGCGGGGAAGAGGCATGTATTTCAACGAAGCCAAAGCCCTGGATAAGCTGGAACAATGCGTCACCGAATTCCCGGCTATTGATGAGCTGGCTATCCTGTATGCCCAGAAGCCGCAGTGGGCCCAGGATTTTGCTGACCGCATCACTGCGGTGCCTAGAAAACGAATATACACTGCCCGGCTCGGTGGCGCCACCGGTGTGCACGGTGGTCCCCGGGCCATGGCGGTTGCCTTTATTGAGGGACAAGACTAAAATTAATTCGCCAACTGGATAATTTTTATTTACAACGAGCCGAAATAACCTTGACAAATATATGCCCTGTGTATTACTATACGCATACCCAGAAAATCTATGTATTTTTGAAAGACCGGTGCCGGAACAGAAGAAATACGGTGATGATGAAGGTTTGTGAGCTGCCCCAGAAACAGGTATTGCAAGTCCAGCCGAATATTCCCGGAGGGGTGTACACCATGTCATCTCAAATAATCGTGGAGGTATGGAAATGGCAGTACGTATCGTGAGTAAAACCATGACTCGAACCAAGAGGGAACTGGGGGAAAGGGTCCTGGGTAGAGCCTTGGGGCTACTGGGCAACAACCCGGATAAGAATGCCAAGTACTTCCTCAAGGCTATTGACCATTTCATCGGCAATGATGAAAAGCGGGCCATGACCCGAAATTGGATTCACAACTGGCTCGGGGAGGGACAGCCAGGGCGTGCCTGGCTGGGTAAAGTGCTCAGTAATATCCACCCAAACGTACGCCGACGCTACATAGCTCGCATGACAGTAAGCATGTTCTTCCGCGACCCGGAAGTAAACGAATTCTGCCATCAAAAGTATGGCATAAACTCACCTCACGTCATGATAGTATCGCCAACGATGAGGTGTAACTTCCGCTGTGAAGGCTGTTACGCTGCCAGCTATGAACGCAAAGATGATATGCCTCCGGAGGTATTTGACCGGATACTCGGCGAAGCTGAAGAGCTTGGCACCAATTTCTTCGTCATTGTCGGCGGTGAGCCGTTTATTTATCCGGAGCTACTGACTATTATCCGCAAGCATAATAAATCATTTTTCCAGGTATATACCAATGCCTCCTTTATTGACAAGGCCATGGCTAAAAAGCTGGTGGAAATAGGCACCATCGCACCACAGGTCAGCGTTAATGGCCCGGGTGAATACACCGATGCCTCACGTGTCAAGGGGGCCTTTGACCAGGTGATGCAGGCTATGGATAACCTGCGGGAGGCTGGCTGTTGCTTTGGCTTTTCCACCCTGGTAACCCGCCATAATATCGACGTTATCTGCTCCGAGGAATGGATTGACCTCCTTGTTGAAAAGGGCGCTCTCTACGGCTGGCTGTTCCTCTATATGCCGGTGGGACGGGACCCGGACACAAGCCTGATGCCGACACCGGAACAGCGCGACCAGCTAAGGCTCGCCATACGGCACTACCGACAGACCAAGCCGATACTGCCCGTTGATTTCTGGAATGATGGCCCAATGTGCGGCGGCTGCATCTCCGGGGGGAGGGAATACTTCCATGTCAACCACAAGGGAGATGTTGAGCCGTGTATCTTTAACCACTTTGCCACGCACAACATCCACGATTGCAGTCTTGCCGAGGCGCTGGCATCACCGTTCTTCAAGGGTATTAAGGAGAGTATACCTTTTTCGTATAATACACTGCGACCCTGCCCGATACTCGACCACCATCAGGCTGTCTGGGAAATAATAAAAAAGCATGGTGCCCGACCGACCCATGAGGGCGCCGAAACGATGTTCACCACCTTAGCCCCGGAGATGAAGAAGTATTCTGATGGTGTCCAGAAGATAATGGATGACGTCTGGGACAAGGAGGACTATCACGAATGGGGCTCGGTATGGGGCGGCATGTGTGGTATCCCTCCCGAGCGGTTTGAGGCACGCCGCCGCGAATACGAGATTTCAAGAGGCCGGGAGCCGTAAAAAGCTCAAATCGAAAACCACGACTTCTAATCAGGTTCTCGCAGATTCGAGACCTTTAGAGCATATCAGCTAAATCCTCAGAATTTGCTAACATTTTACTAACGAGCTTTTCATCACTCCCCTACCACAGCCCCGGCACCAGTGCCCGGCGCTTTTCAGGGTAATCAGGAAAGTTCTGCCGGTACCAGGCATGGTGGGCCCTGGCCCGCGGCATAAGGTTGGCAACCGTCCAGAAGGCGAAGGCCAATCCGGGCAGAGACCAGGTTGCCACCGCCCACCCAATCCAGACGGTAATTTCACCAAGATAATTGGGGCAAGATACCCAGCGGTAAAGCCCGCTGTGCGCTATCTGGTAACCGGATTCTCCGGGTCGGCGCAGACTGCGCAGTATCTGGTCAGCCCGGCGGTTAATGGCAAAGCCAGCGAAGAAAAGCACCAGCCCGGCGATAAACCGCGGGTCGCCCAGCCACCCGTTTGAGTAGCCCCCGGAAAAGGTAAAGATGTACCGGCCGTTGAGATAGCCATTCAACGCATTAAACAAAAAAGCAAAGCTCATAACCATCAGTGGCATTCGTTTGGCAACTCCGCGCAGCCCGAGGGGATAGATAAAAGCCCGGTGGATGTAATGCGCTTCCCACAAACCCAGGAAGACCAGCATGGTGGCCGTGCTGGTTCTATTACCCAGCATGAAGCATACAGCGAGGACAACCGGGGCCGGCGCTTCCATGATTACCCAGCCTGTACGGCTGGCAATCGTGTGACCCCACCCGCTGCGGATGTGGCGTCCGTACGGAGCCACCATAAAAAAGAGCGCTATAAAGACCACTACCGCCAGCACAAACCAGCCTATTATCAAACTATTAAAAAATGCCAGTTCTTTCACAGGTACTCCGTGGATTTCGCCATCGGTAAACGATTGAGCTGTCCATTTTCTTCGAACCACCGCAAGGTATCCATCAACGTCTCCCGGAATGGACGCGGCTGATAGCCGAGTTCACGGGTAGCCCGGTCATGGCTTACATTCCGATTACTCCGCAGCGCTCTCACCGCAACACTGGTATAGAGAGGACGCTTCCCGTTGAGACGGCCAAAAGCCGCGGCTACGGGAGCACTGAGGCGGGCCAGCCACAGGGGACAAACCCACTTGGGGACGGCTACACCGGTAATCTCTGCCACCATGGCCGCGATATCACACATTGATACCCAGTGCCCCGAGAGAATGTATCTGGCCCCGGTCGTCGCCCGTTCCTCAGCCTGCATAGCGCCCTCAACCACATCACGGACATCCACCCAGTCGTAACCGCCAGCCACCAGGGCCGGTAGCCTCCGATGCGCCAGAGCCAGCAGGGCTTCACCCAAATATGATGGCTGGTAGTCATGGGGGCCGATAATGGCCGTGGGATTGATAATAACAGCATCCAGTCCCATTTCAAGTCCGCGCTGCACCTCTCGCTCGGCGGCAGCCTTGGAGCGGTCATAGGGCGGGAAATGCCGGGATGTCACCAGGGGACGGGATTCATCAACCGGGGTATCCATCGGCGCCGGCACCAGAGCGTGGATGGAACTTAAGTGGACAAGCCGGCGCACGCCGCAGCGGAGGCACGCCTCAACTACATTTCGGGTGCCGATAACATTGACCGAATCCAGCCGGGGCCAGTCATTCATCAACAGCGAGATACCGGCGGCAAGGTGATAGACGACCTCAGCACCATTGAATGCCCGGCACAGGGACTCCCGGTCACGGATATCACCCCGGACTATCTCCGTGTCCAGCCCCTCGATAGCCCGGTCATTTACATGTACCAGTGAGCGCGTGGGGCGCCCTTCAGCCATCAGGGCACGCACCAGATTAGCCCCGATATGTCCGGTAGCGCCAGTTATTACTACCACCATTTAAAACCAATTATAGCATTGGTGATAAAAATTTATCCATGCCCGGACGGACCCTATTCGCTTGTACCATTTTTAATTTGTGATTTATCTGTGACGCTCTTAACATGTCTTGTGATTGCAATGTTAGGTTACCCGACTAGACTCAGAAACAAGCGACTAAATACAGGCGGATAATGACAACTAACCTTATCAATAAACCAAGGAAGCCGCATCGCATGTTGAGGTTCAGCTACTGCCCTCAGTGCGGGCAAAAGGGGCTTTATCATGTTCCCAGGCAATATTCCCGGTGCCGCTACTGCGGACTCTACAGGATAGTGCTGCCGGGGCAGGACTTCTAGATAATAGTAACCCAAACTTTATTTTTATCGGGGGTGTTGGATATAACGATGGGTATGGTAAAAGGCTTACTACCTTCCTGTTTGGTAAATCTGAAAAAGTATACAGGCAACAGCGCTCATAAGGGGGTGTTAAAAACTAAAACACGAATCACTTACCAAGTAGCTTGTCCCACCTGTGGCTACAAATATACACTAGACCTTTTTAATAAATACAGCTATGAGTTCTGTCCATTATGCGGCTATGGTGATGGCTTGGCTTCATTTATTGATGCGGGTAAAAGACGATGGGTGGAAATAGTTTGAATTTCAGTGCTGTAAACGGGTTCTATACAAAAGGCCCTCCAACCAAATGCAAATAGAACCTCCTCAATGGCCTGCTTGACGTTCTGGCTTACCAGGTCACTTTTCGGTAATATCCCCAGCCTATATTATGTCTTGTCCGGCATAACCTTGACCAGCAGAGTCCGATTCCTGGGCCCATCAAACTCGCAGAAGAAGATACCCTGCCACGTCCCCAGGACTATCTTCCCTTCCTCAATTAGTAATACTTCAGAACCGCCCACCAGGCTGGCCTTAATGTGTGCCGGGGCATTACCTTCCAGGTGACGGTAGTTCCGGTTTTGAGGCACCATCACCTCAAGCTGTGCCGCAATATCCTCAACGACACTGGGGTCGGCATGTTCATTCACAATAACGCCGGCGGTGGTATGCGGCACGAAAAGATAGCAGACGCCGCTCTTAACGCCGCTTGCCCCGACGATATCCCTGACCTTCGGGGTAACTTCCTGAAATTCCACTCTTGATTTTGTCTTTATGCTTACTCTGTTAATCATAAATCGCCTCAAATATTCATTTTTACCATATATCCTACAACTAACTGCCCGGTACGGCAACACCCCCACCACCGCCCCTTCATATCTTTTCCCACCCGCCACCCCCGCAGCATCAGCAGCTTAGCCCGTGAATACTCCCCCCCCACCGTTTATGTACCAAAATCCAGCTTGACCAAATACTGGTAAACAGTTAAACTATTAATAGGAGAAGTAATATGCCGATATATGAGTATGTTTGCTCTGAGTGCAGTTCCGAGTTCGAGCTACTGCGCTCACTAAGTCAGGCTGATGAAGAGGCTCCCTGCCCTCAATGCCATAAATCCGCCCGACGTAAACTGTCCACCTTCGCCTGCTTCAGCACCAGCGAGTCCGGAGTACCCACCCGGATAGCCGGCACCGGTAGCTCCTGTGATAGCTGTAGTTCCGGCAATTGCAGCACCTGCGGCCTCTAAACCGAAAAGGCTAGACTTCATGACTATCCCAACAAGAACCGGTATGGCTAACCTGCCTCTGCACCACGGCAAGGCGCCCCGGTGGCTATTTGACCGCATGGTATTGCTTGCCCGCGAAATCACGATTGCCATTATCACCGATTTCGGCCCGGAAGAAATGCTCAGGCGCCTGTCACACCCTTACTGGTTCCAGGCATTTGGCTGTATACTGGGCTTTGACTGGCACAGCAGCGGCGTTACCACCACACTCTGCGGCGCTTTAAAAGAATCAATAAAGGGGATGGAGCGTGACCTGGGGCTGTTCGTCGCCGGGGGCAAGGGCAAGACGTCTCGTAGAACCCCCTCAGAGATTGAGACCTGGGGCGAAAAAATCTCACTGAACCCGGCACCGCTGGTATATGCCAGCCGCATGTGCGCCAAGGTAGACAGCTCGGCAGTTCAGGATGGCTATCAGCTCTATCACCACACCTTCCTGTTTACCCCCAGAGGCTCATGGACGGTTGTCCAGCAGGGCATGAACGAGGCTAACCGTTATGCCCGCCGCTATCACTGGCTGGGTGAAGCCGTCACCGACTTTGTCAACGAGCCTCACTCGGCTATCCTTTCCGAAGCCCGAGGCACAACGCTGAACCTCACCGCCAGTGAGAGCGACCCGGCACGAACCACCATCACCCAAATCGCCACTGAGGAAAAACCGGAGGGGGTCATTAACGAACTGAAGCGACTCAAAACCCTGAATCTCCCGCCTCGCCATCAAATATTCACCAGCGACCTGCATCCCGACAGCCTGAGCAAGATTATCTTAAGCACCTATGAGCGCCAGCCACAGGACTTTGAGCAGTTATTGGGGCTATCTGGAGTCGGCCCCAAGACCATCCGTGCCCTGAGCCTTATCTGCGAGCTGGTCCATGGTGTGGAGCCAAGCTACCGCGACCCGGCCCGCTACAGCTTTGCCCACGGCGGCAAGGACGGCATCCCCTATCCGGTGGACAGAAAGACCTACGACCAGAGTATCGAGCTGCTGTCCCGAGCCATAAACCGGACAAAGCTTGGCCTGAGTGAGAAGCAGCAGGCGTTTCACCGGCTCAACCGCCTGCGATTGAGATAATAGTCACATACAATCACCGTGCCATGGTCTATACTCCAATTAGACCAATGCTCAAGCAAATACCGTTAACTGAGCTTTCCTGATTGGAGGTAGTATTGTGACGAAAAAATCAATCGTCGGTCTTACCATTACGGTGCTCGTCATCGCTGCTTTCCTGGTAGGTGTTATTGACTTCGGTCCGGGTTGTGGTAACATAAAGGAACTGGAGGGCGTAGAAGTGAGAGAATATCAGGGCGAAAACCTTTCCTCAATAAATGACTTTATCGAGAACTCCATAAAAGGTCCCCAGCACGTTGATATTGAGAATTACCAGCTAAAGCTCACCGGACTGGCGGAAAAGCCGGCAAGCTATACCTACGACGAGGTTATCAAGGAAAATAAAAATTACAAGAAAGTCGTCAGGCTGGACTGCGTCGAGGGATGGGCGGTAAATATCCTCTGGGAAGGGGTGCTGGTCAGGGACTTGCTGGAACAGGCCCAGCCCCTGCCCGAAGCCAGGGTGGTCATCTTCCACGCCTACGATGGCTATACAACTTCTTTCCCTATAGAATATGTTATGGATAACGACATAATACTGGCATATAAGATAAATGACGTTACCCTCCCGCCGGAAAGGGGGTTCCCCTTCCAGCTTGTTGCCGAGAGCAAGTGGGGCTATAAGTGGATAAAGTGGATAACGGAAATCGAGCTCTCCGACGACGTTAACTACAAGGGCTACTGGGAAAGCCGGGGCTACTCCAACGAAGGCGACCTGGACAAGGGCTTTTTTGACTAGGCGTTAGCCGAGGTCAATCGGGTTGTGCCAGCCCCTTGACCGTGACGATATCAACACAGTCGGGAACTTCTAACTTACCGTCTCGCATGGCTTCATCAACCGGAGTCCGGTCAGTCACGCAAAACTCGACACGGTTCTCCTGAACGTAACCTGCCGAATCAAACGTTATATCCAGGTCACGGAGAGCAGCCCCTACTTCGGACTGGGCAGCCAGAAGCTCGGCGTACGAGTATTTTACGGTGCGCACCTCTATATACCCGGTCTGGTTCTCTGAGATATATTGCTTAATCGTCTCTTCCCCATCGCGGGTAAAAGCTACCACCACCCGATGAGGAGTATGCTCTATCCAGAGGCCAGCGAATGTCCCCGGCTCGTTCTCGATAAGCCTAGCCTCAAGCCTGTCAAAACTATCCTGTACCTCAAAACGACGCAGTGCCTCCTCGACGGTGACGCCGAAATGCCGGGCATATATCGCAGCCTCAAATAATTCCGGCGTATCCTTGTACTTCTCATGTAATTCTTCTAACTCGGCATTCCGCTGCGGCGAAGGCTCTTCCACCACTTCCCCGGCCAGCCAGTAAGGGCCGGGGCAACTATCCGGTAAAGGCTGGCCGATTTTCTCCTCCGCAAAATAAGCGGGAACCTCCCCACCACCAAGCTTTATCTGTTCCCCCACCCACCCTGCAATCTGCCCTTTATCATCAATAATCAGGATTCCCTCGCCTTCGGTCTTCCACGAATAGCCGTGAGGCCAGAGAACCAAAACATCGTGTACGCGTAAACACCCGTTATCCAGCACCAGCTCCCCCTGTAATAATGCCGTCATAAAGGTTATCTGAACCTCCTTTTGCACCGGAAAGAAGGGTTCAATAGGAGTATCAGTCCGCTTAGAACTACAGCCGGTTATACCAGCTATGGATACCACCATAACTACTAACAGCAACCCAACCAGAACCTTTTTACGTTTGAGATTCATCCCATTGCTACCTCCCGGCTACCACACCAACACGACAGCCAATACTTATATTATATCAACGCATAGATAACGGGAAAGTTAGCACCACCTGTATATAATATACTATACTTATACAAGGAAAGTTCATTTGCACAGGTGGTCGCCATTAGCCCCTCTGAGTCGAAAACCGGAAAAAACACAAAGCATAAAACATCCTTCCGCTGGACACATATTGTGCTGCCGGGGGCGATTCTCCTTATCTCCGTAATTCTGGCTGCCGGCTTCTATGGCCTGCTTCCCCCCGAAGCCGCCTATCACTTTGAAAAAGGCTCACCGGACGGCTGGATGAACCGCGGTGCCCTTATTGCCTGGCTGATAATCCCTCAGTTCGTCCTTTTCCTGGCCGCCCTTGCCGTCGTCTCAGTAGCCACCATACTGAGCACGCGCTTCCTGCAAGGAGAAAGCCACTCACCAGGAAATTTACTATCAATCATGGGCAACATGGTGGCACTGCCCCAGGTTATTCTTGCCTTTGCCATGCTCGACATTTTCCTGTACAATGCTTACCGAATACACCTTATACCCGTCTGGGTATTTGCCCTGATTATTATAGTACTGGGCAGCATTGTTCTGGGCATATTTTTTATGCAGGCCCTCAGACATTCTCGCGAACAACCCGGTAGAAGTCTCCAGGAGTGATGATAATGGCGAAACAGGTACCAGAGAAAGTCAGCATGGAAAAGCTCGTCTCCCTCAGCCAGCGGCGCGGCTTCATCTTCCCCAGCAGCGAGATTTACGGAGGCCTGTCCAGCTGCTGGGACTACGGCCCGGTAGGAGTGGAACTGAAGCGTAATATTAAAGAAGCCTGGTGGCGCTCCATGGTCCAGGAGCGTGACGACATGGTGGGACTGGATACCAGCATACTGATGCACCCCAGGGTATGGGAGGCCAGCGGACACCTCACAAGCTTTTCAGACCCTATGGTTGATTGTAAAAACTGTAAACAGAGATTTCGACCTGACCAAGTTT
Organism: uncultured Dehalococcoidaceae bacterium; assembly: GCA_964460815.1. Taxonomy (GTDB): domain Bacteria; phylum Chloroflexota; class Dehalococcoidia; order Dehalococcoidales; family RBG-16-60-22; genus CAYWRT01. The sequence continues at coordinate 16,358 of CAYWRT010000027.1, forward strand.
TGGTGAGAGAAGTATACGTTCAAGATAAGTTTATTGGTTACGTAAGCGATTTTAATCAAGAAGAATTGCAAAATAAGTGGCAACAGCTAATAAGCATACAACCCCCACATTCGGGAATGAGAATGTTTCAAGTTCTACCTCAGGAAACTAAGACGCTGCAAGATTTCATTAAAGATACTAGTAAAATACCATGTCCATAT
>CAYWRT010000028.1:0-16177 GCA_964460815.1 uncultured Dehalococcoidaceae bacterium
CCAGAACCTCCTGCACCGTCCCATCCATCTCAAAAGCCAGGTCAACCTTCTGGGATAAAGCCAAGTTGCCAACGCCGGTAATATTCGTATTCAAATTTCCCCGCTGCGCCGTGGCCACTTGCGTAGCGGGCGTTGTCGCTGAGTTAAAGGCACAGGCTGGCAGGAGGACACCGACCCCACATAGGACCAACGATATCAGCATTATCTTTAAAAGTCTCATCTTGTTCACCATTGCCTTTCCAAGCATTACAGTAATAATGAAACGAGTGTTTTATGTTTATTTCAATTATAAGCAGGAACTGTTAATATTTTGTTAAGCCAATAGTAATATTAGCTTAATAAAAAATTAACAGTTGGCACTTATAATTATACCGTAAAATGAAAACAAAGCTTGTTTCAGGATGGCTGGCAATAGTAGTGCTAAGCGCCCTGCTTGTGCCCTTCCCGGCTCGGGCAGATGGTGAACCCCTTGAGTGGGTAGAGATAGGTAAGCCCGGGGAACGTGGCAATATTGTTGTTAGAGACTCGGAGGTCAGCGAGATTGCCGTCGGGCGTAGTGGAACCATCTATGCTATAGACAGCGAAAATTCCAAAGTTTACCAGTCTCTTAACGATGGGGCGACCTGGCAAGATATTACTTCCCGGCTGACCAGTGCTGGTGCCGGATTACCCGCCAGCAAGATTGCCATTGCTCCGGATACATCGAGCACGGTGGCTGTGGTAACTGACTCCGGCACTGAGGTCTACTTGACCACAGACGGGGGTGCCACGTGGACAGGTCTCAATGTTCCCAGCCTGGCTGGCACTACTATTCAGGCCATTGCCATATCCCGGCAGTACGCTGAAGGTGACAATTCGGTAAGGGAAATCGCCATCGGCACCGCCGATTGGGGTAATAACACCACCACCGGACAGGTGTGGATATTTCGATTGGGGACATTTTCACCATGGCAAAACCAGGGTCTGACTGTCGACGGAAGTAATCCAGGCGGAGAGGTATCGGCGCTCGCTTTTTCCCCTAGTTATCAAAGGGATAATACGATAGCGGTTGTCGCTTCTACCGGCAACGACGTGGCCGGCTACGAGAACAAGACCTGGTTATGCCTCGGCAAACGGAATACCGCAGCCGGGACCACCTCATGGGATGCTTTCGAGAAATACCCGGTGCCAATTGCCACCGCATCTTCGCCATCGGCTGGCGATGTCGCTTGTGTCTCACTCTCAGCATCGCTAGCTCTACCCTCTAACTACTCTGGTGCTGATGAATCATCCCGGCAACTCTTTGTCAGTTATAATAGGAACCCGGATGCCAGCGATGACGTTTACCGGCTTGACGACGACACGACTGTATATCGTCTCAATGCCAATGGCGGCGCTAACATTGATATCAGCAGCATTGCCTACAGTGGGACAACAACCTCAGGCAAGCTCCTCGCTGGTGAAGTTATCGGGTTAACGACGGTCCAGGTGCGGCGGACTTCAAATCCATTTAATACGTCTCCGACATGGCAATCGGCTTCCGGGCCGCCCTCGGGGCCGGGCAATGCTAGAGTAAGCTGGAACTCCAGCGGCGATATAGCCTATTGTGGGACCGGCCAGAGCCCGGGCGTCGAGCGTGATGAAAGCGCCTTCTCCATGAGTTCCGATGATGGCGATAACTGGCAGCAACTGAGCCTTATAGATACTACCCTGACCGTCTCAGACATAGCACCAGCCCCTGACTCAAAAACCCTGTTTTTAACGACCTATAGCGCCTTCGGCCCTGAAGGTATCTGGCGGACTGCCAGCAGTACCCAGATGGAAATAGGCTGGTACTGGTCACGGCAGTTGACCATGGATACTACCTCACAAAGAATTATACTCAGGTTAAGCCCTGACTACGATTTTGATTATACTATTTATGCCGCCGAGGCAGGCGGCAACCAGCTCGCAGTGTCACATAACCGGGGCAACTCATGGAAGAATCGCTTTACCTTGGGAGAAGTGGTCGATATAGTGGTTGAGGATGAGAATACCGCTTACGCGGCTCTTTCAGGAGGTCGTGTTACCAAGAGCACAAATAGTGCTTTTACCTGGGGAGAGCCGATAAGCACAGGCTTGCCTGAAATCAACATGCTGGCCATTGCCGAAAAGGGAACCGTTCTTGTCGGCGGTAGAGAAGGTGAGGTGGCTTATTCCACGGATGGTGGCGCCAGTTTTACCAGACTTGATGATATGGATACCGGTAATGTACAGGTAGTAGCTGACGCAAATTATAAGGAAAATGGCATCATTTACGCTGCCACCGATACCCCTGGCAGCAGAATCTGGCGCTGGACGGTAGGGCTTTCTACCAGTTGGGAACAGATTGATGAATCCATAACTGCACTGGGCACGGGACAACGCATTAGCGGCCTGGCTACAGGTTCAGAGGGAACACTCTATGCGTTGAGGCTGGAGCCGGTGGATGCCGACAGCGGTGGCATGAGCCGGTCACTCAGTCCTGCTGCATCGGAGGATACGGAGGTCGAATTTGATTTCACCAACGCCGGGCTGCCTGCAGGCACCTCCTTTGACCCCACGCTGGTCTTCCCCAATACCCTCCCCTACCTCAAGATATCGGGGGACTCCAAGCAGAACGACCTCTGGTCTATCGATACTACCAAGAAAGTCATCTACCGCTTCCAGGATACACTGGCGACTCAAGTTCCGGACCTGATTTCACCGGCTGAAAGCTTCCAGAACAGGGCAAATCCGGTAACCGGCCGCTCGGCGGATATCGTCTTCACCTGGGATAGTCCTTCCAGGAATATTACCGAATATGAACTGGGTATCTATGCGGATGCCGCCTGCGCCAACTGCCTCTTCTTGCGTCAGGCGCCAGTGTCGACCAACAGCGATACACAGGTGATAATAATAGGTCCTTATCAGTCAAGTGCTACAAACCAGTTCTTTGAATTTATCCCCGGTGCCACCTACTACTGGCGTGTGAGGTCTGCTGAGCCTTTGAACAGTCCCTGGTCAGAGGTTCACAGCTTCACTATCGAGCCGATAGCGGCACTGGTGCCCAATCTGTTATCACCTGCTAACGGAGCTTCTAACGTAAGCGAGATGCCTGCCTTTTCATGGAAGCCGATTTCCGGAGCTGCCAATTACCAATTCGTATTAGCAGATAATACAGACCTTGCTGCTCCGCTGCTCGACACTAGCGTAGGTACTGCCGGCTTTGCCATGACCGAAGAGCTTGAACCCGGCAGAACTTACTTCTGGAAAGTCAGGGCTATAGAACCAGTGGAAAGTGCCTGGTCTACCCTGGCCAACTTTACGGTTAGGGAAAATGAGGAGCCAATCGAGTCTCAAGCGCCGGTAGTTATCACCGAAGTCCCACCGCCGGAAATCCAGGTGCCGGAGCCGTCATCACCACCCCAGGAGATAGTAATTCCACCTTATCCAGAACAGCCAGAGACTAACTCCCCTGCCCTTCTATGGGCAATAATTATCATCGCCTCCGTCCTGGTAATTGCGATAATTCTCCTGATACTTATAACCAGGCGCCCCTTCTAATTCTGGTGTGATAAGAACGGCTTTACATGCCGTACTCTCAATTCAGCGGGGCAGGTCAAACTCAACAATTTTTTTACCTGCAGCGCGTTTTTAATTAGCTTAACCAGATTACAATAGTCCTCAATATCATGTTTGCTCATTTTGTTAATCAAGCAACAAAATTCTCCTTTTCAGAGCCTTTTATTGCTTGCTAGATTGACAACCTGAAAAATATATGATAATATATTTAATATAGCATAAATATTTAATGCAAGGTGTAATATAGATAAGCCAGAACTTATATCAGAAGTTATCAAGCTAGACCGCCAGATACAACGTGTCGTAAGGCGGCATTCCGCTGATGCCTGGATGAGTCTCAATCTCACTGTTCCCCAGATAAAAACCCTTTTCTTCGTTTCAAACCAGCGCGGTACCAGCCCCACCAAGCTGGCAGCGGCGCTGGGAGTAACCCCTCCCAACGTAACTGGCATCGTCGACCGGCTCGTGGAACAAGGATTGCTGGTCCGTGAAGATAGTCCTGAGGACCGGCGGGCCCTTGTGCTCCACACAACTGAGAAGGGGGAATCCGTCCTTTCCGGCCTGAGGGAGCGAAGAACAGGCGCGATGCGCGAGATTTTAGAATACCTTGATGCTGGGGACCTCTCGCAATTAGCCAGGGGACTAGCAAAACTGGCCGGGGCTACCCGTGCCTACGAAGAAAAAAATAGTAGCGAAAATGATAGAGGTTGAGCATTTAACCAAAAAGTTCGGGCACTTCGCGGCGGTAGATGACATCTCTTTTAACGTTGGCGAGGGAGAGATATTCGGTCTCCTCGGCCCGAATGGCGCCGGGAAAACCACCACGATAAGGTGCTTGCTTACCCTGATCAAGCCAACTATAGGTGAGATAAAAATTTCCGGCATTGACGTGTCCCAGAAGCCTCAGGAGGTACGCCGACTCTGCGGATACGTACCCCAGGAAGTCTCCGTAGACGGCGACCTGACGGGATATGAGAACCTTCTCTTTTATGCCAAGCTTTATTACGTCCCCCGCGCCGAGCGGGAGAAGCGCATCCGGGAGGCCTTAGAATTCATGCAGGTAACCGACCGGGCTAACAATCTGGTCAAGACCTATTCCGGCGGGATGATGCGTCGTCTGGAAATAGGGCAGGTACTGGTAAATCGGCCGCGGGTGCTCTTTCTGGATGAGCCCAGCATCGGCCTGGACCCGGCTGCCAAGCGCATGATATGGGACTATGTAGTACGCTTACGGACAGAGTTCGGTACCACCATCTTAATGACTACTCACGACATGCTCGAAGCCGACGAACTCTGCGACCGCATCGCCATCATGAACGGAGGCAAAATAGCTGTTATCGGTTCACCGGAAGAGTTGAAGGGGAAGCTCGGGGGTGACGTTATCTCGTTAACCGTCTCTGCTCAGAACGGCGGGACAGTCCTCGGAGAGCTGGGCTATCGGCTGCTTTCGCAGCCGGACGATGGCGTTATCGACCTGGTAGTGGATAACGGGGAGTGTGAGATACCCCGTATCGTGGAAGAGCTTAAAAAACGTGGCATCGGGACTAAATCGGTTTCGCTCAAGCGGGCAACGCTGGATGATGTTTTTCTTCAATATGCCGGTAAACGCATCGGCGAAAGCGAAACGGAATGGCAATCGGTCAGGGCCACCCGGAGGACTGCCAGGAGGTTAGGGAGATGAATCCGGCAAGGTTATTAGCCAGTGTTTTTACCATAACCGAGTTTGAACTCAGGAAGGTATTCCACGATTCCTCGCAAATATTCATCAGGGCCATACAGCCCCTGCTCTGGCTGGTAGTTTTCGGCGAGGTAATGGCCAAGGTCCGTGTGTTGCCTGACACCAGCTACAGCTATCTTCAGTTCCTTACGCCGGGCGTGCTCGCCCAATCGGTGATTTTTATGGCGATCTTCTTCGGGATAAACCTGGTATGGGAGCGGGACCGGGGGCTATTGCACAAGCTTTTGTCCACTCCCGTACCGCGATACAGCATAATCATCGGGAAAGCTTTTTCAGCCGGTGTGCGGTCAATTTTTCAGGCAGTGTTGATATTTGTCCTGGCATTAATTATTCGCGTCCAGCTGGATTTGAATCCGGTGAATATACTCGGGGTCCTGCTTATTATTGTTTTAACCGGCATGTGTTTTTCCAGCCTATCAATTTGCCTGGCATCCCTCTTTAAAACACGGGAGCGCATGATGGGCATCGGTCAAGCGATTACGATGCCGCTGTTTTTCGCCAGCAGCGCTATCTATCCGGTTAACCTGATGCCCAACTGGCTTAAAGTGCTGTCGCGTGTAAATCCGTTGACCTATGTTGTTGATGCCTTGCGGGCGTTACTGCTCACTGGCGATTTCTCCCGTTTACCTGTTGATGTGGGTGTGGTGGCACTGTCTGTAGTGATACTGGTCGGTCTGGCTACTTTAGCCTTCAGGCGAATTATCGATTAAGTCAACCCGGGTAAGCAGGGTATTTAACATTTTAGTAAATTGTGCAGCGAAGGTAACAAAAGAGGCTTATGTACAATCGTTCAACAATGGAAAGCTCAGAGATGAACTGCTCAACCGGGAGATGTTTACGCCGCTGACTGCGGCGGAGCTATTGATTTAAGATGAGAAAATCTGTCTTGACAAAACAGGCTAAGTCATTTAGCATAACGAAGACGTAGCTACTAACGCTTTGTCGGTAACAGTTCGACAGCAGATTATTACCTGGCTACGGATATTGAATACTCCTTAGTAAGTGAAGGGTATGAAAGGAGTTAGTAGAAATGATGATTGATGTTTTCGCCCATATTCTAACCCCGAAATATCTGGATGCCAGGGATAAGAAGGCTAAATTCCCTTCAGCGCGGTCTTCAGCATACGCAACTGTGTCACCCACACTGTTAGACCTGGATACCAGATTCAAAATCATGGATAAGTACCAGGAGCTTATGCAGGTACTGACTATCGGTGCCCCCCCGCTGGAGGTTATTACCAAACCTGAGGATGCGGTCGAAATAGCCAGGATAGCTAATGACGAGATGGCTGAGCTTGTTATGAAATATCCCGACAGGTTTGCGGCAGCAGTAGCCTGTTTACCTTTAAATGATATTGATGCTACCTTGCGGGAGATTGATAGGGCAATAAAAGATTTGAAACTGAAAGGCATACAAATATATACCGATATAAATGGCAAGCCTGTGGACGCCCCGGAATTCATGCCTATCTATGAGAAGATGGCCTATTATGACCTCCCCATTTTGATTCACCCACGGAGGGATGAAACAGTGTCAGACTATGAGGGAGAGAATCAGTCAAAATACGGGCTTTCGACTAAACTCGGTTGGCCTCATATGACATCGGTGGCTATGATGCGCCTGGTGTGTAGTGGCGTACTTGAAAAATATCCAGACCTCAAGTTCATAACTCACCATGCCGGCGGAACCGTTCCTTATCTCATCACCAGGATTGGTTTACTGGATGACTTCAATGAAATGCGGTGGGGACTGGTTGGTATGGACTATAAATTTGAGCAGTACCTGCCCAAGAAATTGCCCGACTACTTACGCAAGTTCTATAATGATACAGCTGTGTACGGACACACACCATCACTGATGTGTGCTTATGCCTTTTGTGGCGCCGACCACATGTTGTTCGGTACTGACCTACCCTTTGATAGTCAAATTGGTTACAGGCTGGTCCGTGAAACCATACGCTCGGTAGAAGAGATGGCGATAACAGACAGCGAGAAAAGGAAAATATTCGAGGACAATGTTCGTAGATTAATGCGTTTATCTGTTTAATAAGGATACTGAGTTGTTTAAACAAACACCTTTTAGCAGAAGAGTGGTTATCTGGATGGGTGTAAGCTTTACCTTACCTAAGACACTGGAAGCACTTGCGACGTAGATTACCAAGGGTGGTTCAGCTATATTTTCCTACTTGTAAATAATCATCATTGGCAATGGGATTCTCAATTTAATCGCCCCTTTAGGGCAATCCAGTACACAAGAGCCCTCATGGAAGCATTCGTCAGGATATGTTACGACTGGAATCTCACCCTTCTCCGTACCGAAGAACACATCTAGCGGGCAAATCTCGACACACTTACCACACCCGTTACATACATCCTTATTTATGATTGGCGGCATTATGCGCTCTCCTTTTGTATATTTGTTTCCTGTAACTTCTTTGGTCACACCACTCAGCGCTTCACCTCTATCCACCCGGTAACCGGTTTGCCATCCACCTGCTTGACAAGATGAATCTTGTCATTTAACAGCGGGTTGGTCAGCGTATAATCCGAACGGACATGAAGATTCCTCGTTTCCTTACGGTCATACGCGCTGATAAATATCAACTCGCCAAGATCTATTTGATTCAATGCCTGCAGACAATGCATCAAATCATGCGCATTCTCTGCCATCAAAGAGGTGCGCGCTTTAGTTTTTAACCTCCTAATGATACCAAGACCAGCGCTTAGCAGGGTCTCGGAGCGGACATGGCCACAATAGTCAAACATTATTTGCTGTAGGGCGGAAACGGCCTCCTGCCATTTGGCTCCATCTTTTCGGCCTCTGATTTCATCAAGTCGGGATTTCTCCGATTCTATATCGGGTCTCGTCTTCTCTATATCCGAAACCTTTGCTGTTTTCGCATACTTGGCAGCGTTTTCACCTGCTGACTGGCCAAATACTGCGGCGTGGGAGATGGTACTCCCAACGTCATCACCAGCCGCATAAAGCCCTCTAATTATGGTTTCCCCCTTGTAGTTAGCCGTTATGCCCCCTCGAGCTATCATCTCAGAAGTCTGAAATTCAATAGCTGATTTTCCGAAGTTGATACCCTCTTCGGCTATATGAGACAGAAGCCCTTCATTACCTTCTTGCTGCAACCAATAGACCATATATTCCAGGTCCTGCTTTGAGATACCGTTCATGTCCATGTAAATAGGGCCCTTGCCTGATTTCTTATATTCGTCAAATATAGCTTTATTTACCTCTATGGTCATGTCGCCATAACGTTTGTCCGGCTTGGTCACATAGGGACCTAGCGGTCGGCCATCACTGTCCCGCAGGACACCGACCCACGTTGCCTGGCCATATCTAAAAAGGTATTTGGGGCCAGCATGTTGCTCTGCCAACTCCAGGTCTTTTAGCTCAGCTCCAGCGCGATATGCCATGGCTCTGCCATCCCCGCTAATTGTTAGAGGCCTACCTCTATTATTATCAGCACCAGCCGTTACGGCGGGATACATTCCAGTACAGGCACCGGTTCCCAGAATTACGCTCTTAGCTTCGAAGACTATTACCTTATCTTCTCTAGTACTGATACCTATAGCTCCAATAATACTGCCGTCTTTGTCTTTGATTAAATCAAAGACCATCACCCGGTTCATTATTTCCGCCCCTCTTTTCAGGGCCTGCTCGGTCAGTACTGGCTTTTGGTTCTTTCCCGAATACTTTAAATGGTTGAGCTGTCTTCCAGGGAAACCATGTCCGGCAAATTCATATCTGCCCTCATATTTCATCGGGATGCCCCAGCTATCCCAAAGCTTGACAATATCAAAGGTATTCTCGTACCAATAGCGCACGTATTCCGTGTCCATCTTCCTAAGCCCACCGGCCAGTTGACCGTAGAAAAGTTCCCTCCAGAAGAAGTCAAAATCCCCGTGTACCTCCGGTATGTAGCACTGGAAATGGTCGTTGCCGGCACCAGCGGCGCCGCTGCGCAGGGTATTAGATTTCTCCGCCACGATAACCCTGGCTCCCTGTTCTGCGGCTTTAATAGCTGCCATTAAGCCCGCTATGCCACCACCGACGCAAAGAACATCGCAACGTTTCTTTTCCTCCTGCATAATGCCTTCTCCTCTTACGGATTAAATTTTCTGGTTGCGTGTGGGGGAAAAGTCCGACCGCCGGTAATAGCTTTATCCCTTCATCATACTGGGCAGGAACAGGGCAACCTGGGGGAAAGCTATCAGCATGGCTACGTGGAAGAAATCAGCTATAAGGAAGGGGACTATGCCCCGGAATATGGTATACAAGGGGACATCTTTAGCCACTCCTTTGATGACGAACACATTCAGCCCCACCGGCGGGGTAATCAGGGCTATCTCACACATTCTGACTATTATTATCCCGAACCATATCGGGTCAAAGCCCAGGGTGACGGCCACCGGATAGAAAATGGGGGTAACGAGCAGAATCATGGCCGGCGCGTCCAGAATACATCCCAGGAACAGGAGGAAGATTAATATGCAGCTAAGAACGATATATCGGTTCATCTCCAGACTGACTATAGTGTCGGCTATCACAAAGGGAAGCCTGCTTATCGCCAGGAAATAACCCATAATCATGGCACCTAATACGATAATAAGTATCATGGCTGTATTTCTGAGTGTCTCCAGAACGCTTCCCTTGAAGGCCTGCCAGTTAAGCCTCCTTCTGGCTAGGGCAAAGATAAGGGCGCCAAAGGCACCGACCCCGGCCGATTCGGTAGGGGAGAAAATACCAAAGTATATGCCGCCCAGGACGAGCAAAAATAGAAGTAAGACTATCCAGGTATTTTTAAGCGATATCACCTTCTCTACGAAACTCGTCCTGGGTGCTGGGGGACCCAGCTGGGGATTGTACCTGCAGATGATGTAAATGGTGATGATGTAAAAGACGGCTTCAAGCACACCGGGGATAAAGCCAGCCATGAAGAGCCTGCCTATGGACTGCTCGGCGATGACGCCGTAAATGATAAGGCCAACACTCGGGGGTATCAGGATGCCGATGGTACCACCAGCGGCCACACAGCCTGTGGCCAGCGCCGAGTCATATCTATATCTTTTCATCTCGGGCAAAGCCACTGTGCCCATAGTAGCCGCCGTGGCAACGCTCGAGCCGCTGACGGCAGCAAAGCCGGCACAAGCACCGACGGTAGCCATCGCCAGACCTCCACGCAGTTGCCCCAGCCACTTGTGAACAGTCTCATAGAGGTCTTTGCTGAGTCCGGCATAGAAGCAGAAAGACCCCATGAGGATAAAGAGGGGGACGACACTGAGGGTATAGGAAGCAAAGGTGGTATAGGGAACCGTCTGCAGCACCCCAAACGCGGGGTCAAAACCGCGCAGGTAGGCAAAGCCGGCAAAGCCCACCAGCCCCATAGCAATGCCAATGGGCATTCCCAAAAATAGCAGCACAAAGAGAAAACCTATGCCGATGAATCCTACCGTAAGTGGAGTCATTCCTTTACCGCCTGAGATAGATAGTCAAGAAAATCTACCAGAAGCACCAGACTGAGCATGGCACTGCCCAGAGCCATCATGCCCACGAAGGGGAAGGCGGGTATATGCAACACGGCGGAAATTCTCTCGGTGCCAAATATAACGCTTATATATAATATGCTCTGCCAGGTTATCAGAGAGAATAAGCCGAGGCTGAACAGATAGGTAATAGTGTTAACAACTGCCTGGGCTCGAGACGGCAACCGCGAGAGCAACAACTCTACCCGAACATGACCCTTCTGCGCAGCACAATGAGCCAGTCCGAAGGCGACGACGATAACCATCATATACTCGGTGAGCTCCAAGGAGCCGCTGATAGGCTGATTGAAAATATAGCGTAGCAGGACATCTATCGCGGTGAGTAACATCATCGCCACGAGGATGCCGGCTGCTACGCTATTGATGGCTCGGCTTATAAAGCTAACTACCCTCTCTAGAGAATGGACTGCTTGGCTCAACCACATTGTGCTTACTCGGCAGGTTCGGTCTCAATCATCTTCAACACGTCATCAAGCACGGCTTGTCCCGGTAGCCCCTTAGCTGCCATGCTGGCTACCCAAGCATCCCAAATGGGCTTGGCGCCAACCTCCTGCCACTTGGCCAATTCATCCTTGGGAAGGTGATATTCCGCCACTTCGTGACCAGTCTCTTTGGCATACTCGTCCATCTCCACAAGGGCGGCTACGTCCAGGTCATCCGAGTAGTACTTGCCGTACCACTTGCTGCCCTGGTACCCGCATTCACTCATGATGGCGTCCTGGATATCAGTCGGCAGACTGTTAAACTTCTCGAGGCTCATCTGAATACTTATCGGTGCGTAGGAAATAGGAATATAGGTCAGGTAATTTGCCACCTCGTGGAAGTTGAAGATTTCACATGCCCCAAGTGGTGCTATCGTGCCATCCAGTACCCCTTTTTGCATGTCCATATAGACATCGGGGAAGGGCACCAGCATGGGATTAGCCCCCAGCGCCGCCATGACGTCGGTTTGACCGCCGCCGAGCGCCCGTATCTTCAGACCCTTAAGGTCGTCCAAAACTTTAACCTGCTTGTCGGTCGTCAGCAACTGATAAGGGGCCGTAGTACAAAGCAGGAGCGGTTTGACCATGGAATATTCCTTCTGCATCTCGGGGTATTTCTCATACAGCTTCCAGTATATGCCGGAGGCCTGATAGGAGTTCTTGAAGGGGAGGAAGGGGAGTAGAAAGACCTCGGTCAGAGGACATTGCCCCGGCCAGTAGCCCATGGCGCACCAGGCGGTATCGGCCACGCCGCTCTGAATCGCCATCCAGGCATCCATACCCTTGGCTAAAGTCTCTCCATAGTAGCGCTCTATCTGGACCCGGCCCCCGGTGGCTGCCTCAATCCGGTCCAACCATGGATCGGTGGCATAAACCGTGCCGTAAGAAGTCGGCGTGTTGTGGTCGGTGTGAACCAGTTTTATCACCTCGGGTGTCGGGGTTGGGGTTGGTGTCGGAGTCGGAGTAGGTGTTGGTGTCGGGGTCGGTTCGGGTTCGGCACAGCCGGCGAGAATAAACCCACTCACCAAGACAAGGATTAACGGGATGATAAAAAACCTCTTCATTATGACTCACTCCTTTCCTTTAGGTTTTTCGTCACTCATTCTCTTCATTATTATCTTATAAGCACTACCTCCGCAAAATATTTTGCCAATTACCTTACCTCGGTATAGTATTTAATATAAACTAGCACTTGCTTTCACACTTGTCAAGCATCTCGCACTTCAGCTTAGATTTGCCGGGCATGAGAGAAAATTGCCAAGAGCGGTTGAAAACAGAGCCACACTTTATTCTTGACGAACGGTGAACAGTTAAATATAATGGCATAATATGCAACTTACCCTGTCATACACAAGGAGGCACATTATGCTCCCAAATCCTGATGCTAAACATGAAGGCACAAAAACAGTCTATACCACCTGTCGTTGTAACTGCGGTGGTAACCATCAGTGTGTGATAAAAGCCCACGTAAAGGATGGTAAAGTCGTGGCTGTTGAACCTGACGACCGGTACAATACAAATGTGGGCAGGGAAGACCACGCATTATCTGAGCAAGACCTCATCAAGACCCGCCTCCAGCGAAGGCCTTGTATTATGGGCCTGGTGTTTCATAAGTATATTTATCACCCTGACCGTGTTCTATATCCCTTGAAGAGGGCTCAGGATACCAAAAGAGGTGAAGCGAAATACATCAGGATTTCCTGGGACGAAGCCTTGACTACGATAACCGACAAGATGAAGGAGATAAGGGGAAAGTACGGTCCATTATCTATTACAACTCCCTACGCTAATGAGACTGCCGAGCGTCTTTTTTCATTCTGGGGTGCTGGAGTTGTGGGCTGGGGCTGGTGCTCATATGATGCGGCTCGGCTGATGGCACACCTCATTGCCGGCGAAAAGGGCTGGGACATGCACGGGTGGTCATCCGGCTCAGCCGCCGATATGCTAGCCAATGCCAAAATTATCGTCTTATGGGGTTGTGACCCGACGGTGGGTCATCAGGGACCAGCCCACCAGTTTGCCTGGTTTATAAAACTGGCACGAGAAAGGGGTAAACCAGTAATTATCATTGACCCGAGGTATAGTACCGCGGCCAGTACCTTGGCTGACCAGTGGATACCGATAAAGCCAGGAACAGACCGTGCTATGTTTATGGGGATGGCTTATGTCCTGTTCCAGGAAGGTTTATGGGATAAGGACTTTGTGGCCAAGTACGTGGAGCCGGCAGGCTTTAAGAAGTGGGAAAATTATATTCTCGGGATAGAGGATGGTGTCCCCAAAACACCGGAATGGGCGGAGATTAGGTGTGCCGTGCCGGCGGAAACCATCCGGGGATTGGCCAGACTGGTCGGAACTATAAAGCCTGCCTGGCTCTGGTCACACTGGAGCGTGAGTCGCCAGGGCCAGGGCGAACAGACAGTGAGAGCCTTTACCGCTCTACAGGCGATGCTGGGCAACTGGGGAGCTCCCGGAGCTGGCCCATCAATGCAACCTGGCCCTTTCCGTCCGCTCCCCATAGGTGACGGGGACACTTTATGGGGACCGGCGGGAGATTACCAGGCCCCCAAGCTATTCCGCAGCCATTACTGGGCGGAAGCAATCCTATTACTAGACAAGGTAAGAAGCGGAGAACTCAGCGAAAAGGACTACATGAGGATGGTGGGCTGGAGGGCTGATGCCTCCTACCTCAAGGACTATAATCCAAAATTCCTGTTCTGGGGTGGTGGCAATAAGCCGCATGCAACTGACCACGTCGTTACGGCATGTAACTCATCAAATAATCAAATAAAAGCTCTGGAGAGAATGGAATTCATCGTTTCCATGCACAGCATGATAAATTCTACCGCTCGGTACGCCGACATAATTCTGCCTGCTCAGGACTGGATGTGGGAAGAGCCGAGTGTTACCAGAAGCGCTGCTTATGGCACCTTTGAATGCATTAATTATTGTCCCGGAGTGGTTAAACCGCCGGGTGAGGTAAAACCGTGGCTCTGGGTCTATGTAAAAATCTCTGAAAAGCTCGGTATCGACCCTAAAAAATTCTTTAAGTACTATACTACTGATGCCAATTGGGAGAATGACTGGGAAAGATACCAGAAAGACAGGTATCAGAATGTTGTGGAATACTATAAAAAGAGAGATATAAATGCCCCGTCATGGGAAGAATTTACCCGCGGGAAGTTTATCAACTGCGATGAGCTTGAGGAAAGACCCTTTACTGGCTGGGACGAGCAAATTAAGGCAGGTAAACCTTTTAAGACGGAATCTGGCAAGATAGAGCTTTACTCCAGATATATCGACAATGAAGCCAACCGGGGCAAGGGTGAGCATTATGATTCCTTCGGCCGCGTTATTGATAATCTGCCAGCAGACTGGGGTACGATGACGCCATCAACGACTTATACAACCATGCCCAGGGGTATGGATGACCCGCTTACAAGAGAGTACCCGTTGTTCCTGCTAACATCGCATTCCAGATACCGCGTTCACTATCTTTTCTGGGAACATTCGTGGCTAAGGAACCACGTTTACCTGCACAGAGTCTGGATAAATGCGGCTGATGCCAGAGCCAGAGGCATTAAGGACAATGACATGGTCATGGTCTACAACGACCGGGGGAGAGTAGTTATACCGGCCTACGTTACTCAGAGGATGATGCCGGGTACGGTTCTGTTACATGCGGGCGGTAAAGCTGTCATCGACGATTCAGGCATTGATTTTAGCGGTTCGCCGTCAACGTTGCTCGGAGGTGACTTTGATAGCTGTACTGCGCCAGCCCGGGCGACAAACCTTGTTCAGGTAGAAAAATACCAAGGAGAGTCATAATGGTACAGTACGGATTTTTTATAGATTTGAGCCGTTGCACCGGTTGTAATGCCTGTGTCATTGCCTGCAAGCAATGGCATGATATATCCCCGGGACCGGTTAAGTGGATGCGAGTTTACCAGTGGGAAAAGGGGTCCTTTCCTAATATAGACCTTCGTGTCATACCTATCCCGTGTTTTCATTGCGAAAATCCCGTATGTATCAAAGCCTGCCCCAATAAAGCAATCTATAAGGAAGAAAAATACGGCGCCGTTTTGGTAGACCCTGAGAAGTGTCGGGGAGAGCGAAAATGCTGGCAAGCCTGCCCTTATGGTACGCCTCAGTTTGAGAGTGATGAACCGGGCTTAAAGACGTCAATGTGTAATATGTGTATCGATAGGCTGGAGAAGGGGTTGACTCCGATTTGCGTTCTGAGTTGCTCATTAAGGGCTCTGGAATTCGGTCCCATTGATGAACTCAGGGGAAAATATGACGGGCAAAGTCAGGTGGAAGAACTGCCCAAGGATTCAATAACCCGTCCATCAGTTATATTTAAACCCGCTGATTCCAAGAAACAAATCGTACCCTGGGATTACAGGAAAGCCCTTGAACTGTGGCAGAAAAGGCATTCAGATAATAGCGAGCCTTTGCCTGATATTTTCGCGGATATATCCGATGTTACGCAAGCTCCTGAAGATATTACCGGTAGGAATAGGCTGACACTGAAAGCGAAAACGACTCAAGAGTTCATGTTTCGCACGATGGATGACGAATAAACAAAAAATATTAACTTAGGGAGAAGATGACCTGCCCCCCGAAAGCTGTACCGGACGAAGCGAGAGTTTTGTGGGGGTCAGGTCAGTAATATATATTTTTAAGGAGGTTACTATGAAACCGCTTCAAACAGATTTGTCTATTTACAAAAAATTCAACTTCGAGAATACACCTGTGGGTGTCAAGTTCCTGCCCAGCCGACCGGAAGGAATGGAACAGCTGGACAAGAGCATGGCTCTATGCGAGATGATGAAGGAAGCCC
>CAYWRT010000029.1:0-11489 GCA_964460815.1 uncultured Dehalococcoidaceae bacterium
ACCTCAGCCTGCAATCCTGTAACCTACTTCCCCTGTCGAACCCGCGCGTCCCCATGCCTCCTTGACATATTATTTATTATTTTAACGCCTTTTTACAACTCGGGCGAGTTCTCTTTCCACCTCACGACGGCTAATAGACTCGCGCTTATCATAGAGCCTTTTGCCTTTAGCCAGGGCTACCTCCACCTTGGCAATACTATTCTTGATATACAACCTGGTCGGCACCAGTGTCAGTCCCTTCTCCGACACCTTGCCTGTCAGGCTATCAATTTCTTTACGATGTAGCAGCAGTTTCCTGGGTCTCTTCGGCTCATGGCTCAAATAGCTACTCGCCTCATAGCGAGCAATATGAGCGTTCAACAGCCATAACTCCCCATTCTCAGGTCGGACATAAGCATCGCCCAGGCTCACCCGGCCGCTTCTTACTGATTTTATCTCCGAGCCGGTGAGGGCAATACCGGCCTCAACACTATCGCCTATATGATAGTTATGAAAAGCCTTGCGATTAGTCGCTACATTCTTGATAACCATACTTATAAATTTTACCACATTTCAAGATTTCAACCCAATATAGAAACGGGTAATAACGTAATATCAAAAGGCTTCCAGCTCATCGGTAATACTCAACACGCATTATAAAAAAATTTCATAATTTTTTGGTGCTGGCTCAACACCTCACAAAAATATCACAATATGCCATAATGTCTGTATTTTGGCCTATTAAAGGCTTGACTTTTTACTCAACATGCCCTATAATATGCCATATATATGCACAAATGTCCATTTATGAAGGTTTGAGATGACAGAAAGTCAAAAATTCGGGGCCAAGTTAAGAGAACTGCGAACCAAGGCTGGCCTGAGCCTCAGAGAGCTGGCCAGCAAGGTCAATGTCGACTTCACCTACCTCAGCAAGATTGAAAATGGTGTGCTACCGCCCCCGAGTGACAAGGTCATACGGCAACTGGCTGAGACCCTGAATGCCGACAAAGATGAGCTACTTACCCTGGCCGGAAAAATACCCTCTGATATAGCCGAAATACTAAAGGACCGTGAGACAATAAAAAAGCTACGCGCCGACCGCACCAGGAAAGAGGCAGCATCTGAGAGCCAAAAGACTGCGACCATACCAAAAATATCAATACCCTTCAAGAGCTTATACAGGTTAGCGCTACCTGTTTTTCTGGTAATAGCGGTGGCCGCCTCATTGTGGTATGCTTCACCAACCAAAGCGCTTGAAATAGACTTCGCGAGTCTCCCCTCAGGTCAAACCCTCGGCAGCACCCATACATTTACCGTAACCGTAAACATTGAAGACCATGACCTCATACCAATAACAAGCATTAATTTATATATATTCCAGAACGGCGATTACACCAGCGCCACCAGCCCCCGCAAGGCTACTCTTGCCGACCTGCCCCTTACTTCAACCACCAAGTCTTACTTGAGTATACAGACTGGTGGCGGCGCCGCAACAGTCGCCGCCTCTGCCAGCAGCGGCTGGGGATATGGTTATCAATATGGCGCTGGCTACGCTGCCTGGCAAGGTGGTGGCTATACATTCGGCCAGGTTTTTGGCTACGGCTACGGAGGTTCAGCCACATACATCACCTATACTGTCAGCTGGACCTCACCATCAACTTGGCCTACCGATAATTATAAAGTTGAAGTGCAACTGACCGCCAGTGGCCCAGACCTGACCAAGACCTTCACCGAGACCAGCGACGCCTTCGCACTATATACGCCATCAACGGCAGAAGGACCTACAGTGGGCGGTAGCGGCGGAGCACCGCTGAAAAAGGAAAAAACAGCCGTTGAAGAACTTGAGGGAATGACGACTGAAAACGCTGCCGAGACCATCGAAGAACTGACCGCCGAACAAGCCGCTGAGATTATGGAAGAAGTAAATACCGACAAGGCGGTAGAGATACTTGAAAAGGTTACCACCCTGAAGGCAACCGATATTGTCGCCAAACTGACTACCCAGAAGGCTACCGATATTATTGAGAATCTGACCATCCAGAAAGCAGTCGATATTATCGAGGAAATAGCCACGGATAAAGCTGCCGATATCCTGGAAGAGGTAGCTATAGAGAAGGCAGCCGCCATCATGGAGCAGCTGTCCACAGAGAAGCTGACCGATACAGTAGCAGCTGTGAGCGAGACATCCCTGACCAAGATACTGCCCCGGCTGTCGGTAGACAAGCTGTATTCAATCGACCCAGCGGTACTCTTTGCAGCCCTGCCCAACGCTCCCACCGAGCAACTGGTAGGCGAACAGCCGCCGCAGCCACCAGCCGAACTGAGTGGGCCGGTGGCAGTCTACACCACGGCTGCCGGAGCCAAGTACCTGGCGATTCAAACCCTGGCTGGAGAGTGGGTAGTGGTGGTTGCTACCCCCGAGCCCATAGACCGGCTTATAATCAAGACGAACCGGGCGCTGCAGGATGTAGGCACCACCCTGGAAATATCCGACCAGCAGCCTCCTGAGGCGTTAATCATGCTTCCGGCCGGACAGATTGCCAGAGCCTACATCACCATCAGCTTTGAGAATGCGGCACCTGAGGATATAGACCTCGGTCACATGACCTTCAAAGTAGAAAAGGAATGGCTGGAGCAGAACTCCGTACACAAGTGGTCGGTAGCTTTGCACCGATACGACCCGGAACTCAATAGATGGATGGCTCTGCCCACCAAGCAGGTAAAAGAGGACGATACCTACGTCTACTACACGGTCACCATCACTCGATTCTCGGTCTTCGCCATATCCGGCTCGCCGACGGTACCACCGCCAACCTTCCAGATTACCAACCTTGAAATCAGTCCGGCTGAGGCCAATATTGGCGAAGGCATCACCATCAGCGCCGATGTCACCAACACCTCAGACAGCGCCGCTACTTGCGCCGCTATCCTCTGGATTAATAACACCGTGGAAGCCGGCCAGGATGTCTCCATAGAAGCCGGCAGGACAAAATCAGTGTCATTCACCGTAAACCGGGCTGCCGAAGGTAGCTATGGAGTCAGGATTGACCGCCAGCTTGGTGACTTCAACGTAACCAAGCCGGCACCAGAACCGACCCCAACCCCAACACCCATACCTGAACCTATGCCAACACTGCCGACACCGGAGCCGACACCAACACCAACGGCACCAGAGCCAACAATGCCGGTAACCCCGGAGGTACCGGTCACGCCACCCAACTGGTGGCTCATCGGCGGCATCATCGCGGCCGTCCTGATTATCGCCGCTGCCGTGGCCTGGCAGCTGGTGCTCCGCCGCCACGCATAATAAGGCACCAACGGGCACAGCTACCGGTTCTATTTGGTTTTGTTTGATTCCAGATGCACTCCCCCTGACCCCCTCTCAAACAGGTTTTTCCTGAGTATGCGTTTTTTCGTATGTTTGAGAGGGGGCATAGCCCCCTCTCTTATGTACACCCCTCTCCAGCCAGAAATAACTGCGGTTTCCTGCCAGTGTGTCAGGCTGGAGAGGGGCCAGGGGTGAGGTAAGCTCCCGCCAACCAAATGCAAATAAAACCTAAAATAATAAATCTTGACAATTGTCACTATAAGTGTTAGAATTATGCCAATTGGCTTATAAATAGTAAGGGGGACCCCCGGTTGAGAAACAGAAACCCGTATACATGGAGTGGCTTCGGCCTGCTGATTGCTAGCGGCCTGATTTCTCTACCCGCTTACCTCATTTTTCACCTGGTCTGGCTAACGGCGCTGGGCATCTGCACGCTTATCCTGTCATTCATCCTCATAGCCCTGGGAAAGGCGGTACCCAAACTGCCGCCCGAGGTCTGCCGCCTCCTCCTTGAAACCGGCCTGGACAACATAGCCACCCTGATAGAGGAACTCGAGATTAAAACCAGGGCTATCTATCTGCCCTCTTCACTGGCCAGCAACCGGCCCCGTGCCTTTATACCCTTACACTCGAACGGCTCAAGACCTGAAATAACCAAAGCCCTGCCCCAGCGACTTATTGTCAGATACGGAGCCGGCCCGGAAGATATTGGACTGCTAATCTCCACCATCGGGAGCACGGCCACCGGCATGCTGGACTCAAAACCGGGCGCCAGCCCGGCCGAGCTGGAATCAGCGCTGACCTCACTGTTAACCGGAAGGCTGGGAGTGGCTGACGGGACAAGAGTCAGCTACCATAATGACCACATCAAGGTAGAAATAGACAAGCCTCGCATTGAAAACGGCGCTTCCTGGTCTCACCGGTGTCTGGGAGGGCCCCTGGCCTCACTAGTTGCCTCGATAGCTGCTGAAGCCTGGGATAAGCCAATCACCATCAAGCAAGAAGAGCACCTCAATGGGAAATATTCCGTTGAGCTTGAGGTAATCCGATGAGAATGTATAACCACTATGTACTAACCATTGCCCTCTCACTCCTGCTAACTACCGTAATCCTGATTGCCACCGGACAGAACTCATTAGACATTTATTATACTATCTATGTCATAGAGTCCTTTATTGTTACCGAGCTGTACGCATACTTCAATAACAAAGCCCGCCGCGGACTGACCCTGGTCAGCACCATGCTATTCGGTGGCTTTGTTATTGTTTTATGTTTCCAGGCCCTCAAGATACTGGCATGAATATTGGTCACCACCCGGCTTACTATGAAAAGACTGGTTATCACACTCCCTATACTGGCCGTGCTGGGAATGATTGCTACCGGCCTGTCCACCCTCGCCCAACCCACCCAGGTCCCCCACGAAAACCCACTGACAGCTACAGGCCCGCTGGATAATTAAGAAATGCTGCTCACTTACAGCCAGACCCTCAACCTGGCCACCAGCCGGCAATACCAGAGTGCCCAAGATTCACTGAACGAGATAAAAACTGCCGATTTGCCCGATGAGCTACGGTACATCGTTGACCGATACAGCCATCTCTGCCAGCAACTATTTACCAATCTTGATAACCTGGAATTCCTCCTCGAAGAGACGTCAACCCTGCTGGCCCATAACCAGATTCATGAAGCCAAAAAAAGGCTTGATGACGCCGAAGCCGATATCCAAAATGCCCGTGCCCAGCGGGAAGATGTTAAAGTAGCCACCGATACCATGGTCAACCAGATGGGTGTTTTTGCCAGTCCCATGGCCAGCCAGCTAAGGCAGGCTCAGACCCGCCTGGAAGCGGGTCTGGAAAGGCTCGGGCAGCTGATTGATGAACTCGATAGCCTCTGGCGGAACCTCAATGAGAGCTATATACAGGCGACGGAGCTAAGACCCACCGAGCTGAGCCTCAGCATTAACCCGGCATCCGCATTTGTCGGCGACAGCATCACTGCCTCAGGCACACTCAGCCGCGATGGCAAACCGCTAGCCAGGAGGAACCTGGTTCTCTATCTGGACAAAGAGCCGATAGCTGTCACCACCGCAAGTGACGGCTCATACGTATGCAATATAAACATACCCCGTAAATATGTAACCGACATGACCCTTACCGCCGTATATGAACCCACAGGTGACGATACCGGTATATATCTTGCCCGCCAGAGCCCGCCGGTAACAATCAACACCATGTTCTACCCTACCCGGCTGGAGGTATCCGCGCCCGAAGTCGCCCACCCGGGGCTACCCTTCTCCATCAGCGGCCGGGTCAGCTCAAGCGATGGCAATGCTGGCCGTAAGGTCGAAATACTTATAGATGAAAATCATCTGGCTGAAGAAACGGTGGCGGGTCCGTTCCGCCTTGAGGTAACCCCGCCGCCACAGGTTTCGACCGGCAAGCACAAACTGACCATAAACGTCATCTCCCAGGGGCGCTACCGCGGTGCTACCGAGACCCGCGGTCTCAACATTTGCAAGCTGCCGATATATCTTGAGACCCAAGCGCCCAAAATCATTATCCTGCCAAAAGCCATGCAGATTAGCGGCCGGGTTTACCACGAACTCGGCCCGGTGCCGGGAGCCAGGGTAAGCCTCATCTCCAGGAACACGTCGAGCACGGCAACAACATCTGCCGATGGCAGCTTTACCATATCCCCGAGGGCGCTGCTTGACCTGTCTCCAGCCAGTCTCCAGGAAGTCACCATGACCGTTGCCCCGGTGGGGCCGGGGTACGCTGCCCTCGAGGCGAAGAAACGGCTCCTTATCGTAAACCCGCTGAGTATAGAATTGATAACAATAGCTTTTCTGGCCATGTGGATACTCGTTGATATGGGTATCCTGACCCGACGGCGAGAAGAGACGGGTATCCCCCGGGCTGAACTAATAGAACTGCCCCCCATCACCCCGGCACCAGAACCCAGAGCCGGGCTCACCGCCATTAAAGGCAGAATACTGGCCGCCTATCGGGGCGGACTGGAGATTGTCGAAAAGACCACCGGCATTGTTATGGCGCCAAATATCACCCTGCGGGAGTTTCTTAAAATGGCTACGCGGCTGTTGCCAATGGCTATCAGGCAGTTCGCCGAGCTGACCGGAATAGCTGAGATTGCCCTCTACTCCGCCCGCAGTCTGCGTGAAGATTCAGCCAACAGAGCCGAAAAGCTGGCCGCCACCATCAAAGAGGAGCTGCGACATGGAACTTCGTAGATTCCTGCTGATACTGGCTACAGCCCTGGTCATTGTCCTTATCACAGCCATGTGGTTCTTCCCGTCAAATGAGGACTTCCGGGTGGAGAACCCGTTCTGGAATGGCACCAGTAGTATAACCGCCTGTTACCCGGTCCTACCCATGGAATCCCTGTCGGAACTTCCTGACTCCCCACAGGGGGCGACTCTCATCCTTATTCCCTACCGCAGTTGCACCATCGCGGAACTGGGACAGCTAAACAGCTTCGTCATCCGGGGGGGAAGGCTGCTCCTGGCGGATGACTACGGCCACGGCAACCATATTCTGGAATACCTGGGACTCAGGGTGCGTTTCTCAGGGCAGACGCTGCTTGACCCGATGATTCATTACAAAAATAAACAGTTCCCCAGGATTATCCACCTTGAACCCGACCCTTTGACCCTCCATACGGAAAGCCTGGTTTTAAACCATGCCACCTGTCTGGTGAACGCGGCTCCGGCTGACACCCTCGCCCTATCCTCTTCATTCAGCTTCCTTGACCTGAATGGCAACCACACATGGGAGAAGGGCGAGCCTACAGGCCCACTGCCGGTAATCTCCCGCCATAGTCTGGGTAGCGGACAGGTAATACTCGCCGCCGACCCGAGCCTGTTCATCAACAGCATGGAGACAATAGAAGGCAACAATAATTTTATGCAAAATATTGCCGATACCACGACCTGTCTTTACCTTGACCAGTCCCATCTGCCGCCATCGGAGCTCCACCAGACTAAGGATATGCTGGCAACAATACGCCATCGCCTGGCTACTCCCTGGGGAACATCGGGACTGGTGACACTGGCACTTGTTCTAGCGCTGAAGCCGGTATGGCATAGAAAGAAGGAACAGCCTGAAGAATCCTAGGCTTTTTATTTATTCATCTTTACCAGCACAAAGGCAAAGTGGCAGAACCTCTGTAAAGGAGACGATAATGACGATAAAGCAGGAAAAAAGGCAGGGAATACTGAAAGACATTATTGCCGAGGTATCCAGGATAGTAATCGGTAAGGACGATATAAAGGAGCTCCTTCTGGTAGCCCTGCTGAGCCAGGGGCATGTGCTCATTGAGGGCTTACCCGGCACGGCTAAAACCACCATTGCCCGTACCTTTGCCTGTACCATCGGTGGTAAGTTCAAGAGGGTTCAGGGCACGCCGGATATGCTGCCCGCTGATATCCTCGGGTTTTACCTCTACCGCCCCGACGGCAGCGCCACTTTCATGCCCGGCCCTATCTTCGCCAATGTACTTCTGGCTGACGAGCTGAACCGGACAACACCCCGCACCCAGGCTGCCCTGCTCGAGTCAATGCAGGAGCACCAGGTTACCATTGAACGCGAAACCCATACCCTGGAACAGCCCTTCATTGTCATTGCCAGCCAGGTACCCTACGGCGGCCCCGGAACCTCCCCGCTCAGCGACGTGCAGACAGACCGTTTTATGTTCCGAATATGGAGCGCCTTCCCCAGCCTGGAAGAGGAAGACAGAGTCCTGCAAGATATCGATGCCATATCCGAGCCACATATCTCAGCCGTGACCACACCCGACGACATTATTCAGCTCCAGCAGGAGGTCAAGAAGGTGCATATTAATGATAGTGTCCGCCGCTACATCCTTGACATCATTGACCGCCTGCGCCATCATCAGGACATCCAGCTGGGACCAAGCACCAGGGCCAGCATCGCCCTGTTCACCGGGGCGAGAGCACTGGCCTTTATCCAGGAAAGGGACTTCGCCATTCCCGACGATGTAAAAAGGCTTCTTATTCCCACCCTTTCGCACCGACTCCGCATCAATGCTGAAGCCGAAATGGAGAACATCAGCCCCGAGTCCATCATCAACGAGGTAGCTGCCGAGGTCCCCGTGCCGAAAATAGACCATGAATAGACTATCATCGCGATTATTATGTCAAATATACGGGCTGCTGGTTCTGCTGGCAGCCACCATTATGTCGCCGCTGCCCCGCTCCCTGCTGCCACTGGTGCTACTACTGGCGATGCTGTTTACCACCATACGCCCCCTGCCACCAAGACTCAATGTGGCTATCACCGTGGCGGTCATATTCTTAACGCCGCTGGCACTGGCACCGCTGCTGGAGCGCCTGATACTACTTCCACCAACGGGAGTGCCAATCATATCGGTAGTGTTTATCCTCCCCATTATCTATTTACTTGACTATAACCTGAGGCAGAACGGCCACGACATTCAAATGTTTACAAAGGGAAGAACAGGCCGGCATAGCACCCATACCCTGGCATCACTGTTTACCTCAGCCCTGGTCATAATGCTCATATCACCGGCGGTCAATAATCCTGTCCTGCTGTTCACCGGCATCATCTTCGCCCTGTACCTGCTGGGTGTGCTGACAGGGATACTCCTCACCATTCCCCGCCAGCCCCTCGCCACCCCCACCACCAGGAAAAGAATCATCGCCGGAACCACGGGTAGCATCACCCTGCCCATTACCAGCCGGGCATCAGTCAGGCTCCACTGCCAGCTCCATCCGGCTGACCCCTGGGTCGAAGTCACACCGTCAGGATTTGTCCTGAATAAGGGTAAAACAGGGCTGGACCTCAGCTTTACGCCGCCGCTGGCGGGACAATCCTGCCCGCAGCTACAGGTATCGGCTATAGACCCGCGAGGTCTTATCCAGATGAACCAGCGGCTTGAGCCACTACAGCTACACATAATCCCCAGAGCGAAATATGCCGAATGGCTGGCCCGGAAATATCTGGAGCAGACAGGGACCGGGGTGATTACGGCAGCCACACTGCTACCCCAGGTTATCATGATACCGAAGAGAGGCATAGAGTACCTCGACAGCCGTACCTACCAGCCCGGCGACCAGCTAAAAGACATAGACTGGAAGCATACCCTGAAACTGAGTCAGCTCGTAGTAAAAGAATACACTGAGGCTGGGGAACAGGCAGCCATCATCGCCGTTAACCTGTCCGTTACCGACGCCGAGGCAGCCGATAAACTGGCCTTCAACCTGATAACAGTAGCGTTAACCCTGGCCAGAGAAAGCATTCCCACGGCACTGGCTGCCTATAATCATCAGAGCACTGTCCTCAGCACAGCTATCACCGACCCCCTGGAAATACTCAGGCAGGCGCTGTCACTGGTGAGAGAAATCACTCCGGTAGAATTCGCTGACCGACACCTGGAACCGTCTGATATCGCCAAAATCAGGCGAAGTATCACCCAGCTCAAACAGGCGGAATCAGAACCAGCCCAGCGGCTACTCGGTGTGCTCAACTTCGAATACAGAGCTATTGAAGAAGCCGCCAGGAACCACCCGGCCACCATCACCCTGTCAACAGCCACCAAACAGGCACCGGCACCGGCCATGATATTCCTGGTGTCCCAATTAAATCACGATGCCGAAGCCATAATGGTCACGGCTGAGAAGCTAGCCAGGAGAAGGTTTACCACAATACCGATAGAAGCCGCCTAAAAAGCAACACCTATTCCACGGTGACACTCTTCGCCAGGTGCCGCGGAAAGTCTATGGGGCAACCTCTCTGCCTGGCTACGTAGTAAGCGAGCAACTGCAAGACCACGGCATTCACTACCGGGGAAAATATGGGGTCAACCTGAGGCACCGTAATAACCGAGTCCGCCAGCCCCCCAATGGTCTCGTCCCCCTCTCCGGCCAGTGCCAGCACCGGAGACTGCCGGGCCTTAATCTCCTTAATGCCGGTCACAATAGCCTCATAGGTATTATCCTGAGCCACGACAGCCACCACCGGCGTACGGCTACCCAGTAAGGCAAATGGCCCGTGCTTCAATTCCCCGGCCGCATAACCCTCAGCATGAATATAGGAAATCTCCTTCATTTTAAGTGCCCCTTCCAGGGCTACGGGGTAGTTAATGCCTCTACCAATGTAGAATATATTCTCAAAATCAGATATTTGCCGGGCACATTCTAAAATTGCCGCCTCATTGTCCAGCACCTGCTGGACTTTAATCGGCAATTGTCTCAATTCCATAATGAGGTCATCCAACTTTCTAAGGTCAACCCTGGAATATGGTAATGCCAACCAGTACAGGGCTATAAGTTGAGCCACGAAGGTCTTTGTAGCCGCCACGCTTATCTCCGGGCCCGCCCTGGTATAAACAGTCCGGTCGGCAATCCGGCTGGCGGTGCTGCCCACTACATTGGTAATGGCAATAACCTGACAGCCCCCTTCTTTCAGTCTCTTCATTGCCCTGAGGGCATCGGCTGTCTCACCGGATTGGGTGATGACAATGGCTTTATTTCCGGCCGGTGCCAGCCCGCTGTAGTTGTATTCAGAGGCAAACTCAGCTCTCACCGGGATTTTAATCAGCTCTTCAATGATGTACTTACCTATCAGGGCAGCATGGTAAGAGGTGCCACAAGCCAGTATAAGCATACCCTCCAGTCTCATATCTGCGGCTACCGCCAGGTCAGCAGCCGGTTCCGCCGCGGCTATATATTCGGTGAGGGTATCCCTTATTACCTTGGGCTGCTCATGTATTTCCTTAAGCATGAAGTGCTCATAGCCCGCCTTCTGAGCGTCTTCCACACTCCACAATATTTTATCCTCTTTCCGGGCAACCTGGGCACCGTCCCTCTTCACCTCCACCTTGCCCGCAGTAACAACAGCCATATCACCATCTTCCAGATAGATAACACGGCTGGTATAGTCCAGTATCGCCGGCACATCCGAGGCAATAAAGTTCTCCCGGTCACCAACGCCAATAATCAGCGGACTATCCTTTCTGGCGGCAACCAGTCTGTACTCATCTGCCATCAGCACAATAATGGCATAGGAACCCTCTATATCACGCAGGGCCAGCTCTACCGCCTTTTCCAGGTCACCTTCATAATACTTTTCAATCAGGTGCGGTATTACCTCAGTATCGGTGTCAGAAGACAGAACATGCCCCTCAC
>CAYWRT010000029.1:11499-16116 GCA_964460815.1 uncultured Dehalococcoidaceae bacterium
TTTTCCCTGAGTATATGATAGTTGTTTATTACCCCGTTGTGCACCACAGCAATCCGGCCGGTACAGTCGCAGTGCGGGTGGGCATTCACCCGGGACGGCTCACCGTGGGTTGCCCACCGGGTATGACCAATGCCTGCCGTCCCATCAATCGGAGATAATGCCTTCTCCAGTGCCTTCACCCTGACGGCATCCTTATAGACCTTGATACCACCCGCCGCGACAGCTATGCCACAGGAGTCATAGCCCCGGTACTCCAGCCTGCCCAGGCTGTTAAGCAGAATCGGCTGAGCCTTTTTCTCCCCGATATAACCGACAATGCCACACATAGCTAAAAAGCTCCTTACAAAGGACACGGGTAAAGCCCTGGTGTCAGACTGGCCGGCAGCTCAGCCCACCAAGTTTTGCCTCCGAAAACACGCCGGACGGCGCTAAAACACCAGGCTCCGGTCAGGCAACCGACCACTGAGCGTCTTCTGCATCTGGATTTGACAGGAGTTACCCACAATAACACCCGGCTGAGCCACCACATTACTTTCCAGATTACAATCCTCACCCAGCATGGCACCTATATTTACCAGCGGGCTCTCACCATTAATCCTGACCTCACTGTGACCGCCACAGGCAGTGAAGCGCCCCTTTATCACACAGCCCTTGCCAATAACCGAATCGCTGATGATACAGCCAGGGCCAATGGAAACGTCATTACCGATAACGCTGTTCCTAATCTCGGTAAATGATGAAATAACGACATTGTCACCGATGCTGGTAGCCGGCATAATACATACATTAGGGCCAATATCACAGCCGCTCCCGATAACCACCGGGCCTGATATGTAAGCATTAGACCTGATTACGGTATCCTCTCCCACCGAAACCTGTCCTCTCAGCGAAACACCCTTATCAATAGTACCACCCAGACTGGCCTCGATGCGGCGAAGAAGAACATCATTAAGACTCAAAATATCCCACGGATAGACCACATCAAGCCAGGTGCCATTAGTTTCCAGGGCGTTAATGGTATGACCCCTGGCTATCATATTATTGAGAGCATCCGGAATATCCAGCACGGATTCAGTGAACTTAAAAATCTCTCTGGTAAAGGCGTAAATACCGGTATTAGCCATATTGCTCCCCGCCTCCTTGGGCTTCTCCACAATGTCCTTTACCTCGCCACTATCAACACTCACTACCCCGTACCCCACCGGGTTAGCCACTCTTTTGACCAGCACCGCCTCCGGCCTCGTCATGACAAACTCGGCAATGGTATCAGCCTCAATCAGGTTATCGCCGGGTAGAACCAGAAACTCGTCCCCGGCCACCCCCCTGGTCTGTGCCAGGGCATGAGCCGTGCCTAACTGCGTCTCCTGAGTTACATAGGTTATGTCAACGCCAAACCGTTCGCCGGCACCCATGTAATCATATACCTGCTCCTTCCGGTAGCCAACCACAAACACAATGTTCCGGATACCATTCCGGGCCAATGACTCAACCACATATTGCAGTATCGGTTTACCCGCTATGGAAAGCATCGACTTCGGTCTGGTAACGGTAAATGGCCTGAGCCTCTGCCCTTCGCCGGCCGCCAAGACTATTGCCTGTTTCATTCTCCACCCCTCAAAATATCCTTGAATCCGGCAGGATAACCCCGCTGGCCAGAGCCCCCGGCCCGATAAAGGCATTATTGCCAATCATACAGCCTACATTGATGCAGGCATTTATCCCGGTTTCGACCCGGTCACCGATTATTGCCCCCAGCTTGCGCCTCCCCGTATCTATGCCAGCCACCTGAATATTCTTTTTGTCCAGCCTCAGATTGGCAATCTTGGTGCCGGCGCCAAGATTGCACTGTTCACCAATGACACTATCACCCACATAGTTGTGGTGGGGAAGCTTGCTGCCCCTCATTATTACCGAGTTCTTGACCTCAACCGAAGCGCCAATATGACAGCCATCACCAATGGAAGCATGAGGACGGATGTAACAGTTCGGCCCGACCTCACAATCCTCCCCGATTATCACCGGTCCCACTATGTAGGCACCCGACCTTACCACCGTACCCTTACCGATAGCAACGGCGCCCTTCGTCACCACGTTCTCTTCTACAATGCCCAGGTTCTGCGGCTCAATGCCGGCCAGCAGTGATTCATTGGCCGGCAACAAATCCCACGGGTAACTGAGGTCAAGCCAGTATTTCAGCTCATTACAGGCAACATCCTGCCCGGTCTCTACCAACAATTGCAGAGAATCGGTTATCTCATATTCGCCCCGGGGCGACTTCACTGTCCGGGATATGGCCGTGAATATTTCCGGAGTAAACAGATATAGCCCGGCATTAGCCTTATTCGTCGGCGGTTTCTGCGTCTTCTCATAAATGCGGACGACCTTGCCTCCAGACATCTCGACCAGTCCTAGGCCCCGGGTATCTTTAACCTCAATGATACTCATCGTATTACAGTTACTTTTTAATAAATGCCCAATGTCCTCATGGTTGACGATAACATCTCCGTTCATTACCAGGAAGCTGCCATCCAGCATGTCCTCAACCATCCTGATGGCATCCGCGGTACCCTGCTGCTTCCTTTGCTCACAATAGGCGATATCCACCCCCCACCTCTCACCCCCACCAAAATAGTTACGCACCTGCTCATCACAATAGCCAACGATGAAGACAAACTCCCCGACGCCAGCCTCTCTGGCTTCAAGGAGCAGGTGCTCCAGAATAGGCTTATTGGCAATGGGCAGCATGACCTTGGGTCTGGTATGGGTCAAAGGACGCATCCGGTTGCCTTCACCGGCGGCTAAAATAACTGCTTTCAATCTGTCTTTCCCCCAGTATCTACAGAATCCTTAATTGCCTTGAGGGCACTATCATATAGCTGGTGTACTCTCGCCTCGCTTCTGGCCTCAGCGGTCAGCCTGATTTTGGGCTCGGTGCCCGAGGCGCGAACCAGCAACCATCCATCCTTGAATTCCAGTCTCAAGCCATCAATATTGCTTACCGAGAGTGGCTCCATAGCCATTAACCCCGACTCCAGACGGGGCATGACCACGCCCTCACTGCTGGTATTGCCCCGAAGCAGCGGATAACAAGGTATACTATCAACCAGCTCCGAAAGCCTCTGCTGTCTGGCTATAGCCACAACCTGAGCCGCGGCATAGATGCCATCAGGACACAGCGAGATATTGGGGAAAATCCAGCTTCCCGATGTCTCGCCGCCAAAATCGCCGCCATTCCTCAGTTCCTCAGAGACAGCGGTATCCCCTATCGGCGTCCGCCTGACACTGAAACCCATTTCCTCAATCGCCATGGAGGCATCCAGGGTGGTAATGACCTCTCTTGCCCCCACCGCCCGGGCAAAAATCACCAGCAGCCTGTCCCCGGAGACGAACTCGCCCCGGTCATCAACTGCCATCATACGGTCAGCATCACCATCATGGGCAATGCCGACGTCGGCGCCGGACTCCTTAACCGCCTTCCTCAAATTCTCCAGGTTGGCCTCGGTTGGCTCAATGCCACGGGGGAAGAAACCGCTGGGATAACAATTCAGGGCGACTACTTCACAGCCAAGCCTGCTTAAAAGTTGAGGAGTTATTTCAGAACCCGCCCCACAGCCAGCATCCACCACCACCTTCAGCTTCATATTGCGGGGAAAGTTAGGTAATATGCACTCGATATGATGCTCAATGGCTCCTTCGTAAACGCTGCTCTGTTTAATATCCTCCCACCCGGCAAGCTCAAAGGATTCGGCCAGCATAGCTTCTTCCATCCGCTCTTGCTGGGAGGAGGTAAAGGAAGAGCCATCCGGGTTCAAGAGCTTGATGCCGTTATACTGCGGGGGGTTATGTGATGCCGTCACCATTACCCCGGCATCAAACTCCCTGGTGATATAAGCCAACGTCGGCGTGGGTGCCACCCCGGCATCACGGCACCTGGCACCGGCTGCCAGCACGCCGGAGATAACGGCGTGTTTCATGGCATCCCGGGAAGTCCGTGTATCCGTGCCCACCACCATGTTACCGTAGCTCCTGCCCGCCGCCAGTCCCGCCCTAAATGCCAGATAAACCAGGTCCCTGTCGAAAACAGCACGTATGCCGGATGTGCCAAAAAGCCTCATATTATATTAATTCTACTACAATCGTGACAAATGTCAACCAAGCCAACCCTGATATTTTAGAAAACTCAGCTTCAAAAATCCCCGTCTAATTTCGTTTGGTTCAGCATCAACTTTGACTCTATTCTATCTAGCCCCACTCCATCTTAACCTCACCCCCTAATCCCCCCTCGGTGCCAATCTATTCCCACCCGGCCACCCTCGCATCACTCACGGCCTAGCCCGCAAATGTTCTCCACCTTACCCCCCGAGATGAGTGGGAAGAAAGAGAAGAGGGGGCTTCGCCCCTCTCCGTGCCTACTCCCTGTGGGATGGTGAGCAAACATATTTCTAACCCTTATTCGTGGGGGGTGGGGAATACACCTACGGGATAAGCCTCAGATGGCGCGAGGGCGGTCTAGGTGGGAAAAGATAAGAAAGAAAAAAGCTAATACCATGTGGGTTGGCGGGGCATATACTCACGGGATAAGCCTCAGATGGCGCGAGGGCGGGCCCGGGTGGGAAA
>CAYWRT010000030.1:0-2982 GCA_964460815.1 uncultured Dehalococcoidaceae bacterium
CGCTTCGGTAATCTCCAGGGCCTGCTCGCCGGTATCTGGTTGCGAGATGAGCAGGTCATCAACATTCACACCGCAATTGGCTGCATAAGAGGGGTCCAGAGCGTGCTCCGCATCAATATAGGCAACCGTACCTCCTCTTTTTTGTGCTTCGGCGATTATGTGCTGAGCTAAGGTAGTCTTTCCTGATGCCTCGGGCCCGAATATCTCTGTAATTCGTCCTCGGGGTATCCCGCCTACACCCAGGGCTAGGTCTAGAGCTAGTGAGCCGGTGGGAATGGCGGCTATTGGTGGCAGTGTGGCCGACTCCCCCAGCTTCATAATGGAGCCTTTGCCAAACCGCTTTTCAATCTGACCAATAGCTAGCTCCAGTGCTTTTTCTCTCTCTGTGGTCATCTCTCGCCTTATCATGATGATAGCACAACCGTTTTGCCAAAACAAGGGGTGAATGGAGATTGTTTCTTAAAATCAACCCCCGATATTTTATTACCCTACCCCGGTATCCCTCGTTTCAAATCTAATCCCACCCTACCGCCCTCGTATCACCCATGGCTTAGCCCGCAAATATTCCTCCCCTTTTCCCCCACTCTTGAAAAGAGGTATTTTTGTCTACATCACCAGCCGTGCCCCCACTCATTCTGGGGGTGGGGGGCACATCTTACGGGATAAGCCGTAGATGATGCTGGGCGGCAGGGTGGGAATAGATAAGAATAAATAGCAAATAGGCTTCGTCTCTCTATAACTCTCTATGGGGCGTGGGGAGAGAACTATGGGCTAAGCCGCAGATGATGCTGGGTGGCAGGGTGGGAATAGATAAGAATAAATAGCAAATAGGCTTCGTCTCTCTATAACTCTCTATGGGGCGGGGGGAGAGAACTATGGGATAAGCCGCAGATGATGCTGGGTGGCTTGGTTGGGAATAGATAAGCAAAATAAAAAAGAGGGGCTGAGCCTTAGTAATTTAAGGGTTATGATAAGGCATGGTATAATTACCTCGTTGTGTGGCTGGTTTCGCCACGCTCTGCTAAAGGGAACAAGATGACCAACAAGGATAGTAACAATAACAGGGGTGGGGTAGGGCTGCTTGGCTGGCTCAGGAGAGGTATTATTCCTCTGGCCGGTCTGCTGGTAGTTATCGCCATCATGGTCTGCATATTCTACTTTTACTGGCGAAATCCAGGAATGTTCAAAGAACTGAAAGCCTATGGCTATCTGGGTGCTTTTATTATCAGCATTGTCTTGAACGCCACTATTTTCCTGCCCGTCAGCAATATGGCGGTAATGATGAGCCTGGGCGCTACCATGCCCCTGCCTTTCTTGGTAGGGCTGGCTGGCGGTTTCGGGGCGGCTATCGGGGAGATAACCGGTTATGTGGCTGGCCGTAGCGGCCGCGGTCTGGTAACCAGGAGCCGGATGTATGGCCGGGTTGAGGGCTGGGTTAGAAGGTGGGGGTGGATAACCATCTTTATTTTTTCAGTGGTACCCTTTGTTTTTGACCTGGTGGGTATTGCGGCTGGTGCCCTTCGCCTTCCCTTCTGGAAGTTCTTTATTCCCTGCTGGCTTGGCAGGACAATATTATATGTGGTCATGGTGACTCTGGCTGCCCTGGGGTTGAAGATATTGGTGCCCTGGCTTGATTAGACACGTCTCTTGACTTTTACTATCAGTACGGCGCCGGCTATAAAGTAGACAAAGCAGGCCAGCAGCATAGCCTTGTAGCCGAGTCCGGGGCTGTAGTTGTTAAAGAAATCAATTAACGGTCCGATGAGGCGTGACAGGGCCGCCCCGCACGCTGTCGCCATGTTGGCAATGGCGAGATACCTTGCCTCTTCCCCTTGTGCTACCAAATCGGTGGCTAAAGCCCAGTTGGTGCTGTTAAAGACGCCCATGGCGATGCCGATAATGGCCGCTGCCCATAGTATTGTGCCGTAGTCCTCTGAGAAAAAGATGATGGCAATGCCCAGGGCGCCGAGCAGTCCCGCGGTGATGGTGATTGGCTTGCGGCCTATCCTGTCTGAGAAATAACCGGCGGGCCAGACTACCACCAGCATGGCCGCGACGGCCAGCACCGAGAAGCGGGCGGTTGCCTCGGCGGGATTGGTGACGCCGATAATATCCCGGAGAAAGTACAGGGCGAACTGCTGTATCGTGGTAAAAGCCATAAAGACGAGCATACGGGATACTAAAAACCAGATAAAGTCATGATTGGTTCTGATGTCCTTGAGGGTCTGGTACAACGTAGATAGCAATGATGTTCTTTGCCTGTCCCCGGTTGCCGGTGGCTCCTTAACAGATACCACGGTAGCCACCATGGCTCCCAGCAATACCATCGCCAGTACCGCCAGTACCACCCACAGCCAGAGGCTCCCCGTGTCAGCCGAGTACTGGCCCATCAGGATGCCGGAGAGGTAGATTAGTACTGCCCCCCCCAGTATCTCGAGCAACCCCTTCACCCCTGAGGCCAGCCCCCTCTTGCCTTCGGGCACCATTTCGGGAATGAATGCCTGGTAGGGTCCCTGGGCGGTATTGGTGCTGGCCTGTAGCAGGCAGTAAACGGCAAAAATCGCCGCATAGCTCCCGACAAGGCCAACCCCCGGGATAAACAACAGAGCCGCTATGCTGCCCAGCAGGATGTAGGGCCGCCTTCGACCCCATTTAAAACTGGAGCGGTCGCTAATCGCTCCGGCTATTAGCTGGACGGCCATGGCCAGTAGCAGCCCCGTAAGAGTCATCAGACCGAGATAAGTATTCTTCTGGGACTCGGCCACGAAGTCCAGAAGACGCAGGGGCAGTATAATAGCGTGCATACTCTGCCACAGGGCAGTCAGGGCAAAGCCGAAGATAGTTATCTTGACATAATCCCGGCGACGGAACTTGGTCGTGCTGCCTGTGCTGGTGTCTCGCATTTTCTCTCGTTTTTAACAGGATAGCAGAGCCAGAAGGAAACAGGCAACATGCCACAGGTGAGAGTGTTTATTAACCTCA
>CAYWRT010000030.1:3082-16054 GCA_964460815.1 uncultured Dehalococcoidaceae bacterium
CCACTTATTCGGGGGTGGGGTAGGTATATCTAACGGGATAAGCCTCTGATGCCGCGAGGGCGGAGGGTGGGAATAGATAAGAAAGAAAATATCTTCAGCTTTATAAAGTAGCAAGATGGTTATATAATTCAATGATGACCCGATTTTAATCCTGGCTTTCTAAAATTATGCGTTATCCGATTATAGAAGAGATAAAGACACCACTTAATGCCTCTGAGTGCTTTGAGGCCTTCGCCGGGCGGTCTTTCAGCTTCTTTCTGGACAGCGGCATGGACCCGGGCAAGCTGGGGCGCTATTCCTTTATGGGCAGTGACCCGTTTCTGGTGCTCAGGAGCCGGGGTGATGAGGTG
Source organism: uncultured Dehalococcoidaceae bacterium (assembly GCA_964460815.1). Taxonomy (GTDB): domain Bacteria; phylum Chloroflexota; class Dehalococcoidia; order Dehalococcoidales; family RBG-16-60-22; genus CAYWRT01. The sequence continues at coordinate 3,433 of CAYWRT010000030.1, forward strand.
TCTCTCATTAGAGACGGGGTGGAGAAGGTCAGGCAGGGCAACCCCTTTGATGTGCTTGGTGAACTGCTGGGGGTATATTCCCTGGACGGCAGCGGGATTAATCTCCCCTTTATCGGCGGCGCTGTAGGTTATTTCAGCTATGATTTGTGCCATTTTATTGAGCGCCTGCCCTCCACGGCTATTGACGATTTGAATCTCCCTGAGTGTTATCTGGCTTTCTACGACGCCATTGTGGCCTTTGACCACCTGGAGAAGAGGACATATCTGGTAGCCACCGGCTTCCCTGAGCTGGGTGAGAGCCGAAGGCATCGCCGGGCAACATCAAAGCTCAGGGAGCTAGAGAGTCGTGTTGAGAACTGTCCCCCGCTTTCTACTGTCGGGGCAACCGCCGTTAGTGGAAATGTGGTGCTTAAGTCCGGTTTCTCTCATGACGGGTATTTGCAGGCGGTGGCGACCGCCCGGGAGTATATCTGCGCCGGCGATATATTTGAGGTGAACCTGTCCCAGAGATTTGAAACTGATATACGTATGGCGCCATACGAGCTTTATAAGCGCTTGCGAAAAATCAATCCGGCCCCATTTGCCAACTATTTTAACTTTGACGGAGTGTGTATTGTCGGTGCCTCGCCGGAGAGATTTTTAAAGGTTCGGGGCGATTTGGTGGAGACCCGCCCCATCAAGGGGACCCGCCCCCGGGGGGGGTCTCCCAAGGAGGACAGGGCCTTGGCTACGGAGTTGCTCTCAAGCGTTAAGGACAGGGCGGAGAATATGATGATTGTCGACCTGGAGAGGAACGACATAGGGCGTGTCTGCCGCTACGGGACGGTAAGGGTTACGGAACTGGCCATCCTGGAGACCTTTCCCACCGTCTTTCACCTGACCTCTACGGTAGTGGGCAGATTGAGTGAGGAGAAAGACCGCATTGACCTGCTTAAAGCCACCTTCCCCGGTGGTTCCATAACCGGAGCCCCCAAGGTACGGGCCATGGAGATTATTGATGAGTTGGAGCCGACGCGGAGGAGCGTTTATACCGGCTCTCTTGGCTACCTCAGCTTCGGTGGTGACATGGACCTGGACATAGTGATTCGGACCATGATTATTAAGGGGGGCCGGGCTTATTTTCAGATGGGGGGAGCCATCGTCTATGACTCCGAGCCGGAGGCGGAATATGTTGAGACCCTGGACAAGGGCAGGGCGATTTTTCAGGCACTCCAGCTTTCATCTCAGACTGATGTGGAGATAGTATCGTGATTCTGGTTATTGATAACTATGATTCGTTTGCCTATAATCTGGTGCAGTACCTGGGTGAGCTGGGCCGGGAGCCTGTGGTCTACCGTAATGACGCCATAACCATAGAACAGATTGAAGCTATGGCGCCGAGCCATATCATCATCTCTCCCGGTCCCTGTACCCCGCTGGAAGCCGGGATTTCCAATGAAGTTGTCCGTTACTTCCGGGGGAGGATTCCTATATTGGGGGTGTGTCTGGGGCACCAGTGCATCGGTTATGTTTATGGTGGTTTAATCAAGCGAAACACTATCCCGGTTCATGGTAAGAGCTCTCTCATTTTCCACGATGGTGAAACAGTTTTCAGGGGTCTGCCGTCTCCCCTGGTTGGGGGGCGTTATCATTCACTTGTTGTCGGTGCCGAGTCTATGCCGGCATCTCTTGAGGTTTCGGCGAGGACTGAGGACGGGGTGGTTATGGGGGTTAGAAACAGGCGGGATGTGGTTGAGGGCGTCCAGTTCCACCCGGAATCCATCATGACCGATAGGGGACATGATATATTGTCCAATTTCCTGAGCTTGTCAAGGCAGGAGTCAGGGAGGTAGTGATGAACGAGATTGTCTATCTGAACGGAGCCCTTATCCCGGGTGCTCAGGCACGCGTGTCGGTTTTTAACCATGGTTTCCTCTACGGCTACGGTTTGTTTGAGACGATGCGTGCCTACCACGGCAAAATCTTTCTCCTGGAGCGGCACATAAAACGCCTTACGGACTCGGCAGTGATTGTCGGACTGAGCCAAAGCCTTGCAGAAATTGACCTTGGTAAAGCCTGTCTGGAGACGCTGAAAGCGAACAACCTGGAGGATGCCCGCCTGCGTCTGACTGTTTCCCATGGCGAGGCAGATGCCTTCCCCTGGGTAGGGACTAGCCGTCCGCCCACGGTGGTGGTCACGGCCAGACCTTATACGCCTTTTTCAGCGGAGAAGTACCGGCAGGGTTTTAAGGTGAGAGTAGCCTCGGTGCGCCGCTGCCAGCAGTCGCCCGTATCCCGGATTAAGTCGGTAAACAGTCTGGTAAGCGTTCTGGCCAGGACGGAAGCTACGGCAGCCGGACTGGATGAGGCCTTGCTGTTAAACGACCGGGGGTTTATTGCCGAGGGCGGCGGCAGCAACGTCTTTTTCGTTAAAGCCTCCGGTCTGGTGACACCTTCCCTGGGAAGCGGCATCCTGCCGGGCATTACCCGTGAGGTGGTAATACAGCTCTCTGAGGCTCCGGGCATAAGCGTAACCGAGGGCGATGTGGGGCTGGCTGACCTTGAGGGGTTTGACGAGGCTTTCCTGACCAATTCGATGATAGAGATTATGCCCCTGGTGGCGGTCAGGGACGAGGCGGGGAAGAACATAACAATCGGCACAGGCAAGCCCGGCGAAATCACCAGGCGGCTGATGGCTGCCTACAGGGAGAGGGTGGAGAAGGAGACCAGGGTCTAGCTTTTTACCAGAACTCAATCTGTGATACGTGCTCGGTTTCCTGGATGATTTTTCTGATATCAGCCTGTGTTGCTTCATCGGCAATCGGTTCTACTTCCGATACGGGCAGGCCGTCTTTATTCGTCTCCGTCCGCCAGCCGGCTACGTAGCCGGGCACGAGCGCGTATTTAAAGTTAATCTTGCCGCAGCAGGAAGAATCGATTACTACCTGACCGATTATATACAGGACTTCCCGGCCATTGTATTTCAGCTTCACTTCTTTCTGCGGGGCGTAGTACCCGGCCAGGGCATCTATATCCTTGTTCAATTCGAGGTGGGGGTATTTGTTCACCGGTCATGCCTCCATTATCAGGGGTAAATGGCCAGAGCTTGAAGCCCGTAAACCGGGTGTAATATATTTATTCACTGATTATACCTCTTAAGGGTAAATGGCCAGAGCTTGAAGCCCGGTTGTTTCCGGCAGACCGAGCATGAGGTTCATGTTCTGGACAGCCTGCCCGGCCGCCCCCTTGACCAGATTATCGATACAGCTGATAACAATGAGTCTCCTGGTTCTGTGGTCAATGGCCGGGTGTATCAGGCAGTTATTGTTCCCCCAGGTATGCTTGGTATGGGGCGGAAACCCCACCACTCTGACGAAAGGCTCATCCTTGTAGAAGTCCCGGTAGATATTTATCAGGTCTTCCTCCCCCCTTTTACCCGCCGCAATCCTGCCCGGCACCAGGGGGGCATAGGCGGTGGTCAGTATACCCCGGGTCATCGGCAGCAGGTGGGGAACGAAGGTTATGGCCGGTGACTCCCTGGTATTGAGCTTTTTCAGCTCCTGGATTATCTCGGACAGATGGCGGTGCCCGCCCAGGGCATAGGCGGTGGTATCTTCAGCAGCTTCGGCATAGTGTGTCGACAGGCTGAGGCTCCTGCCGGCTCCGGAGATGCCCGATTTGCTATCAATGATAATATCGGGCCCAATCAGGCCTTCCTTGACTGCTGGCGCCAGGGCCAGGATAGCCCCGGTGGGGTAGCAGCCGGGGTTAGCCACGAGCCGTGCTGTTATTATGCGGGTTCGGTAAAGCTCAGGCAGGCCGTAGACTGCTTCTCCCAGGAGGTCTGGAGAGGGGTGGTTGAAGCCATACCACTGCGGGTATTCGGCAGCATTATTTAGTCTGAAATCGGCGCTGATATCGACTACCTTGATGCCGCGGTTGAGCAGCGGTATCACCTCCGGGGCGCTTTCCTTATGTGGCATGGCTGAGAAAGCGAAATCAACCTCTCCCAGCTTGGGTTCGATGGTCAGCCCGGTGCCGAGCAGGTGGGGAAAAACGCTGCCCAGCTCCTGACCGGCAGCGCTTCTGCCGGTGACCGAGGTAAGCTCTACTTCCGGGTGCTGGAGTAGCAGCCGTGCCAGCTCCACACCGGCATAACCGGTAACATTGATAATGCCCGCTCTGGTCTTACCCATATTGTTGGAGTCCTCTTTAATTTAATCTTGATTAGAAGTATATCACAAGCATCACTCAATTTATACTGAAGGTCAGGCAATCTCAAATAAATGCCTTAGTGTACCCTGTTTCTATAAAGAAATGAGATTTTGTGCATAATAAAATTATCGTTTGTTCGTGTGAGCCTCTTGACAGGAAGGAAACAATAGTTTATTGTTTATAGCAAATACTAGGTAAGGAAGGAGGAAATCATGCAAGCATATTGTGTGAAGTGCCGTGCCAAGAAGGAAATGAAAGATCCTAGAGCTATTACCATGAAGAATGGCAAGCCGGCGACGCAGGGTGTATGCCCGTCCTGCGGCACCAAGATGTTTAGAATCGGCAAGACTTAAAGCCGGTAGTTTTTTGGGATTTAATATATAGGGCTGGATATTTTCACATTCTGAATATCCAGCCTTTTTTATTTAGTATGAGGCGGGATGATAACCTTAGAGTAGTTATTTAGATGGGGAAGACTTAACGACGAACCTGTTAACTAGTTCAACTGTATTGACGACATTTAGTTTGTGGAAGATTAAGGAGAAGCGCTCTTCCAGTGCCCTCATCAGCTCACTCAGGTCGTGCTCGGGGAGATGCCACGTTTCCTTCTTGAAATCGCCAAAGGCCTTCTTGCGTGTCTGGTACAGGAATTGTTCCTCGGTTTCCCCGGGCTTTTTTTCCTGGCTGTATTGATTGGCCAGATGTTTGTATATCTCCTCCAGCAGGTCTCTGGGGAAATACGGGCTGTCGTAGATGAAGTTTTGAAAGCCGGTAGCCAGATGCACCTCGACCGTGTTTACCTGCGGGAACATATCAAAGGCTTCATCAGGCAGGGTAGAGGCGCCGTGCTGTACGGCCCCGCCCATGCCGTATTCCTCGCGTGCCACCCTGGACAGCTTCTCCAGGGTCTTGAAATCAAGCTTGACCTGAGCAATTGACCCGTCGGCCAGAACCACGCCGCCGTGGGCTGTCCCTGTCTGTATGCTGATTTTGGAGATTCCCTTTATGTTCGTGCCCAGCCGGCGGAGATAGCCGTCCATAAAGGCCCTGAGGTCGCCCACGGTGCTGTTGCCCTTGCCTATCTCGCCAATCTCACCACCTACGGAGACGGTCGTACCTTCAGGCTCAATACTGCGTATGAACGCCGTCATCTCGGCTGTAATCAGGGAATTCTCGGCCTGCTGCCCCTCAAGGTCTGGCTGGTCCAAGTCAACCAGTGTGGAGGCATCAATATCAATATTCAAAAAACCGGCACTTACGGCCTCCCGTATCAGCTCCCTGATTTCTTTCAACTCGGCTTCCGGGTCTTCACGGTACATACGCCGCCTGACCTGAAAGTGGTCTCCCTGGATAAAAACGGGGCCCCTGAAACCCTCCCGGATAGCCGCCGCCAGTATGCAGGCGGCATACTCCCCCGGACTCTGTCGGGTATAGCCTATCTCGGAGCGGGCAATCTCAAAAATAAAAGCACCAACTCTATCCCTGATAGCTGCCCGGAAGACAGCCCTGGCCACATCGTAGGTGATGCCGCGGATGTTGATGGCAGGCACGGTTATACCGCTGTAAAGCCCTTTGCCGGAGGCTTCATACAGGCCCTGAATACTGGCGGGGAAAACACCCCGGTCAGTAGCCATCTCACGGATTGTTTTTTTGTGCTCTTCCCTGACCGGCTCACTGTCGCCGAAGACAGCCTGCTTTATCAGGGTATCAACATCAGTCAAATCTTCACCCTTTTTTACCTCTCTGGGTAAGCGCCTTTGTAATATTGTTAAGAATGGTGCGGCGCCCGTTATACCTGTCGGCATCATACTGTGTCGCCACGTCTACCAGGTTCAGCCTCCCGTATATATTTTCCAGCGGGCAGGCGGTAACTCTGCCGCTTTTGACACATACCATCCTGCCGAAATTTTTCCGTACCACTAAATCAACGGCGGCAATACCGAAGTACCTGCCCATTCTTCGGTCGTAGGCACAGGGAGCGCCTCCGCGCTGCAGGTGACTCAGGACTACGCTTCGTGTATCCAGTTTGGTGCCCTTTTCGATTTCATTAGCCACAAACTCACCAACGCCGCCGAGGGCTTTGTGACCGAAGCTATCTACCCCCTCTCTCTTGACAAACTCGGTGCCACCGGTTGGTTTGGCTCCCTCAGCCACCACGATAATCTCATACCGGGTCCCGGCCCTTCTACCCTCCGTGACGAGCTCATTCACCCTGTCCATGGAGAAGTCGCACTCCGGGATAAGGATGATGTAAGCCCCGCAGGATTCTCCGCCTTCTAAAGCCAGCCAGCCGGCCGTCCTGCCCATTGTTTCCACCACGAATATTCTTTTATGCGAGCCAGCCGTGGTTCTCAGCCTGTCTACCTCTTCGATGATGACGTTCAGGGCGGTTTCAAATCCCAGCGTATAGTCAGTTTCGGGAAGGTCTTTGTCAATCGTCTTGGGAATGCCGACCACGTTCACCCCTTCCTTTGACAGCCTGGTGGTGATAGCCAGGGTGCCGTCGCCGCCGATGGCAACCACGGCTTCCAGTCCCAGTCTTTCTATATTTTCTATCACTCTTTTCGAACAGTCATTTTTGGGGTCATAGGGGCTTAGTCGCGAGGTACCCAGAAAGGTGCCGCCGTATCTATCCCACGTCCTGACTACATCAGGATTCAGGGGCACGATATAGCCCTGTATGTCCGGGCTATCCGGCTCAACATTTACCAGTCCCTTCCACCCGTCCCGAATTCCCAGGACCTCATAGCGGGTGCCTCTTTCCTCCTCGAGGCGCTCGTCCATAGCCGTCTTGACCACCCATTTCAGGGCAGGGTTCAGCCCGGCACAGTCGCCGCCACCAGTCAGGACACCTATTCGGCTCTTTTTCATATTATCGTCATTATAAAATTAGTGGCTCTCACTGTCAATGGGGGGAGTGGTACGCGGTAAGGGTGAAAGCATCACTTATTGAGGAAGAGCTAAAATCTATTTTTTTCGTTTGCTCATCTTGAACCAGGGGTGAAAGCTGATTATGGAGTCATTAGGCATACGCCGGTGCCTGTTTCCATTCACGCTTATGGCCATGTCCATCGCCATGAGGTAATCAGCGGCACGGTCGGGCAGCAGGAAGTGTTCGCCGACATAATCCTTGCCTCTCTGTCCCAGGGCTCTGGCGGCCTTGGCGTTTTTCAGCAGATTTACTACCTTATGTGCCGTTTTTTGCGGGGTCTCATAAAAGTAGCCGGTATCGCCATCTCTAATCTGAAGCGGGATGGCGCCCACATTGGCTGTTATCACCGGTTTGCCCTTCCAGAGCGCCTCGGTAATTACCAGTCCGAAGCCTTCTCTGGTTGACGGCTGCATGATAACACTGGCTGACCGCTGGAATGCGTTTATCTCCTTCCAGTTTTCCAGGCGGTTTGACAGCGGCAGATTGAGTATGTGGATATCCTCGTCATCCCTGGTGTCTTCATTGATTTTGGCCAGAACCCGTTCTCCTTGCGGGTCATCCGAAGCCATACCGCCGGCCAGTATAAGCTGGCATTTTTGCTCCTTTCGCACCTGGCGGTAAGTAGCAATAGTTCTATCCAGCCCCTTCCAGGGGTCGAATCTGCCTACTTGAGCAATAATGGGGACTCTGGCGTCTATATTGTATTTGGCCAGCACCTCTGCTATCTCTTCTTGGCTCAGCTCCCGGTTTTTTTCGGAGAGGGGGTCAATAAATGGGGGTATTATGAAGTTGGGTATTGGCCAGCGTGTGACTATGTAGTGAGCGGCTGTGAATATGGCGGCATCGTATTGCTCTATCCAGGCGGACATGAAGTCCCATAGACCGGGGTTGGTATCCATGGGTGTCTCCTCAATATCTATGTGGCATCTCCAGAGCCAGGTTTCACCCGATTTTTTGAGGTGGCGGGCCAAGCCCAGTGGCTGCGGGTCATTGACCATAACAACATCAGGATTATGGTCGATAATGTTGCTTCGGGCGCAATCGGCAATGGTACAGTAATAGGCTCTTTCCATCTCCTGGGTAAAGGTCCCTTTCATGCCTTGCAGCAGGTTGTGCAGACCCTTGGTGCACTCAAAGAATTCCTTGTTCCCGCTAATGACCTTCCACTCTGTCTCAATACCGAGTTCGTTCAGGAATGGGACGGAGCTGTAAAGCATCTCGGCGACACCGCCACCCTGGGCAGTGGCGTTCAGCTCCAGCAGCTTGAGGCCTTTCAGCGGCTCGGCGGCCCGCTGCAATCTTTCCATTCTCTCATCACCCAGTATAGGTGCGTAAGCTTCCAGGGGAGGTGTGGCGAAGGGACAGAAGTTCAGCCGTTTACTGTAAACAACGCCATGTGCCGGTGGGGAGGCTACCTTGGATGATTTCGTCTCCAGGGATTTTTTCGCTGACTTTACTTTTATCTTTTGATTAATTTCTACCGCTTTCACAGATACAGCCATTACTTGGCCTCCTTACTAAATCGGAGTGTTTTAACAGGTAAAAGGTGCTGTTTTTATTCAGGTTGCAGTATGTCCAGAATAGGGTAAATATTAGTAAATTTAATTTATAATAGGGGAGGTTGCAGACAGGGGCAAGGGTGTAGACATTTAGACTAGCTGAGGGGTAGCTAGTGAATCGACTGGACCGAGATTTATACCGCCTGCTGGACTTATCCCCAAAAAGGGAGTAAAATTTAATAAGTGTTAAATGTTTAGGAAGTATGTTATATGTCTGTAGCGGCGGCAACTTTATCATGGCTATGAATGAGGAGCACTGGCTGTCCAAAGCCCAGTGCTCCTTGGTTTAAGGAGGTGACGACTATGCAGTCAAGTTTGATCGGGAAAATTGAAAAAGCCAAGCGCTATGCTCAGGAAACAGACCGAGTTACCTTCTACGAATTCTCAGTAAAGTTCCGCGGTGAGAATAATGATTATGATGTCAGCTATAAAGACGGTAAGTGGCACTGCTCCTGCCATTTTTTCTCAAGCTGGGAACTCTGCAGTCATACTATGGCACTGGAGAAAATTCTAGCCAGTATGCTCCCTCCGGAAGCGCTCACGACACAATATGATGCTTCAACCACGGTTGACTGATTAACGGTCAATTAGACTATCGGATAAGTTACTTCAGATAGTAATTGCTCCTTATATTTTTCGTTCTACCCCGGTGAAGTCCAGCCAGAGGGAGGGAGGGGTGAATTTTATTGAAAAGCTGGCTAGTGCCATTGAAAAGAACCGGAGCTTGCTCTGTGTCGGGCTCGATACTGACCCGGCACTGATGCCGGATGGCATAGGAGTCTTTGAGTTCAATAAGGCGATTATCGACGCCACTGCCGACCTCGTATGTGCCTATAAACCCAACATCGCTTTTTATGAAGCTCTGGGTATTGAAGGGCTTGATGCCCTGAAGCACACCAGAGACTATATACCTCAGGATATATCAGTAATTGTCGATGCCAAGCGTAATGATATAGGTAACACGGCTAAAGCCTATGCCCGGGGTATTTTCTCTTATTTCAACTTCGATGCGGCGACGGTGAACCCTTACCTCGGTTTTGACTCGATAGAGCCTTTTATCCAGTACCGGGACCGGGGGGTGTTTGTGCTCTGCCGCACTTCCAACCCCGGTGCCGTTGATTTTCAGTCCCTGCCCTGTGAGGTGAATGGTAGCCGTCAACTCCTCTTTGAGGTGGTCGCCGGGAAGGTCAGCCAGTGGAATACCTGCGGCAACCTGGGGCTGGTGGTCGGGGCTACCTATCCCGAGGAATTGAGGTTGATACGACAGCGGTTTCCGGATATGCCGTTGCTGATACCGGGTGTCGGCGCCCAGGGAGGGGAAGTATCTCAGGTAGTAAGCTACGGGGTTGATGCCAGCAGGCAGAGAACCATTATCAACTCATCAAGGCAGATACTGTACGCCTCAAAGGGGAAGGATTTTGCCCGGGCAGCCAGGCAGGCAGCCGAGAGGTTGAGAGACCAGATTAATCAGTATTTATCTAATGCCTCACTATAAAGATAATTTTTAGAGGTATTCACGGGGTTTCCCATTAAAAAGTTACTTTAAGAACCTCATTTGCGTAGTAAAACAATGGTTTTAGAGATTAAGCTCGGTGACGTGGTCCGGCTCAGGAAGAAGCACCCGTGCGGCAGCTATGAGTGGCAGGTGGTGAGGCTGGGGGCGGATATCGGCATAAAATGCCTGAAATGCCATCGGCGCGTCCTTCTGGAAAGAGGTGTCTTTGAGCGCCGGGTTAAGGAGTTTGTTTCCAGAGAAGAATAAGGGCCTGCTTAATGTATGATGCGTATTATCAGATGGCAGGATTAAAAGGCTTGTTTATCGAGGAAATTTATGGCTCGGATTAGGCATAACATCATTTTAATCCCCGGCGCCGGTGCTTTTCTGGGTGGTCTGATGCCTCCCACTCTGATGCAGAATACTGACGATGGTCTTACTCAGGCTTTGGGCACTTATAGGTTTAATAAGGTACTTTCTCGCACCCATGCGGAGTGTCCTCTTTCGCTGTAGTGTTTCCGCTATGGCGGTGAGCACGACCACGGGAATTGTGGAAAGCTCGGTATTGCCTTTTATCTCTCGCAATATTGACCAGCCATCACGCCTGGGCAACCGTAAGTCCAACAGTACGAGAGACACGGACTCCTCTCTGATTATTTCCATTCCCCGCTCACCGTCACCGGCTCTAAAGACCTGGAAGCCTTCTAGCTCAAGCACCCGGGAGGCAAAGTTCTGGATGTCAGCATCGTCCTCTATAATCAGTACTGTCCCTGCTTCACGCTTCTTTGCCATGGCTCCAGTCCCCATTGTCTGTAGGCAATGTGAGCGATTCCCTGATTACTCTCATTTACAATTAGAAGGATTTGACCACATGTGATGTTATTTCTTTTATAAGTGGCTTTTTTACCTTAACCCCCGGTGCTTTTTGGCGCACTTTACTTGGTCGGTATAATAATACTACTGTGCATATCATATGTCAAGTATGAGGACATTTGTCATGTAAATAAATATGAATATGTTCTAAGTTATTATATACATAGTCGCCCATTATTGACAATAGTCATTTAGTCATTCATAAGCTGAATAGGAGTGGCAGTGCTGACAGTGCGCAGGTGAAATAATAACCAGCTAGAAAATCGGGCTTTAAACTCGCAGATGTTGACAACCTGCCAGATACGCAATAACATATAAGACGGCGATGAATCTATAGGAGGTTAATTATAATGCCCTTGGGTGAACAAAAAGCTTACCAGAAGACTGACCGGAAAGCGGAGCCGATTACGGAAGGAACCGAGAGGACAGTCCTCAGAACAATTGGCCTTAGTGGTACCGTCAACGGTGGTGCTGAGGGTGCCGTCGATGTTAAGGACGGGAAAATACTCAGGATAAGGCCGCTGCACTATGACTGGAAATATGACAGGAAGGGCCTTAATCCCTGGAAGTTTCAGAGGAATGGCAAAACGCTGGAACCGAATTGGAAATCATTGCCTGGCCCTTTTTCACTGGCTTACAAAAAGCGGGTATATTCCCCCAACCGGGTCAAGTATCCCTTGAAGAGGGTTGACTGGGACCCCAACGGCGAGAGGAACCCGCAGAACCGGGGCAAGAGCAAGTTCAAGAGGATTTCCTGGGATGAGGCTACCGACATAATAGCCAGTGAGATAAAGAGGGTGCATAAAGAATACGGCCCCTTTGGCATATTATTACAGGGAGACGGACACGGTGAGACCAAAACCGTGCATGGCCCTCACGGCTGCAGCATGCTGCTTATGGAGAAGATGGGAAGTTACACCTTGCAGGTCAGGAACCCGGACAGCTGGGAAGGGTGGTACTGGGGGGCAAAACATGTTTGGGGACCCATGGCTATGGGCCTAATGTCTCCTATGGCTAATTGCTTCAAGGATGTTTCCGAGAACAGCGAGCTGCTCCTGTTCTGGGGAGGTGACCCGGAAACAACGTCCTGGGGCTTTGGTGGGCAATCGCCCAGCCGAATGTGTTTTTGGTTCTCAGAGATCGGCATAAAACAGGTATATATCTGCCCCGAGCTTAACTACGGAGCCGCTGTCCACGCCGATAAATGGATACCGATACTGCCCAACACCGATGCCGCGCTGCAACTGGCGATAGCCTATATCTGGATGACCGAGGGGACATACGATAAAGAATATGTGGCTACACATACTGTAGGATTTGACAAGGTGGAAGACTATGTCATGGGCAGGGAAGATGGGGTGCCCAAGACCCCCGAGTGGGCATCCCCGAAGTGCGGTGTCCCGGAATGGACAGTTAAGGCACTGGCCAGAGAGTTTGCCGCCAGGACAACATCAATAGCTCATACTTATGGCGGTAGCATGATCCGGGGGCCATATGCAACTGAACCTGCCAGGCTGGAGGTTTTATTGCTGGGGATGCAGGGACTGGGCAAACCGGGCATTCACCAAT
>CAYWRT010000031.1:0-641 GCA_964460815.1 uncultured Dehalococcoidaceae bacterium
GCTGCGCCTCGCCTGACGGCAGGCGGTCCCATTCGGTAAGGACGGTACTTAAACAGCCGCTGATTACAGTTAATGGTGTCCGCAGTTCGTGAGAGACAAGACCGATAAACTCATCTTTAAGTTGCTCTAGTTTTTTGCGCTCGGTGATGTCTTCTACTGCCGACCGGCTGGCCACCACCCGCCCCTCTTTATCACGGATTGGCCGTACCGTCAGACTAATCCACACCCTATTGCCGTCAACTCGACACATCTCCATCTCTTCACCTCGGATGTCCTCACCGGAAAGAAACTCCTGGAACACCCGCCGTGCTTTAGCCCTGCCATCAGGTGTATCGGCATACAGGCTGAATATCGGCTTACCAATCATTTCATCCAAGCTATAACCAAGTAATTCGACAGCACTGCGGTTAGCTCGCTCAATACGGCCATCCGTCCCAACCGAGAAGTAAGCGTTGGGGGCCTCTTCGTACAGGTTCCGATACCGCTCCTCGCTGTCTCTTAGTTGCTTCTCCGTCTCCTTGCGCTCGGTGATTTCTTGCTCAAGTCTCTGGTTAGTCTCGGTCAGACTTGCCGTGCGCTCCTGAACACGCATCTCCAATTCATCGCGCGCTTTACGCAGCGCCTCTTCCGAGCGTTTGAGA
>CAYWRT010000031.1:683-15893 GCA_964460815.1 uncultured Dehalococcoidaceae bacterium
CACGCCCAAAAACTCTGCCTGGAATAGTGTGATGCAACGCCGGATAGCCATGAAGAAAAGGGCCGTTGCAATCAATACCCACGCCGCGCGTCTACCGGTGATCCAGATTAACCTCAAAGCTAAAAATGCCGCGGCAAATTGAATTAGAATGGAAATGACCAGGATAAATGTTACACCCATATCTTCATCCTCCCGGCACTAGCCTGTTAATCAGCCTAACCGGTCATATTCTAGTTCCGCTCTGTGCGTCAGTCAACAAAATGCCGAAGACGCGCTTTGACATAGCTGACATTAACGTATATGATTTCTGATGATAAGGCGTGTAAAGGGTCATATCGTGAAAAAGTTCCGGGTACTTGTAGTTGATGATGAGCAGCGTATTCTCAATTTCCTCAGTTCCAAGCTTAGAGCTTCAGGCTATGAGGTTCTCACTGCTGGCAATGGTATGGAGGCTTTAGAGCAGGTGCAGGCGCAGGAGCCGGACCTGGTGGTGCTTGATGTAATGATGCCCAAAATGGACGGCTTTGAAACTCTGAAAGAACTCCGCTCTTTTTCCTCGGTGCCGGTTATCATCCTCAGTGCTAAGGGGTCCAACGCAGACAAGGTAAAAGGCCTTGACCTGGGGGCCGATGATTATCTGGCTAAACCCTTCAGCCCCGATGAGTTGATTGCCCGCATTGAAGCAGTCAAGCGGCGCCTGTCATCGGCTCAGAAGCGGAAATCCCATGAACAGTTTTCCTCAGGTGACCTGACCATTGATTTCAAAAAGCGCCTTGTCATCGTTAAAGGAGAAGAGGCTCGTCTGACCCGTATTGAGTGGCTTCTGCTCAGCGAGCTTACCCAGAATGCCGGGAGCCTTATGCTTTACAGTGACCTTCTGGCACGAGTCTGGGGACCGGAATATCGCGACGATGTGCAGATACTGCGCACATGGATAAGCCGGCTAAGGAACAAGGTAGAAAGTAACCCTGACAATCCCACACTCATTCGTACCATACCCAAAACAGGCTACATTATAGACCAGCCATCCGCCTGAACAGACTTACCGCTTCATCCCGGGATACTCTCGCAAATGTCATAGTTTTGTAACTTTTTCCGCCCCCATTTTATAACTTTTCCATCGTCTAACGCCTAGAATTACAGGGTGAACATATCGCGGGAAGGGAGACTTTAAATGCTTGAGGGAAAGCGCATTGCCATTCTGGTTGAAGAAGATTTTGAAGATTCCGAGCTCATAGAACCTTTACGGGCAATGAAGGATGGGGGTGCCAGAGTGGTCATTGTGGGCAGTGGCTCAAAACAGAGCTATAAAGGTAAGCGTGGCGCTGCCACAATAGCAGTTGATACCACAGCCGATAAGGTAAAACCCGAGGACTTTGACGCCATTATTATCCCCGGTGGTTATGCTCCGGACAAAATGCGCCTGTGCCAGCCTATGGTTGACCTGGTGAAGAAGGCACATGACGAGGGTAAGGTGATAGCCGCCATTTGCCACGGTCCTCAGCTCCTGATTTCCGCCGATATTGTCAGGGGGCACCGGGTAACCTCCTGGTCTTCTATAGCCACGGACTTGAAGAATGCCGGCGCTACCTGGGTTGATGAGTCGGTAGTCAGAGACGGCAATATCATCACCTCGCGCCGACCCTTTGACCTGCCCAAATTCAACAAGGCGATAATCGAGGCTTTAATCTAGATAAAGAAAGGAGAACGCAATGAAACAATTTGGAGAGCTTTTTCAGACCGCAGACTGGAAAACGGAGAAACATGTTCCGGTAATAGAGTGCCCAGAGCAAGTGAAAGCTGGCGAGCTTTTCCCGATGAAGGTGACCCTGGGAAAGGAGATTGCCCACCCCAATACCACCGAGCACCATATCCGGTGGATTTCGGTGTATTTCCAACCGGAGGGAGAGAAGTTTCCCTACCAGATAGGGCACTTCGAGTTCACGGCCCACGGAGAATCGGTGGAGGGTCCGGACAAAAGCTCGGTATACACTCACCATGAGGTCGGCCTGTCCATGAAGACCGGCAAACCCGGGGTTATTTACGCCACGGCTTTATGCAATATCCACGGCCTCTGGAGGTCAGAGAAAGAAATTAAAGTAATAAAGTAGAGTACTAAATCGCAAAGAGAGTGAATTACAGGCTGCCAGGCATTAGCAGGGAGCGGGGCTTAAATGTTACTAAATCAGGATAGTGTGATAGCCCGCGCTATAAAGCGGTGAGTACTTATATATGAAAAACGCTTTACTCTTTAGCATTCAGCTACCCTCGAGTTATAAAGTTAAAGATTTTTAAGTCTACGGATTCTCCAGATTGCTCAACACCGTGGGTATCAGCTCAGTGATGGCAGGGTGGATATGCATACCGGCCTGTATCTGGTCAATATCACCGCCGGACGCCATGGCATTTATCACTTCCTGAATCAGAACAGGCGCATAGGGGCCGATGATATGGAAACCTAATAGCTTTCTCGTATTTGCTTCCATGATGGCTTTGGCAAAACCATTTTCCTCCATCATCGCCTCGCCCTGGGCCACATCCGAATAATTCGCTCTGCCCACCAGAATTTTATGTGCCTTTCTGGCAGCTTCTTCGGTCAGACCCACAGACGCAATCTGGGGATGGGAATAGACAGCGTGCGGGGCAGCGCTGTAGTCCATCTTCAGTTTGCTGCTATGTATGGCATTATCAGCAGCCAGCGATGCTTCTACGTTGGCTACATGCGTGAACATCTGCTGGCCGTTAGCATCCCCCACGGCAAATATATTCTTCTTAGCAGTCTCAAGGTAATCATTAACCCTGACAAAGCCTCTTTTATCAATCTCAACACCCGTATTTTCCACCGTCAGCAGGTCGGCATTAGACCTCCGCCCTACAGCGACCAGAAGTCTCTGCGCTGTGAACTCCTTTTTCCTGCCTGCCTTTAAATCATTGACAACGACGGTGGCACCACGACCGTTACCCTTTACTTCCTCAGCCTGGACACCGGTGTAAACGTCCATACGCCGGTTTAACTCCTTCTTCAGAAGCTCGGATATCTCCGGCTCCTCGGCAAGGACCAGCCGGTCAGCCATCTCCAGCATGGTCACCCGGGTTCCCATGGCGGCAAAGAAATGGCCGTATTCCACCGCAATATAGCCGCCGCCGATAATGATAAGGCTTCCCGGCCTTTCCTTTAGCTGGAGAACGGTTTCATTGGTCAGGAAGTCCACACTGTCCAGGCCCTTAATGGGCGGTATCAATGGGCGCGAACCGGAGGCTATGAAAATCTTATCACCCTTGATTGTTTCTCCGTTGACTTCAATGGTGTAATCATCAATAAAGTGTCCTTCACCTTTATAGAAGCCCAGGTTTTTCATCTCGGCAATACCCTGCCTCATGTGTCCTTGGTTTTCGCGCACTGACTTTCTCATGCGCTCCATGACGAAGCCAAAGTCAATGTTCCTTATCTCAGCTTCAATGCCCAATTTTTTAGCTTCCTGTATCTCGGCTATCCTGTTAGCGGCGAATATGAGCATCTTGGATGGTATGCAGCCCAGATTGGCGCAGGTACCTCCGAGCGGGCCCTTGTCCACAAGGGCGACTTCCAGGTCATGACCAAGAGCTTCTTCGACAATATTCATCCCGCACCCTGAACCGATGACAATAATCTCATATTTCTTCATACTCCCACCTCCGTTTGCTCGATACTCCAATTCTGGAGAGAACTCTCGTATTTCTCCCCCAATAGCTCATGTTGGGATTATTTAATCCTGCGTTAGTACCTTTTTCCTTTTTATTTCTGCCATATTACCCTCCTTTACTTTCTATACGTGCGGCTACTCGAGCCATTTTCAGGAGTAACTCCTTATTGATAATTATACGATGACGTTCAATCCTGATGGCCCCTTCTTCCTGCAAAGACTCGAGTGAAGCGTGAACCGTTTCCCAATCTGTGTCTATTAATACTGCTATATCTCGCTGCGTAAGCTGACGCCGCCCGGTTGTACTATCTCCGGCATAATCAAGTAAGACCTTGGCCACCAGTCCCCTAACACGGCTAATAGCCTGGTCCTGCGCTAACAACGTCGTGGGTACGTCCTGTAGTATCATCACTCCGAAATTTTAAACGGCAAACGGTGGAAAAGTTATAAAATAGAGGAGGTAAATGTTACAAAACTATGACATTTACGCGACGACTAAGGCTCCGTGATGAGTAAGAAGCTGCACTTGAGCCTCTTATTTTAACCGTTAAGGCCGATTTTTCCCCCATTCATCTCAAAATAATTGACCTCAAAGTCTAGATACGTCATTATTAAGGATAGACTACAGGTAGAAAAATGACGCGTATAAAATTTAGGGCGACGCTACGCCAGTTGGCATGGTTCACACCTGTGGGGATAGCGTTTGGCTTTGCTGTGGGGTATGCTTCGCCAATGAGCTACCCTGGGCTATTTTGAGTCTGCCCAAATGTCTGGGAGTGCTTGATTGCTACGAGGACTGCATCCTCTTTGTGGTGGGGGTTTACAGTCTGTTATTGCTGGTCAAAAGCTGGAAAATCATTGGTAGGAGACAAAGAAATGGGTAAAAACTTTTCATCTCAGAAATGGGAAAATATCCTCTGGAGCACGCTAATAACTATATTGTGCATTGTCTGTTTTCCGGCTAATCCCCTTGTCTTGACAGGAATTATCGAAGTAGAATCATACTTGCCCTTGTTCATCGTCGGCTGTGTCATATGGGTATTAGGTATGGTGCTGGTTATGGCTCCAATAGTAATGTTCCCACGACGAGGTGGTATTCCAAAACGTAAATCATTTGTAAATACTACCCGGCTAGTTGATACAGGGATTTATGCAATCGTCAGGCACCCGCAATACACCGGCGGCATCTACGCAATTTTCCTGACTACATTACTGTGGTATCCACACTGGCTATTCGGGGTGCTTGGGGTGGTAGGCACGGCAGTCGTCTACATGAGTTGTAGAGAGGAAGACCAACGCCTAATCGAGAAGTTCGGTAATGATTATAGAGCCTACATGAAAAGGGTGCCTAGAATGAACTTCTTCCTGGGACTAGTGAGGCTACTGCGTCAAAGGCGAAATCAGCCTGGAGAATAGCAATCTATTCTGGAATTATACAAAGATAATTCTACACGCTACTACTCAAGCATGAGACCCTATCCAAGCTTTCTAAATGCGTATTATCCAATTTGTCATTCAGTGTCAGCGTCAACCCCAAATAGCTGGTGAAAAACGGCTTTTCCCTCAGCTTGCCGGGACTCGGCTTCCACAACAAGGTCTTTTATTTGCCTGGCGATTTCCTCTTTGAGTCTTGCTCCCTTACTTTTAGAAGACGCGGCTACTACCGGCTCCAGGATTTCTTTTAGCTTCATATTTATATCCAGTTGCCTGTTAACGCTTTCAAGTAGTTCCTTCCAAAGCTGGCCTTCGCTTTTTTGCTCGGTACTCTCCATAGCATCACCTCGTTTATCTCAATTTTAACCTTGGTGCATCATTTTTACTCTAAAGTTGCCTCATCAAGGTACCCCGGTACGGATGTCTCCCAGTTAGTCTTTTCGTTCACGAATTTACCGAAATACCTGGCTATATCGGATTCCCCGTGGGTCACAAATAGACGTCTCGGAGCCTTCTTGAAGCCAGAAAGCCATCTCAGCAGACCGTCTCTGTCAGCATGAGCTGAAAACCCATGAATCTGGGCCACTCTCGCCTGGATATGATGCTCCTGACCCAGTATTCTCACTTCCTTAGCGCCGTCCAGGATATGCCTGCCCAGTGTACCAACCGCCTGATAGCCTGCGAAGATGATTGTGCTCTCACGTCTGGAAACATTAGCGACAAGATGATGCTTTATTCTGCCTCCGGTGCACATGCCGGAGCCAGCTATTATCATGTTGGTTCCTTCCATATTATTAATTTCTTTCGACTCCTCTACAGTGCGCACCATTTTTAAGCTCGGAAAGTCAAAAGGTGATTTGTGCTGGCGTATCAGCTCTGTCATCTCCTTATCATATAGCTCAGGATGACGCTTGAAAACCTCGGTGATACTGTTTGTCATGGGGCTGTCAACAAACACCGTTAATGGCGGTATACGATGTTCATATTGCAACTCATTCAGGTAATACAGAATTTCCTGGGCACGTTCCAGGGCAAAGCTGGGTATTACTATATTGCCACCAAGTTTATGGGTAGAGTTGATAATCTCGGCAAGGTTGTTGCCGATATCTTCCGGTTTCTCGTGTAACCTGTCACCATACGTGGACTCGACGATAATGTAATCGGCTTCCTCGAAGACAGTCCGGTCGCGCAGTATCGGCTTATTCCGGCTGCCCACATCTCCGGAGAAAATGATGATTCTTCTTTCGTTTCCTTCTCTGACCACGACCTTTATCATTGATGAACCGAGGACGTGACCAGCCTCATGGAAGGAAACTTCAACTCCATCACCTATGGTCAGCGTACTTTCGTAATTTATGCCCGAGAATAACGGGAAAACGCGCTCAGCATCATCTACAGTATAGAGGGGAATCTCAGGGAAAGGCCCCCTCCGTCCCTCTCGTTGATGCCTTTTCTTCTTAAATTCGGCATCTTCTTGCTGGAGTTTTGCGGAATCCAGAAGCATGATTTCAGTAATTTCAGCGGTGGCCGTAGTACAATAAATCTTACCAGTGAAACCCTCCCGAACCAGCTTGGGCAATAGACCACAGTGGTCTATATGGGCATGAGTAAGCAGAACCGCATCTATGGTGCCTGGTTGAACGGGAAAAGCATCCCAGTTTCTTTTCTGAAACTCTCGTTCCTGATAAAGCCCGCAATCTACCAGCATCCTGACGTTGTTAATTTCCAGCAGATATTTAGAGCCGGTTACGTTCTGAGCAGCACCTAAAAAACTCAGGTTTATCTTCACCATAACACCTCTTTTGCAATAGCTTCGGTACCTATAACTGCCCCTTGATGTGCCATTTCTCAACTACCTCAATCACCGCCTCAGGCTCATCGCAAACCCTTAGCAAACTGAGGTCTTCATCAGATACAAATCCCCTAGCACAAACAGTATTCTGCAACCAGTCCAGAAGGCTTTGCCAGTAATTTTTATTGAATAGCACCACGGGAAATGGCCTTATCTTATGGGTTTGTATCAGGGTTAGCACCTCCGTTAACTCATCAAGGGTGCCTAATCCTCCCGGCATGATAATAAAAGCGGTGGCATATTTAACGAGCATGACTTTTCGAATGAAGAAGTGATTAAACGTTATTGACTTGGTAGTATACACGTTGCAGGCCTGCTCCTCAGGTAACTCAATATTCAGTCCAACTGAGGCAACCCCTGCCTTTAACGCACCACTATTGGCAGCTTCCATTACGCCTGGCCCACCGCCCGTGATAATGGAGAAGCCTAACCCTCCAAGCCGATGAGCTATTTCTTCTGTCTGTGCATATAGCTCGTCATTCTGACTAATTCGGGCCGAACCATAGATACTTACGGCCGGCTCTATACCTGCCAGTTTATCAAAACCTTCGACAAGTTCTCCTATTATTCTAAACATGCGCCAGGATTCTTCTTTGGCTAAATCATTTATCTCATATCCGTTTGGCATATTATCCTCCATAGTAAAAGATGCTAGCATATTGTTGCCGGAATTTCTAGTTTAAATATAATGTCCCACATTAAAAGCCTGTGGATTCTGCATCGGGACAGTACTATCCAGTAGACTCTCTAAAATATCCGGCATATACTTGACAAAAATATTTGAAAGCAGTATAAATTACTTGCTAAACGTACTATTAAGGGAGGTGTTCTTTGTCCTGGTAATTTAGTTGGGGTGTACGGCGATGGTTGAGGCAAGGTCATCGAATTACTTAACGGGGCGTTTTAATTTAGCTGCTGAAACACAATCCAGATAAAGAATTTGAAGATGCCAGTCGAAGTGAAGGCTGGCGTCTTTTTTTTGGTGAGGCGTATACAGTGGCTTTGAATATTAAGATAATCTAGGTGGTTATTGTTGGCAGGCAACTCACTGGAAGACAGAATAAAACGGTCTACCTTACAAGGATAAAAAATTGAATTAAGGACGCAACGAATATGGTGATATCGCAAACCTTGGTCAGGGACCGACCTAGATGTCATGATTTTGTAACTTTTTCTCTCTTCATTTTATAACTTTTATATTCCTTTTATCCTATTATTGTTATTGCAGACTCGGGAATCTGGGAAGTGAAACTAGGCCGTTTAAACAGCATATAAGGAGGTCGGCTATGAAAAAGAAGTGGTTAGTAGCTACAGGCCTGGTACTAGCACTGGCTCTGGTCGGGTTAGGCGGTTTATGCAATTTCTGACTGACGCTGTAGGCAACAAAACCGAACAAAAAATTAACGGGGGTAACTACATGAAAGCTGCCAATATATTACGCATACTCTCAATAGGTGTTTTACTGTCCTTAATATTATTAGCCATGCCGGCGGCTCCGGCCAAAGCAGTGAGGGGGATTACCCTGTCACCCGCAGAGGGCACAATCGGCACTCGCATTACTATTACAGGCACAGAATTCAATAAAAGCACTTCTACTACTGACAAGTACGCGGCTATCTACTTCTCCAGTGAAGAAGCCACTACGCTTGATGACATAGGCTCAGATGTTACTTATTACAAACTGGTAAAAGAGGGTGTCTGGCTTGACGAAGAAGGTGACTTTGAAACCATCTTTACGGTTCCCGATATACTTGATGATGGGAGTAGGAAGGAAGATGTAACCAGCGGCACTTACTATGTCTATGTTTGTCACTATTTAGGCACCATAGTTCAAACCAGTATCAGGGCTGTAGCCACATTCACGGTAACCATGGGTAAGATTGTGCTATCAACTTCGAGGGGCACTGTAGAAACTCTGGTTGAAATTACCGGCACTAACTTCGCTGGCAATAAGTCAATTACATTTAAATATGATGGCAATGTTGTGCCCATCTCTTCAGGCAATAGCCAGACTAACAGCCAGGGAAACTTTTCCAGCGTTATCCTTGTTCCGGATAGCACCGCCGGCGCTCATACAGTTTCCGCTACTGTATCCGGCGACGAAGCGACAGCCACCTTCAACGTCGAACCGGAAACAGTAATCAGTCCCGCTTCAGGAGAAACGGGCACCACGGTAATAATCAGTGGCACCGGTTTTGGCAAATCAAAGACGGTTACTATCTGGTTTCATAATACCGCCGTAAAAACAGCAACGACGAACATACTGGGTAGCTTCTATACTGACTTCACTGTGCCTGATTTTCAAGCCGGTCTCTATAACATTGATGCTGAGCAGGGAGTTAATGTAGCCAAAGCTAAATTCACCTTAACCGTGCCGCCACCGCCCTTGCCAACGCCCGAGCCGCCATCTCCCGAGCCGCCATCTCCCGAGCCATCGTCGCCTTCTATCAGTATCAGTGCGACTACCGGCAGCATTGGCCAGGGGCTCGTCATGGGCGGTTCCGGATTTAAAGCTAGCACGACAGTAACTATAAAGTATGATAATGACTTATTAACCGCTGTCATCACCGACAGCAGAGGTGTTTTCGCCGCCGCCTTCGCCATCCCAACCAGCAAGTTTGGGAATCATATCATAATTGCCAGTGATGGCACCAATACCTTGGAAGTCGATTTCGCTGTAGAGTCAACACCACCGCCAGCACCGTCACTGCTATTACCACAAACGGGGGACAAGTTGACGTCACCGATACACTTTGACTGGCAGGATGTGAACGACCCCAGCCCTCCGGTAACCTATACTTTTCAGATTGCTACCAGCTCTGATTTCTCGACTGCCTCTATAGTTCTGGAGAAGACGGGGCTGACCAAGACAGAATACTCCGTCACTGAAGAGGAAAGTCTGAGGTTGGGTATTGGCGAAAAACCCTACTACTGGAGAGTAAGAGCTATAGATGGTGCCTCAAATGAGGGAAACTGGGCAAATACGGGGACATTCTATGTGGTCAGTAGCGGTATGCCTACCTGGGCCATAATCGTAATAGCTGTCCTTGGTGGCATCTTTCTCCTGGCGCTTGGTTTCTTTATAAATATGAAAACCAGCTCCTCAAGGCAATAGTGCTCATTATGACGACCAAGTCAAACGATGAAGCAAGATGCATATGGAGCAAATGGAGGTGGGGTGCAAAAGAAAAAGCTTAACTGTTCAATTAATAAATAGTTACTAAAGGAGGTACAAAAATATGGTTATCAGGCGCACCCGAGTCCCGGATGAGGAAAGCCCCCGGGAAACTCACGAAATAATGACCAAGCCACTTCCTCAAATCCTAGAAGAGATGGAAGGCAGTATCAGAGCGGCTGCCGAAGCCGCCAGAAGGGCTGAGGAAGCAGCCAAAGCAGCCAGGGGTGCCGCTAATACGGCTACCACAGCGTCTACAGAAGCCGCCAAGAGAGCCGAGGAGGCCCGCCAGGCGGGAGAAAGCGCCGCGGAAACAGCTACGCGGGCGGCTGGAGAAGCGGCAGCAAAAGCCGAGGAGACAGCGAGGGCAGCCACCAGGGCGGCTGAGGAAGCAACCAGAAAAGCTGAGGAGGCAGATAGGGGCGCCAGGCAGACTGCCGAAGCGTTCCAGAAGGCTGCTGAAGCAGCAACAAAGATATCTCAGGAGGCAGCTAAGGAGGCAATCAAGGAAGGTGAGGAGGCAATCAAGGCAGCCAGAGAAGCAGCCGAGACATCCAGGCATGTATCTGAGGAAGCCGCCGGACGTGCCGAAGAGGCGAGTGCTTTGGCCAGAGAAGCCGCCTCGGCGGCAGTTGAATCAGCCGAGGAGGCGGCACGGAGGGCCGAAGAAGCCGCCTTGAGGGCCGAGGAAACCGCCAAAGGTGCCAAATACGCCGCCGAAGAAGCCAGTCAAAAAGCCGAGGAGGTGGACCTGGCCGCCAGGGAAGCCGCGGCTCTCGCCACTCAAGCGGCTGAGGAAGCGGCTGCCAGAGCTGAAGAGATGGCGGTAGCGGCGAAAAAGGCGGTTGAGGAAGCCATTGAAGCTGTGAATGCCGCCGGCAAGCAGGCTGATGAGAGTGCCCAAGCCGCCAATGCCGCTCGAGCCGAACTGGCAAAACTCTTGACTCCAGAAACAGCCACCAAAGCTGACGCAGCCGGCAGAAAAGCCAAGAGAGCCGCAGCAGTAGCTTTCCAGGCGGCTGAAGAGACGGACAGGAAAGCCGAGGCAGCCGCTATGGCTGGAGATGAAGCTATCGGCGCAGCTACCAGAGTATCAGGATTAATGGCCGGCAGAGTTGATGAGGCAGGTAAAGATGCCAAAACAGCTGCGGCTGCCGGTTTTTTGGCTGCTGACAGGACACGCAAGAAAGCGGAGAAAGCTGACATCGCCGGGGATGAAGCCATGGGGGACGCCGCTAAAGCTCTGCACCAGCTGGTGAGCCGGGCGGAAAAGTTAGCCAAAGCCGCCGAAGAGGCAGGCATCAAGGCTGAGGCAGCCGCCAGAAAGGCCAGTGAAGCGGCTGAGGCGGCCATGATGGTTGCTGGTGAGGAAGCCGCCACCAAGGCTGAGGAAGCCAAGAAAGCCGCCGAAGAAGCGGGAATTAAAGCTGAAGTAGCTGCCAAACAGGCTCGGGAGGCTGCGGAAGCGGCCACGAGTACTGTCAAGGAGGAAGTTGCCACCAAGGCTGAGGAGGCTATGAAAGTAGCTGAAGTAGCGGTGCAACAGGCCAAGGAAGCAGGTACCGGCGTTGCTGCCGTAACTGAGGCAGATGCGGTCAGAGCCGAGCGAATAGCCAAGCTGGCCAGAAAGGCAGTCGAGGAGGCTGTAAAAGAAGCCAGTGAGGCTGGAAGCAAAGCTGATAAGAGTATAACAGCAGCTGAGGAAGCTAAAGCTGAGACAGTGAAAAATCCAACCAAGCAGATGGTAGCCAAGGCTGATGATGCCGGCGAGAAAGCTAAAAGCGCCGCGGCCGCAGCTTTCCGCATAGCCGATGAGACCGATAGAAAAGCTGAGGCGGCGGCTATAGCTGGGGATGAAGCTATTGAGGAAGCTGCTAAAGTACCAGGAATACTTGCGGAGAGGGTTAGTGCCGCAGGTAAAAGGGCTAAAGAGGCCGCAGCTACCGGCTCCGAGATAGCCGAGAGGATTCGTAAAAAGGCCGCGGCTGCCGATATAGCTGGTGATGAGGCCATTGATACCGCAGTCCAAACCCTGCATAAACTGGTGAGCCGGGCAGAAGAGCTAGCCAGAACGGCTAAAGATGCCGCCGATGCGGCTATCAAGGCGTCAAAAGAAGCCATAGACGCGGCTGAAAAAGCAGGCAAGATATCACAAAAATCGTCTGAACGTGCTGAGGAAGCTGCCAATGGCGCCAGAACCCTGGCTGCTGAAGCGGTTACAAAGGTCGATGAGCTGTCAAAAAAGATAGACAAAGCTCACCAGAAAACAGCTAACGAAGTGGCTGGCCTTTCATCTAAAGCAGAGGAAGCCTTACGACTTGCTAACGAGGCCCTGGAAAAGGTAAGGGGAATTGCGAGTAGCTTACTCACGCAGTGGGAAACGGCGGTTATCATTTTAGCAATAGTTGGTGCCGCAACCATGCTTGGCCTGGGCCTGGCGTTGTTTATGAAGCCGTAGCAGCTAGTTTGTTTCACACAAAAAAGGCAGCAGAGATTTAACATCTAGCCGGAGGAGGTCTAATATGTTTCATACCATAGGCGAGACAGCGGGGGAGATATGGAGAATTCTCCAGGATGAAAAAAACTTGAGCGTCTCCTCACTGGTAAGTCGGGTAAAGCAGCCCAAATCTATAGCCTATATGGCGATTGGTTGGCTGGCCAGAGAAGATAAACTGGCATTTACCGAGACGAAGCAAGGAATATCTATCTCCATTAAAAAATAAGGATTGTTTTGATTAGTTAGCCGGGAATAAGGGGAGAGCCATAGCAGCCGGGGCAGTAGTATTCACCAGCCGCAGTGCCGGGGGTACGCTGAACATATGGGCAATGCCATCATATAATCGCCTGATTATAGCATTGTTGATTCAAGAAATATAATCGGTGCGCGAACGGGAGGATGACAATGTATGTTGAGGAAGCTATTTGCGAGTACTTAAGAGAAGAAATATTTCCTCAACTGGCTCCGCCTCCCTATGGAGAGATAGAAATAACAAGTCTGGGCACCCAAAAACCCGTCTGTCTCTTCTTTGAGAAGAAGAAGAACATAATGGTGGTAGGCAAGCTCTTCAAATGGGGGGTCGTTCCCCTTGAGGATGCCTGGCGAAAAGCAGACAAGGAGTATTTGAATCTAAAGCTGCTTCGAGAGCAGTTGGGGATGGACGGTTATGCTGACCGTGTGGTGGCTCCCCTGGGCGAAAGTAAGGAGCTTTCCGCTTTGCTGGTGACGGAGCGGGCACCTGGTCAGACGCTTGATTACTACATCGCCAAAGCCGTTTCCGAGCAGCAGCATGATGAGCTGTTTCAAACATTGGGCCATCTGGCCAGATTTTTTACGAGACTACATGAGGCCGCTAAAACGGAAAGGCCTCTTTCTCCTGAGTTGCCCAGATTTTACCTCAATTCATTGCTGGGTTCTTTAAATACAGGACCAATAGGCTATCTTAAAAGTGCTGAGATTGAAGAATATGCGGTACGCTGGTGGTATGAAGAAAGCATTTTCGCCTCAGACAGAGAGACAATAGTCCACGGGGATGCCACGCCAACCAATTTCCTTTTTGATAATGGCAACGTAACCGCCATCGACCTGGAAAGCATGAAGTGGGCTGACCGCTGCTGGGACCTGGGGTTTATCGCCGCCGAGCTAAAGCATCATTTCATGTGGCGGAAGGGCGACGGCTGGGCTGCCGAGCCATTTATTGGCCACTTTCTGTGGCAGTATACGATAAACTACGGTGACCCTAATTTTTTCCAGGTTATTACCCGTAAGCTCCCGCTCTATATGGCGCTGGGTCTATTAAGAATTGCCAGAAATCCTTACCTTGATGATATGCATATAGAGCGCCTGGTCACGGAGGCAGAGCAATGTCTAAAATACGGGCTGTAATCTTTGATTGTTACAGTACTCTCATAGATATTAAGACAGACGAAGAAAAAGGAGAGGTTTTCCATTACCTTTCCCTTTACCTGCAATATTACGGGGTAAAGATGAATGCCAAAAGTCTGAGGTCCGCCCTTAAGTCAGAAAGAGAGAGTTACCCATATTCAAAGGAGGAGCTATATCCAGAAACGGATATCGAGATTATATTCAGAAATGTCTTAAAGAATGAAGGACTGGACAATCCATTCCTAGCCGAGTCCGGCTGCAAGCTTTTCAGGGTACTGAGTCGAGAGCACTTCCAGCTTTTCCCGGACAGCCTTTCCGTTCTGGAGGAGATGAGACAGAAGCGTTATCAACTAGCCGTTATTTCCGATGCCCAGAAGGTCTTCTGCTTTGAAGAAAGTGAAATGCTGGGGCTGAGCCCCTTTTTTAGCCGATTTATCGTGTCCACACAGCTTGGCTTTCGAAAACCTGACCCAAGGTTCTTCATGGTTGCCTGCACTTTGCTAGATGTCCTCCCAACAGAGGCCATTTACATCGGCAATGACCCTCGAACAGACGTGGGCGGGGCTAAAGGAGCCGGCATGAGGGCAATCTTGCTGGACAGGACAGGCGAGAACACTCATTCAGAGCCAAAACCAGATTTCTATGCCAGAAGTCTCTGGGATGCCTGGGGATGGATAAAGAGCCATAGCTAGTTTTAATCGAGTTTGAAGGTTTATGATGTCAGCAAAAATGCATCTTCACCATTACCATAATAGATAATAAAAGGAGGGTATCATGAAGAAAAGATACCTGACCACGAATCAGGGTGTACCGGTTACTGATAACCAGAACTCGTTGACCGTTGGCGAACGCGGCCCGGTACTGCTACAGGACATCCAGTTTATCGAAAAGATGGCGCACTTTGACAGGGAGCGGATCCCGGAAAGGGTTGTCCACGCCAAAGGGGCAGGAGCCCATGGCCACTTTCAGGCATACAAGAGCATGAAGCCTTATACCAAGGCGAAATTTCTTCAGGACCCGGCGGAAAAGACCCCCGTGTTTGTACGGTTTTCCACCGTAACCGGAGGTCGGGGCTCGGCGGATACAGTGCGTGACCCCCGTGGCTTTGCCGTTAAGTTCTATACCGAGGATGGCAACTACGACCTGGTCGGGAACAATCTCCCCGTGTTTTTCATCCGGGACG
>CAYWRT010000032.1:0-15714 GCA_964460815.1 uncultured Dehalococcoidaceae bacterium
GAAAAAGGTTAATAACAAGCGGGATTGTTCAGGTATAGAAGAACTGAACAGCCAAAGCTGCTTCGGTGTGGCGGGGTTCGCTCTGTCGGGATAGGCCTGGGATGCTGCGAGGGCGGTGGGGAGTGAACTACGGGATAAGCCTCTGATGATACGAGGGTGGTGGGTGGGAAAAGACATTGTGAAGTGGCAGGGGTGGGGAGGCAAGAACTAGGGGACTTGGCATAAAGAATGTTGTGGCGATAGTTGGGAGGAATGTAGCCTTGACGAGATGACGGAACGGTGTAGCTATTTCGCTAAGCTCCGATAACAGCAAGGCTGGGCACTTCCTTTTCAAGCACCCAGCCTTACATCTTTTTGGCTTTCAGTTCTGCTTACCTCCTCGCCCTGAAATTTACTGCCTGTCTTTTAGGCGGTTATCTTGGCAGCAGCCTTCCTGGCCTTAGCCTCACGTACGGCATGGACAATGCCACCGACATTGAGATACCACACAAAGGCTGCGGGGAAGAGGATTACCGGGATAGCCAGCACCAGAGCTACTAACATCGTGAGTTCCATCTTTTTTCACCTCCTTTTTTTATTTCCACTATAAGATTACCACCTTACTGTGCATGTTAACTTCCGCCTTGATACTTATTTTCAATATATCGAAAAGCTTAAAACTAGAGACCTGCTTTACCTTGTTTATACCTATTAATAGCTGTGTAAATTAGGTAGATATACTTAAGTGAGGTCTTTGGTTATGGGGGGTGGCGGGGTTAGAGAAGAGCGGAATAGCCGTAGATGCTACGAGGGTGAAGGTGGGAATATCTACGGGATAAGCCGCTGATGCCGCGAGGGCGGCGGGTGGGAAAAGATACCAAGTAACCTCAGTCATCAATGCCGGGTATGGGGAAGCGCTGACATATCTGTCTGATTTCCTGCCTTACCTGGTTTTCAATATCCGGGTTGCCCGGGTTAGTGATTACCCTGACAATCAGGGAGGCGATGAGCTTCATTTCTTCCGTACCGAAGCCGCGAGTGGTAACCGCCGGTGTGCCAAATCTGATGCCGCTGGTTGTTAGCGAGGAACGTCGGTCAAAAGGGATACCATCGCGATTAGCCACGATGCCAGCCCTGTCCAGGGCTTCCTCAACCTCCCTGCCGGTGTTTTCTGTCTCGGCAAGGCTGATTAACATGAGGTGAGTATCCGTGCCACCGGATATCAGGTGCAGTCCCAGCCGCTTCAGTTCACTAGCCAGAACCAGGGCGTTATCCAGTGTGGCGCGTTGATAGTCCGCGAATTCAGGTTGCATGGCTTCATAAAAGGCAACTGCTTTAGCGGCGATTATATGCATAAAGGGTCCGCCCTGCATTTGAGGAAAAACAGCGGTATCTATGGCCGTAGCCAGCTCTTTACGACATAAGATGAAGGCGCCCCGTGGGCCGCGCAGGGTCTTATGGGTGGTGGCAGTTACCACGTCGGCATAGGGAACCGGGGTGGGATGCAGCCCGGCGGCTATGATACCGGCCGGGTGAGCCATATCAACCATCAGCCTGGCCCCGGCAAGGTCGGCAATGTGGCGAAAACGCTCAAAATCGATAATCCGGGGATAAGCACTGGCTCCGGTTACAATCAGCTTGGGTTTGTGCTTTAAGGCGAGCCTTTCTATTTCCTGATAGTCAATTCTTTCTGTTTCCCGGTTAACTCCGTACTGGACAAAATTATATGATTTGCCAGAGAAGCTTACCTTGTCACCGTGGGTTAGATGCCCACCATGGGCCAGGCTCATACCCATGACGGTGTCACCATACTCCAATAAGGCATAATATGCCGCCATATTGGCCTGAGCCCCGCTGTGTGGCTGGACATTGGCGTGCTCGGCATGGAAGAGTTCTTTCGCCCGCTCAATAGCCAGATTTTCTACGGTATCCGCATTGGCACCGCCACCGTAATATCGCCTTTGAGGGTAACCCTCGGCGTATTTACTGGTTAGAATCGAACCCTCAGCCTCATACACAGCCTGGCTGGGATAATTCTCGGAGGCAATAAGGTTTATGGTTTCCCGCTGACGTTTTTTCTCCATATCCAGGGCACGGCTTACTTCGGGGTCGGTCTGGCTTAAGAAACTCATATAAACTCTCTCCTTGGTGTGAGGATTGGGAACCTCCAATAGTCTACAATGGCACCCTGACAGTGTCAATTTTAATTGTGTAGGATGTTATCTCTAGTTATAAATAAATCTGTCGTGAGTGGAATGAACACATAACCCTTGACAAAAAGTGCCTGACTCTTTATAATAAGAAGAAACCATCTTCCTCACCCCCATCCCTATTTGATACTTAAGACTTTTTCTATTACAAATAGTGCCAGGAGCTTTCCTGAAGACCAGAGGCACTTTATTACAGAAGTCTGTTCTGATTCCCAGGTAGATTCCCAGGGAAAAACTGGAGATTCTCCAGATTTCTTAGAGTACGGTTCTCGTGTATGCCAAAGTATATCTTTGTGACTGGAGGTGTGGTTAGCTCGGTAGGGAAGGGCATCACTGTCGCTTCAATCGGTACCATTCTGAAGAGCCGCCAGGTTACCGTGTCTGTCCAGAAGCTGGACCCCTACCTCAATGTTGACCCGGGCACGATGTCACCTTATCAGCACGGCGAAGTATTTGTTACCCGGGACGGGGCGGAGACCGACCTCGACCTGGGCAACTATGAGCGCTTCATTGATGCCGAGTTTACCGCCGATTCCAATATTACCTCGGGGCAAATCTACAGTGCCATTATTGCCAAGGAAAGGCAGGGCGATTTTCTGGGTGGCACCATCCAGATTGTGCCTCATCTTACCACCGAGATTAAGGAGCGGTTCAAGCAGTTAGCCGAGAAATCGCAGGCTGACGTGATTCTTATCGAGGTAGGCGGCACCGTTGGCGATATTGAAGGACAGCCCTTCCTTGAGGCTATCCGGCAGATGAGAAAGGATGTTGGCAGAAACAATGTGCTCTATATTCATGTCACTTTTCTCCCCTTTCTTACCTCTACCGGGGAGCTAAAGACCAAGCCCACCCAGCACAGTGTTAATGAGCTGCGCCGTATTGGTATCCAGCCTGACATTATTTTATGCCGCAGTGACCATCCTGTATCGGAAGGGATACGGGATAAAATATCCCTGTTCTGTGATGTCGAGCGGCAGGCGGTTATTTCCTTGCCAACAGTACCCACGATATATGAGATACCGTTAATCCTTGAAGAGGCGGGTCTGGGGCAGATAATTGTGGAAAGGCTTGGTATTAAGGCACGCCGGGCGGACCTGAGCCAGTGGCGGCAACTGGTGGAACGTATCAAAACACCGCATGAGCCGGTTAAAATCGCCCTGGTTGGCAAATATGTAGAACTGAACGACGCCTATTTCTCAGTCCGTGAGGCGCTTTACCACGCGGCGCTCTATCACGATAGGGAGCTAAATCTGTTCTGGGTACATTCGGAGGACCTGGATAAAGATGGCGCTGATGCCTTACTGCGCACCGCCCAGGGTATCATCGTCCCCGGCGGCTTCGGTGTCAGAGGCATTGAGGGGATGATAAAGGCAGCCAGATATGCCCGTAATAATGAAATCCCGTACCTGGGATTGTGTCTGGGTCTACAGGTCATGGTGATTG
This sequence comes from uncultured Dehalococcoidaceae bacterium, assembly GCA_964460815.1. Lineage (GTDB taxonomy): Bacteria > Chloroflexota > Dehalococcoidia > Dehalococcoidales > RBG-16-60-22 > CAYWRT01. Next base: position 3,633 of record CAYWRT010000032.1, read on the forward strand.
AGTTAGCCCGCCATGCCTTTGGTTCGGATGAGCCGAACTCTACTGAATTCAACCCCTCCACCCGCTACCCGGTCATTGACCTTCTGCCCGAGCAGAAAAAGGTAAAAAGCAAGGGGGCCACCATGCGCCTGGGTAATTACCCCTGTAAACTTGTTCCGGATAGTCTGGCCGCCGCTGCCTATGGTCAGCCTCTGGTATATGAGCGCCACCGGCACCGATTTGAGTTTAATAATGAATATCGAGAGCCGCTGCGTAAGGCGGGTATGGTCTACAGCGGGCTGGCGCCTGATGACAGACTGGTTGAGGTCTGCGAGCTGGCCAACCACCCCTGGATGGTGAGCTGTCAGTTTCACCCTGAATTCGGCTCTCGCCCCGCCCGGCCCCATCCCCTGTTCCGCGATTTTCTCGGTGTCGCTAAAGGCGTACTGCGTGAAGGGGCTCAACCCCCGTTACCCCTATCATCTTAGTTGAGGAGGAGAAACGGATGCGTATCTTTCTGGATACAGCCAATATTGACCAGATACGGCAGGCTGCCAAACTGGGTATTGTCAGCGGGGTTACCACCAACCCGACCCTTTTATCCAAGGAGGCAACATCGGACTACGAAAAAGTGACCAAGACTATTTGCTCCATAATCAGCGGACCGGTTTCTGTTGAGGTGCTGGCCGAGGACGCCGGCTCTATGTTAGAGGAAGCTCGACTTAAAGCGTCCTGGGCACCCAATGTGAATATTAAGGTACCGGCCACGGCTGAGGGGCTTCAGGCAATAAAAATCCTGAGCGAGGAGAATATTAAAGTAAATATGACCCTGTGTTTCTCGGTGAATCAGGCACTTCTTGGAGCCCTGGCTGGTGCCACCTATGTCAGTATCTTTGTCGGCCGACTGGATGATGCCGGTCATGACGGTATGCAGGTGGTGGAGGATGTTCTGACCGTACTGGATAACTACCCCGAGCTGGATACCCAGGTGATTGCCGCCAGCATTCGTCATCCTCTGCATTGTACCGAGGCTGCCCGGATAGGGGCTCACATCGCCACTGTCCCCTATAACGTGCTGATGCAGATGATACAGCACCCGCTTACCGATGTTGGCGTTAGGCGTTTTCTGGCTGACTGGCAGCGTGTGTCTCAATAATGGAATTGAGATATAATTAGCTTAGAACAAATTTTTATTTAAAAAGAAAATACATCTAGCAAAAATACCCCATTCCTGGCAGGGAGATAGGGTCAGAGAGGTGCAATCATGAATATTGTAGAACTTGAAGGCAAAACCAAAGAGGAACTGGTTGAACTGGCTAAAGAAATGGGCGTTTCCAGCCCGGCCGGTCTCAAGAAGCAGGACATCATCATGCGCTTGCTCGAGACACACACCGAGCAACAGGGCAACATCTTCTGTAGCGGCATTCTGGATATTATGAGTGATGGCTATGGCTTCCTCCGACAGGACACCCTGCTGCCCAGCTCTACAGATGTATATATCTCGCCTTCCCAGATTCGCCGCTTCGGTCTGCGTAACGGTGATATGGTTACCGGAGAGGGCCGGCTGCCCAAAAGTAATGAGAAATACTATAGCCTGCTCCAGGTGGTAGCCATTAACAACCTTGACCCTGAGCTTACCAAAAGCCGGCAGCCTTTTGGCTCCTTCACTCCTACCTTCCCCGACAGGACAATCAACCTTGAGTATTCACCGGATGACCTGTCCAGCCGCCTGCTCAATCTCATCGCCCCCATCGGGCGCGGGCAGCGAGGCCTGGTGGTATCGCCACCCAAGGCCGGTAAGACACTCCTGCTCAAGTCCATAGCCAGTGCCATTACCGCCAACTATGAGGATATTCACCTGATGGTGTGTCTTATTGGCGAGCGTCCGGAAGAGGTTACTGATATGAAGCGCTCGGTTAAGGGGGAGGTAATAGCCGCCACTTTTGACGAGATGGTGGAGAACCAGACCCGTGTTGCCGAGCTGGGGCTGGAAAGAGCCAAGCGCCTGGTGGAAAGCGGCAGGGACGTGGTCATTCTGCTTGATGGTGTTACCCGTCTGACCCGTGCCTACAACCTGGCCATGCCCTCAAGCGGGCGCACCCTATCGGGTGGTATTGACCCGGCGGCTCTTCACCCGGCCAAGCGTTTCTTTGGGGCGGCCCGTAATACTGCCGAGGGTGGCAGTCTGACCATTATTGCCACCTGCCTTATTGATACCGGCAGTCGTATGGATGACCTTATCTATGAGGAGTTCAAGGGGACCGGCAATATGGAGCTTCATCTGGACCGGAGGCTCTCGGAGAGGCGTATCTTCCCGGCTATGGATATTCAGCGAAGCGGCACCAGGCGCGAGGAGCTATTGCTGAACGAGGAGACCCTGAAGCAGGTATGGCTGCTGCGGCGCATGGTGGCGATGATTGCCTCTGACTCTAATAACTTCGTTGAGGCTACCGAGAAGATTATGGAGCGCCTGCGCAAGACCAAGAATAATGCCGATTTCCTGGCCAACCTGAATAAAGAGATGTAGCTTCTCTATGTCCATATCAGAAACCATTTCTTTTTCGCTTTCTTACTTGACAAAACGCCGTAAAGCCTTATTATGATATTAGGGGAAAGGGGAGTCCGTGATACAAATCAGGAAAACATACAGCGAGGTAAACCCTGAGTTGCTCTACGCCGAGATAAGGGACTTTATCCTGAAGCAGGGAGTGAGTCTGGGTGAGTCCAAGCTGGAAACATATACCCTGCCCGACCAGTCGGCAGATTTTGTTTCGCGCGGCACGCTGACTTTTCAGGTAGAGTCGAACCGGGCAACCAAAGAGTGCCTCAGGGTGCACATAGTCGGCTCGGCCAGGGGTGAGACGAAGTTAATGCTGGATGTTGATGAGGCGCTTTTCCCCAAGGAGAAGGTATCCGCCCTGCAGGGTGACCTTGGCTTTATCTTTGGCTCTTACGAAGTGAAGTAAAAACAGCCTTGTTCTCTTAGGTCCCGGTTGGTTCGGCATCAACTCTGAGTTCACACCCCTTTTTTTATCAGTTTTTAGCCTTACCCCCTTTTGTCCCCCCCTCGTTTCTAATCTAATCCCACCCTACCGCCCTCGCATCGCCCGTGGCTTAGCCCGTAAAAATTCCCCCCTTTATCCCCCCTTAAGAGGAGGGAAGAGAAGAGTGGCCGTTACTTTTCTCTACTAGATACTCCCTGCCTCTTGGGGCGGTGGGGTATAGATATTAACAAAATAGCCGTGGATGCCGCGAGGGGGGCGGGTGGGAAAAGATAAGGGTTAGAACACCCTGTGGGGGGTAGGGGAACATCTGCGGGATAAGCCGCTGATGCCGCGAGGGTGGCCTGGGTGGGAAAAGATAACAGCCGGAGGGAGGGGGGTGAGGCGGGTAACCAAGCAGATGTAAATAGAAGCTACAGCCCCTCCACTATCCGGTACATATTCTCATAGGCTTTCTCAAACCCGGGAGCAACCTTTTGAAGACTGTCTTTCAGGGCTTTCATGCGCCGGACAAATTCCTGCCTGTCTTGGCTCTCAACCAGGTCCGCCCACTCTCTGGCGCTTTTCTGGAATAGTCTCTCAAACTCCGTTACTTTGGGTAAATTCAATTGCAGACTGGCATAAAGCTCAGGGTCCTCGGAGAGCACGCTTTCCAGCAGGATAAGCAGTACTTTGTAGGTAGTGCTGCCGGCTAGTTCTATCGGCTTCATCTTGCCCGAGCCGAGCAGTGTATCGGCGGCAACTATGGCAATAAAATGGGATAAACCGAGGACAAGGCTCATTGTCTCATCGTGTTCCTGCGGGGTCATCAGGGTTACTCTGGCACCTCTGGCTTCCAGATAATTTTTAATTTTTTGAGCCAGCGCTCCCTCCTCGTCGCTGGTGGGAGTCAGCACGAAATTCTGGTTGGCCGGGCTCCTGGCACCGGGGCCGAACAGGGGATGGGCACCAAGCACCGAACCGTTTTTTATGTGCCGGTGCATTATTTCCACCGGCAATACCTTGGTGGAGGTAATATCTATAACCGCCTGCCCGGTCTGTATATGGGGGCTTACCTGCTTAACGGCTTCTTCAAAGCTCTCTATGGGTACGGATAGCAGGACGTAGTCGGCTCCCCTGACTGCTTTGGCATTATCAGTGCTGCCCGCGACGCCGAGCTGTTGACTGGCTTCTTGCAGCTTCTCTTTATTCCTGCCGGTTATGACTACCTCTTTGCCGTCTTTTAAGAAAAAGTCAGCCAACCACCGCCCCATTTTCCCCGAGCCGCCGATGATGGCTATTTTCATGCTTTTACTTCGCCCTCGGGTATGACCCGAGTATCTTGACGAAGATTGAAGTCTCCTCCAGCTCCTTCAGAGCTTCGAGAGCCTCTTTGTCCTGACGGTGGCCGGCGAATTCCAGGTAGAAGTTATACTCCCAGGGTCTCTGTCTCGTTGGCCTCGATTCCACCTTGGTCAAATTGATATTTCTCGAGGCAAATGCTTTGAGGGATTTATAGAGCGTCCCCGGTTCATGTTTGACGGAACAGACTATAGAGGTTTTATCATCACCGGAAGGCGGGGAGTCTTCTCGCGACAGGATGAAAAACCTGGTGTAATTATGCTTGTTATCCTCTATTTCCCGGGCGATTATCTTCATGCCGTAGAATTCGGCAGCTCTGGCGCTGGCGATGGCGGCGCTATCGGTAAGACCCAGGTCTTTTATCATGGCGACACTGCCGGCGGTATCGGAGGCAGGTATCAGCTCACAGTTAAGGCGACTTAAAAAGCTGCGGCACTGGGCGAGGGCCTGCGGGTGGGAATAGACCCTTCTTATGGCGTCCAGGCCGACATTGGCACCGGCTATCAGGCAGTGGCTGATGCGAATCTCTATTTCACCGCATACCATGAGGGGTGAATCCAGCAGGAGGTCGTAGACACGGCTGATGCTCCCCTCCAGTGAGTTTTCAATGGGGACAACCCCGAAAGGCGTCTCTCCGCTCTCGACAACCTTAAAAACCTCTTCAAGGCTTTCATAAGGCTGGGTCTGGGTTGATGACCCGAAGAAGCGGATGGCAGCCTCCTCGCTGTAGGCACCGATTTTACCCTGGAAAGCGACGGCTACCCCCTGTATGTTCTTACAGGTATCCATTATCTGCCGGTAGATATTTTCGATGTCAGTCTGCCTTATGTTCTTGTCGCGGGCAATACTCCTGACATTTTTCAGGACCCTGAGCTCCCTTTCCTGGTCTTCGACGAGTTTTTGCTGCTGTTTTTTGCCCTTCCCGATTTCCTCGGCTATTTTTATTCTCTCACCGATAAGCTCAACTATTTTGGCATCTATTTCGTCCACTTTTTCCCTTAGGTCATCTAAGCTCATTTAATTACCCTCCTAATTAGTCCGGCTCTCAGGGCAAAGTCGGCCAGGGTCACCGCCATCATGGCTTCCACCACCGCTACTGCCCTCGGCACGATACAAACATCGTGCCTTCCCCTGACGCTTATGCTGGAGCCTTCCATATTTTGTATATCTACCGTCTCCTGTTCTTTGACGATAGAGGAAGTTGGCTTGATGGCGACCCTGACTACCAATGGCATCCCGTTACTGATGCCCCCGAGTATGCCGCCGGCGTTGTTGGTGGCGGTAGCTATCTTACCGTCTTTGATGATGAACGGGTCATTATTCTCCGAACCCTTCATCCGGGCTGCCGAAAAACCGGCGCCGAATTCAACCCCCTTAACCGCCGGGATAGCCAGCAGGGCTTTGGCCAGGTCTCCATCCAGATTATCAAAGACCGGCTCCCCCAGACCGACCGGTACATTCCGGGCGATGCCTTCAACAACCCCGCCCAGGCTGTCCCCCTCGTCTTTGGCCCGGGCGATGAGTTCGGCCATTTTGCGGGAGGCTTCGGGGTCAGCACAGCGGAGCGAGTCCGGCTCAGCCCTCTTCTTTATTTCATCGAACCCCGCCGTCTTGGCCTCTATGCTGCCGATGGCCACGGTATGAGCTGTAATTTCGGTGCCAATCAGGTTCAACAATTTTTTGGCGATGGCTCCCGCCATGACAAAGGTGGCGGTAATTCTGCCGGAAAACCGGCCCCCACCCCGCCACTCGTTAAAACCCCCGTATTTCATATAGGCGGTATAGTCGGCATGTCCCGGCCTGGGATGGAACCTGATTCTTTCGTAGTCGCTGTCGTCAATATCCCGGTTCCATATCAGCAGGCAGATGGGAGCGCCGGTGGTAAAGCCGTCGCTGACCCCCGAGAGAATCTCGACCTTGTCCTTTTCCAGTCTGTTGGTGGCGGCCACACCCTCCCCGGCTTTTCTTCTGTCTACCTCCTTCTGGATATCAGCCTCGGTGATGGGTAGACCGGCGGGGCAGCCATCGACGATGGTGCCCACGCATTTGCCGTGGCTTTCGCCAAAGCTGGTTATGGTAAAGAGTCTACCCAGGCTATTCTGCATATGTCTCCACCTCACCCCCGAGGCTCTTCAGTGTGTCCCAGAAATTCGGAAACGTCTTGGTGACGCATTCGGCTTTATCTATGGCGATGCCGCCAACGGCGATGCCCAGTACGCCGAAGGCCATGGCAATCCGGTGGTCATCCCGGGAATCAATGATAGTAACCTCGCCCGTGGCTGGCCTTGGTGCCGTTAAACCGGCAACCGTGAGCTGGTCTCTAGCCTCGGTTACGGTTACGCCCATCCTTTCCAGTCCTTCTCTTACGGCAGCCACCCGGTTTGACTCCTTTATCCGCGCCCTCTCTATGCCGGTGAACTCGCTTGTGCCCTCGGCTAAAGCGGCCAGGACCGCCATGGTGGGCAGAAGGTCAATACAGTCGGCGAGGTCAGCCCGTATTGCCCGCAGCCTGGCCTGACTTACATTAACGGAATTCCCGGCTATTTTCACCTGAGCCCCCATGCTTCTCAGGAAGTCCAGTATCACTTTATCGCCCTGAGGGCTTGAGGTACTTAGATTTTCAACCTCTACCCCTTCGGAAACAGCCCCCAGAGCCAGGAAGTATGAAGCTGATGACCAGTCCCCTTCCACGTGGAATCTGGCCGGCTGGTACGTCTGTCTGGGAACCACAAATTTGTCGGACTCGGTGCGGACATTTATCCCGAACTTTTCCAGGCACTGCAGCGTCATCAAAACGTAGGGCTTTGATGTTAGCTCTGTGGTCAGCCGGATGCTCACTGCCTCCTCGGCAAAGGGGGCTATCAAAAGTAAAGCCGATATAAACTGAGAGCTGATGTTTCCCGGCAGTTCCGTCATGCCCCCTTTCAGGGTGCCCCCCTCGATGGTTACCGGCGGCGTCTCACCCTCAATGGAGCAGGCTACGCCCAGCTTATTTAGTGCCTCTACCAGTGACCTTACTGGCCTTCTGGAGAGAGAGGGACCGCCGACCAGCCGGCATTTACCCGGGACCAGTGAGCAAATAGCCGTCATGAATCTCAGAGTCGTCGCCGACTCGCCGCAGTAAAGGTCTGTGTCCGGTGTCCGGAAGCTCCCTCCCCTGACCCGCCACAGGTCCTTCTCGCGCTGAATTGGAATCCCGACCTGGCTCAGCACTTCTGCGGCGGCGTCAGTGTCTTCACAGATAAGGGGGTCTATTACCTGGCTTTCGCCCCTGGTCAGGGCGGCGCACATCAGGCCCCGGATTGTCTGACTTTTCGAGGGGGGGACTCTCACCTTTCCCTTTACCCGGCTCTTTTTAACGGTAATTTTCATCCTCTCTTAGTGTTTCCATTATTCGCCCGGCAACCGAGTTAATATTCAGCCTGGTAGTGTTTATTTTAACATCGGCGGCTCGCTCGTAAAATGGCTGCCGGAACCTCAGCAGCTCTTTGATTTGCGAGGCCCGGTCGGGGACATTGAGCAAAGGCCGGCCGTTTTTATCATATGATGTGCGCTTTAATATTATACCCGGTGACGCCGCCAGGTAAACTATAATGCTTTCCTTTCTCAGTCTGTCTATATTTATTTTATTGAGAACTATGCCGCCACCGCAAGCAATAACGGCATTTTTTTTGCTGGCGACTTCTCTGGTGGCCTCAATCTCAAGCTCCCGGAAACCAATCTCACCGTCCTGCTGGAATATAGCCTGTATGCTCTTCCCCGCCTTCTGCTCAATTAAAGAGTCCAGCTCAATAAATTCCCTACCCAGCTTGGCGGCCAGGGCTCTGCCCACCGCCGTTTTCCCCGACCCCATAAAGCCTATCAGGGCGATGCTAGTCTTCATGGCTCTCCAGTGCCTTAATGGCTTCCTGGCGCATCAGGTCGAGCGGGGCCGGCTGCCCGGTCCATTTCTCAAAAGACAGGGCCCCCTGCCAGGCGAGCATATCAATCCCGCCTATAGTTCGGGCACCGGCGGCCTCGGCTTCTTTCAGCAACCTGGTTCTAACAGGATTATACACTATATCGAAAACGATAAGCTTGGATTTGAGCAGCCGGGCGGGGACCGGCGTCTCCTGGCTGCCGGGACTCATACCCACGCTGGTGGCGTTAATAAGCATGTCAGCCCCGGCCAGTGCCGTTGTCAGGTTCTCGAAATTGAGTTCCAGCGCTCTGACTTCCTTCTTAAAGTCGTGGGAAATCCGCCGGGCAAGCTCCTCGGCCCAGTCCAGCTCTAATTGCCGGTTAAGGATGGTCAGGTGAGCGTCCCTCTCGGCCAGGATGTAAGCAATGGCTCTGGAGGCGCCGCCAGCGCCCAGAATGATGGCGTTTTTCCCCCCCGGCTCGACACCTCGCTCCAGTAGCGCCTGTAAAAAACCGCTGGCATCGGTATTGTAACCCCTCAGGTCGCCGTCATTATTCATCACAGTGTTGACGGCGCCAATCTTCTCAGCCAGGGGGTCCAGTCCGTCCAGCATGGGTATAATCGCCACCTTGTGTGGCAGGGTGACATTAAGACCCCTTATATTCAGCGCCCTAATGCCTTTAACGGCTTTGCTTAATTCTTCCTTACTGACTCGAAAAGGAACATACAGATAATCCAGGCCCAGTTTTTTAAAGGCGGCATTGTGCATCACCGGCGACATGGTATGCTCGATGGGGTCGCCAATAAGACCGCAGATTTTCGTTTTCCCCGATACCAGGTTATCCGACATCTTTCAGCATCCCGTAAATGTTCCTTAAGTCCCTCACCGTTATTTGGCCGGCGGCGGATTCCAGGCCCTCCTCGATTGATGCGTATGTAAAATCACCGCCGACCAGCGGGCAGAGTATTCTGGAAATGTAACCTAAATCTCCCATAGCAAAAGCAACTATCCGGCTCTCCGGGAAGTCGGCGCTGAGCTGCAAGGTGGCTGTGTTGTCCGCAAAACTCCGGGCGGTGGTAATCAGCTTGCAGATATCGGCACCGGCAGACAACTGGTGGCGAACTATCGCCCTCATTTTGTCGAGCGGGGGTGTTTCTTTCAGGTCATGGTACGACAGCAGGCAATCTACCTTCCCTTTAAGCTTCTTCACTACCTCGGCCACGCCCGGTGTGCTGAGCTCTATATCAACGGTGCCGGCTCCCAGCCTGGTGGCGCTGAGAAGCTCGTCTATTCTTTTTGATTCACTCCCCTGCCAGCTGCCGCCCTCCTGAGCCCTCCGGTTGCAGGCTATCCACGGTTTCTCCAGGTGCCTGACCAGCTCCTGCCAGCGGCTGCCGATGAGGTCCAGGCGCACCTCAAGCAGGTCAACCAGCGGTTCGACCCCCTTGACTGCTTCCAGGTCATCATTGACGATAGCGGCACAGATTCTGGGTTTATTCCTGGCCAACGAGGGCCTCCTCCACCAGGGAAGGACTCACTTCGTCGGTGATAAAGGCATCCCCGATTGATTTAAGCAGGACGAACCTGATTTTATCCTGCTCGACCTTTTTGTCATGCTTCATTGCCTGGATGATGTCTTCCATCTTGAGGTCGGGCATCTCTGTGGGCAGGCCGGCTTTCCTGATAACGTCTGTCAGCCTGGTGGCATCACTTTCATCGAGTTTCCCCATCAGATTGGATATCCTGGCGGCGGCTATCATGCCGATAGCAACGCACTGCCCGTGTTTTAGCTGGAAGTTGGAGACCGCTTCGATGGCATGTCCTACGGTGTGCCCGTAGTTCAGGATACTTCTTAAGCCGGATTCTTTCTCGTCCCTGGCTATTACTTCGGCTTTAATCCTGGCAGTCTCCAGCACTATCATCTCCAGTATTTCCGTATCAAATGCCCTGGCTTTTTCTATGTTAATATCAAGGAAGTCGAAAAATTTTTTATTCCTGATGGCGGCGCTTTTTATGACCTCGGCCAGCCCGTTGGCCAGTTCGGCTTCGGGGAGGGTCTTCAGGGTATTAATATCGGCAACGACCAGCCTGGGCTGATAGAATACCCCGATGACGTTCTTCAGTTGTCCGTGGTCCACCGCCGTCTTGCCGCCGATGCTGCTGTCAACCTGTGCCAGCAGGGTTGTCGGAATATGTATCAGCGGTACCCCCCGCATATAGGTGGCGGCCACGAATCCAGCCAGGTCGCCAATCACCCCGCCGCCCAGAGCCAGGATGGGTGTGGTTCTCTCCGCGTAAGAGCCGGTCAATTCATGGTAGAGTCTGCCGGCGGTTTCCAGGGACTTCTGTTCTTCGCCGGCAGGTATCTCCAGAATGGCTGCCTTGAAGCCGCCGATGGTCAGACCCTGATTTAGAGCGTCAACATAAAGGCCCTTCACGGTGGTGTCGGTGATGATGGCAGCCTTACCCGAAAAACCTCTTTCTCTCAGCCAGAGTCCTGTCCGGGCTAGCAAATCAGCGCCGATACGTATCTCGTAGCTGTTGCTGCCGAGTTCTACCTTTACTTTCTTCATTGGTATCATTTTACCTTTACTTATTTAAGGATGCAATAAGCCAGCCACAAAATGTCTTTTGTCTGGGGGCGGGCTAGTTAATCCCCAGTTTCCCTGGCAAAATTGTTGACATGCAGTATTTATTTGTGATACATTTAATATTTGGTGCTCAGAATTCAGTAATAGTTGATAGATTGGATTAAAGACCTCAATCTGTCACTAGGCTTCGGAATGGATGAGCTAAGGCTCATCCTTTGTAATTGTGGGAATAGGAAGGAGACAATGCCGACTATAAATCAGCTTGTCCGCAAGGGGCGCCGGAAGGCTATTAAAAAGGATAAGACGCCAGCGCTGGGTTATACCTTTAATGCCCTGAAAAACAAGGTACAGCATGGGAAGGGCTCTCCACAGAAGCGAGGGGTCTGTTTGCAGGTTAAGACGACGACCCCTAAGAAGCCCAATTCGGCGCTGCGCAAGATAGCCAGGGTGCGGCTGACCAACGGGATGGAGGTAACCGCTTATATTCCTGGTGAGGGGCATGAGTTGCAGGAGCACTCGGTAGTGCTGATTCGTGGCGGCCGTGTCAAAGACTTGCCCGGTGTCCGCTATCATATTATCCGGGGGGCACTGGATACCAGCGGTGTCGCTAATCGCCGCCAAGGGCGCAGTAAGTATGGGAGCAAAAAGGCCAGCAAAAAAGCCGAGATTGCTTAGACTAAGGGGAGAAAATGCCGAGACGAGCTCGAGCGGAAAAGAGAGAAGTAATTCCTGATGCCAAGTTTCGCAGCGCGACGGTAGCCAGGCTGATTGCCAAGGTGATGATGCGTGGTAAGAAGCGAACAGCCGAGAAGATTGTCTATGGCGCTCTCGGTATACTGGAGAAAAAGGTGTCAACAGACCCGGTGGCAGCACTGGAACAGGCGGTAAGAAATGCCACGCCGCTGCTTCAGGTAAAGCCGCGGCGTGTTGGCGGCGCTACCTATCAGGTGCCGGTAGAGGTTCAACCTGACCGTGGTCTCTTCCTGGCTCTGAGCTGGCTGATAAAATCAGCCAGGGCCAGAAAAGGCAAGGCTATGATGGAGAGGCTGGCTGATGAACTTGCTGATGCCTTCCAGGGGCAGGGAGCCACCATTAAAAAACGTGAGGATACGCATAGAATGGCTGAGGCCAACCGGGCCTTTGCCCACTATAGATGGTAAGGGGTTTTCCGATTAATAACAGAGTTGCCGTAAAAAGTCCAGTAACAGCGGGAGAAAAAAGAGTGCCCAGGAGTTTCCCTATAGAGGATATCCGAAATATTGGCATT
>CAYWRT010000033.1:0-14573 GCA_964460815.1 uncultured Dehalococcoidaceae bacterium
CAAGGCCAAATTCCGAGAGCTTGATGAGAGCATGTCGAAACCAGGGATGCCGTGGCATTCCTTCCAGAAGCCCGCTGCACTGAAGCCAGATACAGTATACGAGTTCCAGATTGAGCTTCAGCCGATATTTAAGACCTTCAAAAAAGGGTGCCGGCTCTGGCTAAAAATCGCCAGCGATGACGCGCTTTATTCTACCTGGGATAGCTCTTCACGGTATGTGGAAACGCCTTTAGCGCCGTTGAAAAATGAGGTTTTTATCTACCATGATGCCAGATACCCGGCTCACCTGCTCTTGCCGGTCATTCCCGATGCCCCCGAAATCATGCCGGTAAGCTCACCGCTGCGTGATGCTGTGCCGGGGGCGCCGCGATTCGTAAAGTAAAAAGTTAGCCTGTTCCGACGGTGTTAGCTTCACCGTGTTACGTGAGCATATTTTACGCCGGGCATTACAAATCCAGGTCGTAGTATCCTTTACAGATGGCAAAACGGGTCATTTGCACACCGCCAAGCCATAACAGTAGTTCTCCGGCGTCACGCCAGTACTTCTCAACATGGTTTTCGCGTACGTAGCCATAGGAACCCATCAGTTGCATACAAAGCGAGAGGCATCTATTGGCCATCTCAGCGCTATATACTTTTACCATCTTGCTTCTGGAAATCATAATGTCTGAAGTGGCCGGGCCATAAATCTCCGGATGGTCCATCATGTAACCCATGGTTAGATAATGGAGTCTGGCCGTTTGAATCCCGGTAGCCATATCGGCTAACATGCCCGCCACTATAGAGTGCTGGTTAATCAGCTTGCCTCCAGACACCCTTTGCCCGGTGAACTTGAGTACCTCTTCAAAAGCGCCCTGAACCATTCCGGCAGCCATGGCACCATCAGGAGCACCTCCCGCTACCTGTCCCTTGAAAATTTCGGCGGCTATGCCCCCGGGACCTATAGCCCACTCCCTGGGTATCCTGACATCATCAAAGTAGGTAGCGCAATTTCTGTCGGCTTGCATGCCAGCCTTAACCTCGAAGGGACCGTGTGAAAATCCCTCTCGTGGTGCCGGGACATAAGCCAGGACTATCCCCTCTCCTCCCAGCTTCGGGTCCACGGTGCAAACAACGCAGTACAGGTCCGCTATCCCGGCATTAGTGGCCCACATCTTATTTCCGTTTATTACCCACTCGTCACCCTCAAGTCTGGCTTTCACGGCTACTTTTTGCCCCAGATATTTTATATTCTCAATATCACAGCCGCCGCCACCCTCCGAGCCACCCGGTTCCGTCATATCGAAGCAGGCGGTTCGCAGCTCTTTCCCGGTAAACTCCGGTGCAAATCTATCAAGGATGGCTCTGGCATGAGCATCCCCCATAATATAGCCCATGATTGCCGGGGTCCACGCCCAAAGTGTACACACGGTACTGATGCCTATGCCTACATCTCCGCGCGAGAGCTGCTCAAGAGCAATCAGGAGGCTCAGCGTGGAAGGATTACCCTCACCGCCGTATTCCTTCGGGAAGAAGAGCTTTTGCAGTCCGATGTCCCAGACACCCTGGCGGATTTTGTTCACCAGTATGTGTTCTTTATCATCGTCGATTTGATTACGAACAGGCATAATTTCCTTATTGACAAAATCACGGAACGTCGTTTGGAGCATTTTATCTTCTTCTGAGAGGAATACGTCGGGATAGTAGTACTTAGCATCCGGGTACTTCATTCTATCGGTTATCAACTTGGTTGCTGCCTCCACCTTTAAAGATTTTTTCCCTATTCTACTCCGATGTAGCGCGTAACTGCATTACAAATCCAGGTCGTAGTATCCTTTACAGATGGCAAAACGGGGCACCTGCATACCGCTGAGCCATACCAGAAGTTCGCCGGCGTCACGCCAGTACTTCTCCACGTGGTTCTCACGCACGTAACCATAGGAGCCCATCAGCTGCATGCAGAGCGGCAGGCACCTGTTGGCCATCTCAGCGCCATACACCTTTACCATCTGCCCTCTAGAAATCATGATATCTGAAGTAGGCGGGCCATAGATTTCTGGATGCTCCATCATATAACCAAAGGTTAGGTAGTGGACCCTGGCCGTTTCAATTCCGGTAATAATGTCGGCTAAGATGCCAGCCACAATAGAATGCTGGTTAATCAGCTTCCCTCCAGACACCCTCTGCCCGGTGAATCTAAGAACCTCTTCAAAAGCCCCCTGGACGACCCCGGCAGCCATGGCCCCATGCACGGGGCCTCCAGATACTTGCATCTTGAAGATTTCCGGTGCTAGACCCCCGGGACCTACAGCCCACTCCTTGGGTATCCTGACATCATCAAAGTAGGTGGCGCAGTTCCTGTCCGCCTGCAAGCCAGCCTTAACCTCAAACGGACCCTGTGAAAATCCCTCTCTTGGTACCGGGACATAAGCGAAGACCATCCCATCGGGGCCCAGCTTGGGGTCCACGGTACAGACAACGCAGTACAGGTCGGCTATCCCGCTATTACTCGCCCATAGCTTATTACCATTTATTACCCATTCATCACCCTCAAGCTTAGCTCTGACCGATATTTTTTTCCCCAGAAATTTCAGGTCCTCAATATCACAGCCGCCCCCGCCCTCCGGACCGCCCGGCTCGGTCATATTGAAGCAGGCAGTTCGCATCTCTTTCCCCATGAACTCCGGTAGAAATCTATCAAGGATGGCTTTGCCATGAGGGTCCCCCATCATATACGCTACAATTGCTGGACCGAATGCCCAACCGGTACAGGCAACGCTGGTCTGTATACCCAGGTCTCCGCGCGAGAGCTGCTCAATAACAAGCGCCATAGTAAGCATTGAAGCTGCCTCTCCGCCGTATTCTTTTGGGAAGAATAGCTTATGGAAACCGAGGTCCCAAATACTTTGACGAATTTTGTTAATCAATACGTGCTCTTTATCGTCGTCGATTTTATCGCGAACGGGCATAATTTCCTTGTCCACAAAATCACGGAATGTTGATTGGAGCATACGGTCTTCTTCGGAAAGAAAGATATCGGGATAGTAATATTTAACATCTGGGTACTTTATTCTGTCGGTTATCATCTCAAGTATTGCCTCCACCATTAATAATTTGTTATGTTATTCTAGCCCTTACATGGGGCCATCAGGCATAACATGCGGATGAGCCGTCTCCATGAAAAATGTAATAATATCCCTCTATTACCAGAAACCTTCTCCATCCGTCAGTCCTGCGGAATGACCGGCAGAAGCAGGTAGGAAGGATAGTCCGGGTTATGGTAGACCTTGTGCAGGGTCGTCTGGCTGCTACAGATGTGCAGCCCGCCCGGTACGTTATCCATGCTGGCAATCTGTAACTCAATGTGGTGACCGGCTCTGAACACGTGTGACTTCGGTGCTATGCCGATTCTGTACTCACATATCTCCCCCGGAGGAACCGGTACATTTTCGGTGTGCGGGTGCCAGGGCCACCAGGGCTCGGACTTGCTTTCGTCGACGGCTCGATGTGATGCCTTGAGCCAGTCTTCTGCCAGCATGGACCTTTTTGCGCCGTATTCATCCACATCAAGTATTTTTATCTGCCAGTTCGTGTCTTTCTGGTCAATCGAAGCGTACAGGGTGAGAGCCATCGGGCCGGTGAGTTCGAAGTCCTCGGTGAAAGCCCCGGTGGCGTATTTGATGGAGTTTATCTCGGAGGTCTCGTCGAGGGGTTGCTGAACGAAACAGTCAGGTCCTTCATCGAAGACGGGCGCTTCCTCCATGAGGCGCTCCCGGCAGCGAAGGTAGTACTTCGTCCATCTGGTCCTGGCCAGCGGGAACTCGTTTTCAGTGCGCCACTGGTTGATTCCCGAGGTGAAAATTTTTATGGGCGGTTCATCCATGATGCCGTTGTCGATTCCTTTGAGCCAGTAGTCGAACCACCTTAGAACCACGTCATGAGTCTGGTACCAGGGACGCTCATCACCCGGCCCCATAATCATCTTCTTGGGCACGTTCAGCCGGTTATAGATATACCAGCCACCTTTAGCCCAGAGGTCAACAAAGGGCCCGCCGACGTGAACGGGAACCTTGATTTTATCAATTTTGGTGTACTGTGTTCTCTCCCAGTAGAAGGGCCCATCGTTGGGATTGAACAGGAAGTCGGCAAAGAGGGGGCTCTTCGTCGGGTATCTGAGGCAGCTCCAGTAGATGCTGTATTTCATCAGGTCGGGGTCTTTTAGCCGCTCCTGCCACAGCTTCTCCAGCTCTTTCGGTGGCGTATTCTTTATGGTGGCGGAGACAACGTTCTTGGGAGCGTAGCCAGCGCCGTGGGTCGGCCCGGCATCCATGCCGCGCCCGCTGAACAGGCGATATATCATGGGATTGATAACACCTTCATCGGTAGCCACCTGACGGTAAAGGTCATAGAATACCTCCCAAGGGAAGATAGCCTTGAGGTGCGGGGGCTGTTCGGCAGCTATGATAATCTGTATACATGCGTAGTAGGATATGCCGACCAGTCCCACGTTGCCGTCGCACCACGGCTGCCGGGCAATCCACTCGATGAGGTCGTAGCCATCTCTGGCCTCATTCTGGTCGAACATACCGACATGCTCTCCCTCCGAGTCGCCACAGCCGCGGATGTCGGCGATAATGTGGACATAGCCTCTCCCCACTATAGTCTTGGTGTTGCCGGCTTCTATGGTGCCGTCCCATACCAGAGAGAGGGGCTGCCCGTCCGGTCCGATGTGCGGCTGGGGCATCAGGGGGAGCGCCTGAAGGTCCTTGCCGTAGCCGGACATCGCCAGCAGGGCCGGAAATTTTCCCTCAGCGTCGGGAAGGTAGACATCCACCGCCAGACGGACGCCATCACGCATCGGAACCATTATAGTTTCCTTTGGTTTGACCCTGTATGTTGTTTGGGCACCCTGTTCCTGTTTCATATTTTCCTCCTCAATGAATAATTTATATTTATTAAACCAGAGACTGTCGGGTAAGGGCAAGTATGTTTCCCCGACTTAATTTCGGCTCAGATGGCACGAGCCATGCGTGACCCGTCAGCAATGGCGTCTGCTATCAGGAGGGGCTCCCGGCAGTCGCCGATGGCATAAACTTCGGGGACTTTTCCCTCGAGGCTTTCCAGCAACCCGGTATCCGGCATTAATGACAGGGCCGGTACTATACTGTCAGCTTCAATGGTCTGTCTGTCCCCTTCCCTGGTAATAATGGTCAGCCCTTTATCGGTTATCTCCACATATTTGACCCCGGTCATCATGGCCACACCTTTCTTCTGGAACCACGCCAGAAGAGCGCACTTCAAGTGGTGGAACATGCCTTCTCCCAGAGCCTCAGCCGTGTCCGCGATGGTGACCTTTCTACCTCGCTTGACCAGGAACTCGGCCAGCTCGCAGCCGTGCCTGCCGCCGCCGATGATAACTACCCTTTTCCCCAGGGGCATCCAGAACTTCGTCAGCCACCTCAGTGTTCTCGGCCCCAGAAACCTCAAATAAAACCTCAGCCGGCGATGCAGTTCGGAACTGCTGACCACACGGCGTCCATTAATCCCGGGTATCTCCGGAACCGCCGGTATACCTCCCGTGGCCAGGATAACCACATCCGGCTTGAGTTCCTCGATTAAGAAGAGATTAACCTCTTTCCCAAGCCTGATATATACGCCCAGCTTGGTAATCTGCCTTTTTAGATAACGAACCAGGGCGGGCAGGTCTTCAATCTCCAGTCCCTTTACCAGTGCCGCCATTGGTAGTAATCCACCTAATTTATGCGTTCTCTCGTAGAGTATTACTTCATGTCCCCGCAGCGCCGCCACCCTGGCCGCCTCCATACCGGCCGGTCCGCCACCCACCACCAGCACCCTTTTTTTCTTCTCCGCTGGTTTGATAACATATGGCTCATCTGTCCCCAGGGCCGCGTTTATCCGGCACCGTTTGACCTCAACCGGCTCCAGGCAGGTGTGGCAGGCGGTACAGGGGGCGATATCGTCCAATCTTCCTGAGGCAATCTTGTTGGGGAGCTCCGGGTCGGCAAATAGACGCCTGTTCAAAGCAATAAAGTCGGCCTTACCTTCCCGCAGCACCTTCTCACCGAGTTCAGGGTCAAGCCTGCCCACCGCAATAAGCGGAATAGATACCACCTCTTTCATGGCGGCACCCAGGGGTACATGGGCTCCCGCTCCCCTATGGCTGTAATCATAGTTCCTGGGGAAGGACTTGAAGGGGATAGGGGGTTCCGGATAGAAAAGCCCTTCGGGGAGAAACCCGGCGGCGTGATATCCCAGCCACTGAGACCTCACCTGAATGGCATCGGCGCCGGCTGCCTGCAATATCCGAGCTGTTGCTACGCTATGCTCGGAAGATACAAACTCGCCATCGGTAATGCCGGCAATCTGGCCAACCTCGACACCATTAATGGTGACACAGACGGGGAAGTCCTGCCCCAGACGTTTTTTGATTTCCCGTATGATTCCCACCAGGAGCCGGGTCCTGTTTTCCAGGCTCCCTCCATAGGCATCCTGGCGTCTGTTCCAGAAAGGAGAGAGAAAGTTATGCAGTAGGTGGCTGCTGGCAGAGTTGATATCGACGCCGTCAAAGCCAGCCTGCTGAGCCCGAACCGCGGCACTGGCGAACTTATCTAAAATCTCCTCGATTTCAGGGATGGTCAGCTCCCGGGGCACCTCGTTGTGAAAATCATTCATCGAACTGAAGCTCACCGGCGAGGCGGCTATCGGCTGACCGGTCACGAGAGGCGGGATATCTGGTCTCGCCTCCCAGCCCTTCGTCTGCCAGGGTCCATCATGGTTCATCTGCATAAATGTGGGGCAGCCGTGTTTGTGGATAATCTCTGCCAGTTCGCTAAGGCCTTTAATGTATCTGTCATCATCAATGCGGTACCGTCGCCTCCAGCGTGCGCCCAGAGGGTAATCAATGACGGGGGATTCTACTATCAGCAGACCTATACCGCCTCTGGCTATGGCGTCATAGAAGGCCTTGACTCTCTCGTTCATTTTAAGTTCGTCTTCGTGCCAGTAGAGCATCGCCGCCCCCGGTTTTACCATCCGGTTCCTGGTCTTTACCGGGCCTATGTGATAAGGTTCGAGCAGCTTTTCAAATCTTGTTTTGCCAGTCATCTGTCTTTTGCTTTTCTTTCCATTTGTCTGGTATTCGTTTCGATTAATATTGATTGTTTTTCCCGAAAAAGTCAATATTTTGAAGGTACACAGTTTGCAAGGCGGTTTGGGATGGGTTATACTCCAGATGCTGAGGACACCATAATAGACACAGGGGCTTGGGGATGGAGTAGAGAGGGGGGATGAATTGGCAATAAAAGCAATCGGCGGCTATGCGGGAAGAATTCTGCGTGTTGACCTTGGACGCGAGCAGATAAGCGAGGAGTCGCTGGACAACGAGACACTACGAAAATATATCGGAGGTACCGGGCTGGGAGCTAAATACCTCTATGAAGAAGTGCTCCCGGGCGTGGCCTGGTCTGACGCTGATAACCGGATAATGTTCTTCTCGGGGCCTCTTAGCGGCACCAGAGTCAGCGGCTCCGGGATTTTCTCGGTAGTCAGCAAGGGCCCCATGACCAACCTGGCCGGGACTTCCCAGGCAAACGGTTATTTCGGCGCCTTTCTGAAGTTCGCCGGCTTCGATGGCATTGTGATACAGGGCAGAGCCAACAGGTGGCTTTATCTCCACGTCCATGACGGCACCGCCCAGCTTCGTGACGCCGGGCACCTCCGGGGCAAGGATGCCTGGGAAACCGAAGACGCCATCAAACAGGGGTTAAAACGGCAATGCAGCGTCTACAGCATCGGTCCCGCCGGCGAAAACCTGGTTCGCTTTGCCTCCATTGTCGGCGACCACGGCCATGTGGCCGCCCATAACGGGCTGGGAGCCGTTATGGGGTCAAAGAAGCTTAAGGCGATAGTCGCCGAGCGGGCGCGGAGACCAATCCCTATCACCGAACCGGACCGGCTAGCCAAGTTAGCCAAAGACGCCATTACCAACCTCCAGAAAACGAATCCCGGACTGGGACAGTGGGGAACGGCAGCCGGTTATCCCATACTCCACCGAATTGGCCAGTTGCCGGTCAGGAATTATACCACCAGTATTTTCCCCGGTGCCGGCAACTTCAGTGGAGAATACCTGCGTACCCACTTCAATGCGACGCCAACCACCTGCTGGGCATGCCCTGTAGCTCACTGCCGCATGACCGAGGTCACCGAAGGCCCTTATAAGGGCTTCGTCGGCGAGGAACCCGAGTATGAGGGGCTGGCGGCCATGAGCTCCGTCATCGGCCAGACCGACCCCGGGGCTACCGTGATGCTGGGCAACCAGGTCGACCGCCTGGGCCTGGACATTAATGAAAGCGGCTGGCTGATTGGCTGGCTCATGGAGTGCTACCAGAAAGGTCTCCTGAAGAAGGATGACCTTGACGGCGTCGAGATGATATGGGGTAACGCCGAATCGACTCTGACGATGCTGAAGAAGATTGCCCATCGCGAGGGCTGCGGTGATTTCCTGGCGGAGGGAGTGAAGCGGGCTGCCGAAAAAATCAGCGGAGAGTCCCTGAATTGTGCCGTATACACGCAGAAAGGGTCGTCGCCCCGCGGACATGACCACCGGGCGCGCTGGGCGGAGATGATGGACACCTGTATGTCGAATACGAGCACTGTTGAGGTTGGCCCCGGTATCCCTATTGCCAAGGAGATGGGAATAGAACCGGTAAAAGACCCCTTTGATGCCATGGAGGTCTCGACGGCGAATGCCAGGGTAAATGGCCGCCGCGTATTCGAGGACTCGCTGGCCGTCTGCATCCTTTGTAACCCCGACCTGCAGATTTCGGTAGACCTCCTCAATGCGGCTACCGGCTGGGACTTCGATATTTGGGAGGCCATGCATGTTGGACGCCGTATTATCAACCAACTCCGGGTCTTCAATTTCCGCCACGGGCTGACCAAGGATATTGAAGCACCTTCCGTCCGCTATGGTTCATCGCCTGTTGATGGCCCGGCACAGGGCAAGTTTATTATGCCCCACTGGGAGTCCCTGCGCCGTAACTATTACCAGCAGATGGGCTGGGACGCCGAGACCGGTAAGCCCCTGCCGGAAACGCTGGAGCGGCTGGGGCTGGCGCACATCGTCCCGGACCTGAAGGGTTAAGTTTCTCCCAATTGGGGAAAGGAGGCCACAATTCATGAGACTGCAGGATAGAGTAGCTATTATTACCGGTAGCGGGACGGGTATAGGCAAGGCTATTGCCCTTACCTTTGCCGCTGAGGGGGCGGTCGTGGTGTTGGCCGCCCGTACCCTTTCGAAACTGGAAGAGGTAGCTGAAGATATCAAAGCCAAGGGAGGCAGAGCCAGAGCGGTACAGGCCGATATTTCTGACGAAAAGCAGGTACAGAATATGGTAGCCCAAACGCTTGACGAGTATGGCCGGATTGATATACTGGTCAATAATAGTGCGGCTCCGGGAACTGCCCCGGCTAACGTGGTCGATATGGTTCTGGATAACTGGAAACGCACCGTGGATGTGAACCTGACCGGAACCATGCTCTGTTGCCGAGAGGTGCTTAAGAGCATGATTCCTCGTAAGGGCGGCAATATCGTCAATATCAGCAGCGTGGCGGGAATAACGGGGCACCCGGCGCTAAGTGACTACAGCGCCACCAAATGGGGCATTATCGGTCTTACTCAGACACTGGCTATTGAAGTCGGCGAGTATAATATCCGCGTTAACTCCATCAGCCCCGCCGCCACCAACAGCGAACGATTTGTGGGTTCTGTAAGGCGTATGGCCAGGGACCTGGGTATTACCTATGAAGAGATGATGGGTAAGATACTGCAAAGTTATTCCCTGAAGAGAATAGCCGGGGCATCCGAGATAGCTACGGCCGCTGTGTTTCTGGCTTCAGATGATTCCAGCGCTATCACCGGCCAGAACCTTGTGGTCAGTTGCGGCTTTCATATGTTGCAGCCGAATGAGATTCGCTAGGGGCGACTATCACGGCAGGTCTTTAAAGAGGTTTGACGGGAGGGATGAAAGGGATACCAATAGCCAGGTCGGCTAATTATTTATCCAGCACATAGTCGGCAGCATTCTCCCCGGCAATGCGCCCCGAATTAATGGCAAAGCCAAACGTGGTCCCGCTGAGGACGGCATTATATGTGTCGGCTTCCCAGCCTCCGGTATCGACGCCGGCAGCATAGAGTCCGGGAATAGGGTTGTCACTCCGGTCAAGAACCTCCATATGGTGATTAATCTTAATGCCGCCTATGGTGCCCAGGAATCTCGGGTAACATTTAAGAACATAATAGGGAGGAGTGCGCAGAGCTTCAAGATACCTGCGGTCTTTGGCAAAAACCTCATCATGCCCCTGAGCGCAGCACGAGTTGTATTTATCTGTAGTGGCCTTTAAGACCTCGGGCCTGGCTCCCACCCATCTGGCAATCTCATCCCAGGAATCGGATATCTTGGCGCTCCCCTTTTCAGCCGCCGATTCCAGCGCCTTTCCCAGACCGGTCAGCTTTGTCTGTGGAAGAATTACGCATCCCACACCCTTGATAACTCCGTTTTTGATAATATTCTGCTTTATCCTCTCATCAAAGAGGGTATAACAGACGCTATCCGGTTGCCGGAGAACCGCGTTGACGCTCTCGAAGCGATTAAAGCCAGCCGCTTCATCGATAAATCTCTCTCCTTTTTTGTTCACCCAGATGGTGTTGGGTTCGTCACTGGCAACCATCAACTCATCCGATGCCTGGCGGGGTGTATGTCCGGAAAACTGAACCAGGCCCAGTCCTTCAGTGGCGGCACCTATTTCGGTCGCCATTAACAGCCCGTCTCCCATATGGGGTATTCCTGAGCAGGGCATATTTTCGTGGTAATACGGACAGTATTTCCTCAACAATTCTTTATTGCCGCCATAGCCACCCGTGGCGATGATGACGCTTCCTGCCTTGATGCTGAGTTCCTTCTCCCTGGTTGTAGCGACAACGCCAGTCAGGTTTCCCTTTTTGTCGGTCAGCAGCTTCTTTGCCCCGCTCTCGCTGAGCAATCGCACGCCGTAGTCCTGGCAGTCCCTGACCAGCACCTCAATAATCTCCAGGCCGCGTCTCTTTAAACAATGCCAAGTTCGGATGCGCTGGCCGGGATAGTATGGGGGAATCCAGTCAAAAAACAGCCCCTTGTTTTCCAGCCATTGGATTGTGTCTCCCGACTTGTCTATGAAGGCGCGCACCAGCCTTGCGTTGATTCTCCAGTGGGCATAGTCCATGGCTATCCTGAAAAGCTCGTCTCTCTGAGCATCAATGTTCAGCCGCTTTTGCGCCGGGCTTTCGGCAGCCAGAAGACCCTCCGCCCGCGCCGAATTCCCTCCCAGGGCTTTTCGCTTCTCTATTACTATCACCCTGGCCCCCTTTTCCGCCGCCGCTACCGCCGCTGCCAGACCGGCCCCACCGCCCCCGATGATAGCAATCTGGGTCTCCAGAGTTTGGGGGGTCGAGGTTTCATCAGGATGCATAATGGCTCCTCTCGTTCCACCTCTTTAAAGGCTTACCGTGAGATTTCAGTCAGGAAAGGGTACTTTCGCTGGTATTGTACCGCTTCTAGTCTGTTAAAGACAAGACACAGGTATAACAGAATTTCCTTGCGGGTAAATAAAAACTGGGGGAATACGAGGGCAGGTGGGGGAAAATATTATGGGGTTATCGCCTGGGAGCTACCAGTGCCACGAGCAAGGCCAGAACCATAATGCCGGCGCTCAGTATCAGACCCCGCTGTATCCCCACCGCTCCACTCACCCAACCCATCACGGGTGCTCCGATGGCAACCCCGGCAGTAAGGAGAGCATGGAAGATGCCGGTGGCCAGGCCGCGTTCCTCAGGCGCCGTCTGGTCAACCACCATAGCCGAAATTGACGGGAAGATTAATCCGTAGGCTATTCCATATACCGCCATGGCGGCCAGGAGCAGGGGGAACGTCATCAGAGAGGGCATAATTACCAGGGCAACGATTGCCAGGCTTAATCCGGCGGCGGTTGGTCCCAGACGTCCCACCCGGTCGGAAAGCGTACCCACGGGCAACTGTAGAATTATGAACATAATGGCGAAGGCAGCCAGCAGCATGCCAACATGGAAGGCTTCCATACCCAGGTTCTTTATGTAGAGCGGTAAAAGAGTCACCACGCCGCCAAAGGTAAAGTACTGCGCGAATACGGCGCAGTAGGCGCCAATAAGTCCCCTCCTCTTAATTAGGTCTCTGGCTTTTTGCCAGCCCTCGCCGGGAGGGGTTTTGGGCTCAGTCCGGCCTGGTTTCCGGCTCCCCGGCAGCCACAGGCTTATAATCGCCCCTATGATTAATAGAGCTGCCCCAAGCCAGAAAATTGCTTTATATCCCAGTCTGGAGGCGATAACCGCGCTCACTCCATAGCCGACCAGGGTCGCTGCGGCCAGTGACATGCCATATAAGGCCATGGCTCTGCCCTTGCGGGTCCCGCCATGATGAGCTATAGACGACATGGTTGCCGGACCCACTACCCCGCCAGTCGCCCCGTGCAGCACCCGTACCAGGGCCAGGTGAGCCGGTAAACGGCATAGGGAATAGAGAAACATGCTCAGGGCATCCCCGATTAGGCCAGCCATCAGCGGCAGTTTGTAGCCGACCCGGTCCACCAGCCGTCCCAAGAGGATATTGGCCGGGGTATTCGTTATTGAATAGAGACCGACGATAAGTCCGACAATCCCGATACCGGCACCAAGCTCGGTGGCGTAGAGAGAAATAACCGGAATGAGCAGATGGGTATCCAGAAAACCGAGAAATGTGACAACGGAAATAACGGGTAAGACATGCCTGGCTTGAGGTTGCATTAACTCTTTCATCCGCCCAACCCTCACCAGAATACAACAGAACCGTCTTCTTGTTCAACTGGCTCCAGCTTGTTATAATGAAATGAAATAATGCCAAGTATCGCATGAGCAGAACCGTGAATAAATTGCACTTGCCGGGATTACCATATCACCGAATTGTGATTAAGTTTGGCACCCGCCTGCTTACCGGCGGCAGCGACCACCTGGAACCGGGAACGATGTCAGGTCTGGTGGCCCAGGTGGCGCGACTGCATGAGCAGGGACTGGAACCGCTTATCGTCTCTTCGGGCGCCATAGCTTCAGGCCGATACAAGCTGGGGCTGACCAGGACAATCAAGGGTATCCCTTTCAAGCAGGTGCTAGCTTCGGTGGGGCAAAGCCGCCTGATGAATGTCTATGAGCAGCTGTTCGGGGAATACAACATTACCGTGGCACAGGCTTTACTTACCAAGACTGACCTTGCCGACCGCGCCGGTTACCTCAACGCCCGCAATACCCTTCTGGCTTTGCTGGAGCTCCGGGTGGTATGTATTGTCAACGAAAATGATGTGGTCGCCATCGATGAGATTCAGGAGGCCAAGTTCGGTGATAATGACAATCTGTCGGCCATGGTAGCCAATCTGATTGACGCTGACCTGCTGATGATTCTCACGGATACCGCCGGCCTGTACACTGCCGACCCCCACCGTGACCCCCAGGCCAGACTCATACCGCAGGTGGACAGGATTGACGCCAGTATCGAACGGCTGGTATCCAGTTCCACCGGCACCTTGGGCACCGGGGGTATGGTAACCAAGATAGAGGCTGCCAGGTTAGCGACGGCCTCCGGGATAAACGTGGTTATTGCCGATGGCCGGGAGACCGACGTTATTTTGAGGCTGGCGTCCGGCGAGGCTATAGGCACCCGCTTCCTGCCAACCGCCAGGCTGGAAAGCCGCAAGCGCTGGATGCTCTCCGGTCTCTGCACGAGGGGCAAGCTGGTGATTGATAACGGCGCCGCCCTGGCTTTAAAGAAGCAGAACCGCAGTCTGCTGTCAGCCGGTATCACGAAGGCGGAAGGCAGGTTTGACCGGGGTGATATTGTCGCCATCTGTGATACGGACGGTAATCACCTTGGCTACGGCATAACCAACTACAGCTCCGGCGATGTTGGCATCATCAAAGGGGCACACTCCAGAAAAATCGTTTCTCTGCTCAGTTTCGACTATGGTTCGGAAGTGGTGCATCGAAATAATCTAGCGCTATTGGAAAGGGAGGAGTCAAGTGAGCACAGGCAAACTCTACCGCTCCAGCGATGAAAAGTTTCTGGCGAATGTGAACTACCAGTTCCAGCACGAGACGCCCCAGCAGTGGTGGGGGGAACTTACTCTTGTGGAATACGTGCGCCTCAATGACGGTTCCGGCTATATTCTGGAGCTTGAAGACAGCCGGAAAGGCAGGTGCGCCATCAGAAAGAGGGTCAACCGGGCGGTAACCAGCCTGCCACCCCGCTACATATACCGCTTCATCGGCAGCAGCCCGTTTGAGTAGGGAGCAGGGACAGTATAGGGGGAGGTGGAATATGAAGACGAACGTTCTTTACTTCGGGGATAATGAGGAATTTTTAGGAGCGAGTATCAGGTTATTAATTACGGATAGTTCTGGGGGGGGCGGAGCCGGTTATATCTTTTCCCACCCGCGCCACCCTCGCAGCATATCCTGCTTATCCCATGGGACTTTTACG
>CAYWRT010000034.1:0-14334 GCA_964460815.1 uncultured Dehalococcoidaceae bacterium
GAAAGAAAAAAGTTAATACCGCGTGGGGTGGTGGGTAGAGAACTACGGGATAAGCCGCAGATGATGCTGGGTGGCAGTGTGGGAAAAGATATGAAAGGGGGGTGGGTGGGGTAAGCTCCCAACCAAACAGACAGAACCCCGGAGAGATAGTCCCTCATTCCGAGCGCAGGGGAGTTAACGGAAGCTTAGGATAAACCAGTACGCTATGGAATACAGGGTACCATACCAAACACAATTCCTACAGCTATGCGAGCTATTGACAAAGATAGGAAAAAGTTGTAAGGTTTGAAATAAATTGCCATATGTGATAGCTCATTTTTAATAAATCCAATAAAGGGGGTGATAAGATGTGAATGAAGAGCTTGGTAAACAGCTATTTGGGGTTGAGTCTAATAAAAAAAGGAGGGGAAAAATGAATAAGAGACGCTGGCTAATTTCAGTGGTCACTCTGGTTCTGCTGGCGGCGCTGCTACTACCCGCCTGTGGCGAGCCAGAACCCACGCCAACACCCACACCCACGCCAACGCCCACACCTACGCCAACACCCACACCCACGCCAACACCCACACCCACTCCCACCCCCACACCTACGCCCACTCCCACCCCCACGCCTACGCCCAAGCCCGCCCCCACGCCTACAGGTACGCTGCGCGCCACCGTTTCTGCTTGGATAGAAGCTCTAGACCCAAACCTCATGACGACCTTTGAATACGCTTTATATGAACACCTGATAGGCATTGACTCGGAGGGTAACTACGTTCCCGAGCTGGCCGAAAGCTGGTCGGTAAGCGACGATGGATTGGTCTGGACGTATAAAATCCGGAAAGGCATCAAGTTCCACAACGGCGACGAGCTCACCGCTGCCGACGTCAAATTCAGCCTAGAGCGCATCATGAGGGTCGGCTCAATGTCACCGTGGGCTCCTGAATATAGCGCCACCATCGACCACGTCGAGACCCCGGACGACTACACGGTAGAGATTTATTGTACAAAGGTTAACTATATGTTCTATTCCTCTATCTGGGGGTGCCCTATCGTGCCGAAGAAGTATATCGAGGCGAATGGAGACGAATACTTCAACGAGCATCCCATAGGGACGTCACCTTGGAAGTTCGTCAAGCTCACCCCGGGCGTAAGCATCGAATTCGAGGCGGTACCGAACCACTGGCGCATCACGCCGGAATGGGCAAAATTGATAGTTGAGCTGGTGCCGGAGTCAAGCACCGCCTTAGCCAAGCTCAAGCGCAAGGAGACGGATATCGTCGAGGTCAACCTGGATGAGGCGCTTGTGATGCGGGATGAAGGTTACGAACTGCGAATCCTGGGGCGCCCTTTCACGCCGATAGTATGCATGTTGGGTTCGTGGGCTACTGACGGGCCGCTATCGGATATACGGGTTCGCCAGGCTCTGACGCTGGCCATAAATCGCCAGGAGATTGTGGATACCTTCTTCAATGGGTTAGGCGAAGTGGGAGGCGTGCTCTGGACAGCCCCATCGAGCTGGGGGTATGACCCGGCCTGGACAACAGGCCCCTGGTTCGACTACGACCCGGTTAAAGCCAAGGCGCTGCTGGCGGAAGCCGGGTACCCGGATGCCTTCGCTAACCCGGAAATTACCCTAAAGTCTCACGCTATGGGCGGCGCTTGGCTTTCTGATTTGAATCTAATCGTATCGGGTTACTGGGAGGCCGTCGGCGTCCAGACCAAGATAGAGCCTATAGAAGGGGGCCAACTGAGGGCGCAGATGTATGGTGGCGGTGACGCTTCACTATGGGGCACTGTCGCTATCTGGAATATGCCGACCATGCAGGTCAGCATCCCGTTCCTCCTGAGTGCCCTTGTTTCCACAGGCAACTGGCAACTGCTGCATGACCCGGAATTTGATGCCCTCTGGGCGAGTATCACCCAGGAACCGAATCAGAATAAGCAGATAGAGCTTTTCCGGCAGACCGTACGATATTACCTCGACCAATATGTGGGTCCTGGCATTTGCGCCCTGTATACTCATTATGCTGTGAGCGATGCAATCGGCGAATGGACATTGCGCTTCCAGTATGATTTGTGGGGCGGTTTTGCCGGTATCAAGAAAAGGTAAAGAAAGCTGGTAGCAGTTTTAGCTGCCCGGTTTTGTGCAGACCATAAAGCTGCGTAAGGATGCTCGTCCGGCTTCATGCCGGACGAGCAATTTGGGATGTTCTACTGACGTTCATTCCGCAAGGTAAGCCTGGAGCTGACCGAGGAAGGGCTGGTACCATTACTTTTTGCCGAGGGCATCTGCAACTCTCGGCTGCCAGTAGACCAATACTGCAGGCAAAGGCGGGGGTCTGGTCCTGGCCATTGGCGCTGGTATCCGCCAAAACGGAAAAATTTAAGAATGTGCGAGCGGTGCCCCGGTGCGCCGAAGACTACAGGGTATAGGCGTAGCTGCATTTAAGGGACAGGATGGCGCGTTTTGTAATAATACGGATATTTCAGGCGATAATAACCCTCATCGTTATCTCGATGGTGGTCTTTGCCCTGGCTCGAGCCAGTGGCGACCCCATAATGCTGATGGCACCTGCCATGGCCACGCTGGAAGACATTGAAGTAATACAAGCGCACCTGGGCCTGGATAAGCCAATATATGAACAGTACTGGGTTTTCCTGAAAAATCTGAGCCATGGCGACCTTGGGAAATCAATCGTTAGCCGGCGAGACGTTGCCACACTTATCGCCGAAAGGTTGCCCAATACGATATCACTGGGCCTCTCGGCGATAGTCCTGGGAATACTGGTGTCAATCGTCCTGGGTGTCAGGGGGGCGACCAGGTTCAACACGTGGCAGGACAGCGGGGTAAAGTTCCTGGCTATTCTTGGTCAGGCGATGCCGAATTTCTGGTTGGGAATGATGGCCATCTCCATTTTCGCCGTGCAGCTACACTGGTTGCCCACCAGCGGCATGGGGAGTGCCGCCAACTATGTCCTGCCAGTCCTGGTTCTTTCCTTTTTCATGTTACCAATCATGATGAGGTTGATCCGTTCCAGCATGCTGGAAGTCCTTGGCAGCGAGTATGTTAAGCTGGCCCGGATAAAGGGCGTTTCGGAGAGGCTGGTAATCTGGAAGCACGCGCTGAGAAACGCGATAATACCCCTGCTAACTGCGGCTGGAATCACGTTTGCCACGATAGTCACCGGAGCCATAATAATCGAGACCGTTTTCGCCTGGCCGGGTATCGGCCGGATGTTGTACGAGGCGGTGTTGCAACGTGATTTCCCGATAGTACAGGGTATTACCCTGCTGGTGGCGGTGATAGTTCTCGGGGTGAACCTGATAGTGGACATTCTGTACGCCTACGTTGACCCACGTATCAGGTACTAGCGTTTGTAAGGTGTGAAACATGGCAAGCTCTAGATTCGGAATAAAGCTACCAAAGTTTGGGAAAGCCTGGCGCCGGTTTCCTGTTATTCCGATTGCCATCATGGTTATCTTCGTGTTTTGTGCCATATTCGCCGAGTTCGTCGCGCCGTATCCGCCTGAACAGATGTCGCTCCCGGACAGGCTTTCGCCGCCATTCTTCATGAGCGGAGGGAGTACGGCCCATCTTCTGGGAACAGACGCCCTCGGTCGGGACATCCTCAGTCGCATAATATTCGGCACCAGGGTTTCTCTGAGTATCTCGTTGCTGGTTATTGTGATTAGCAGCGTTATCGGAACAGCTTTAGGTATGATAGCCGGGTATCGCGGGGGGCGCACCGAGGCCGTGCTGATGAGGGTAACGGACGCAAGCCTCGCCTTTCCCGCCCTCTTAATCGCCCTGCTTCTTGCCGTTGCCCTGGGGCCGAGTTTTACTACCGTCATCCTGGCACTGTCGGTGCTGGGCTGGGCTCCCTATGCACGTATGATACGGGGAGAGGTGGTGAAACTGCGCGAGGAGCAGTTCGTCGTGCAGGCACGGATTATCGGCAGTTCGCCAGTCAGAATAATAATGACACATCTCTTTCCCAATTTGGTCAACACACTGGTAGTGTTGATGACGATGAGCGTCGGGCTGGTGATTCTGATAGAGGCTTCTTTGAGTTTCCTTGGGGCCGGAATTCCACCCCCAACGCCATCGTGGGGGTCAATGGTAGCCGACGGCAGGGATTTCCTCGAACGAGCCTGGTGGATATCTTTCTTCCCTGGCCTGGCTATTGGCCTTGTGGTATTATCCGGGAACTTCCTGGGTGACTGGCTTCGCGATAAACTGGACCCAAGATTAAGACAGCTATGAACAAGGTAATTCTTAAAGTAGAGGATTTGCACACCTATTTCTTCACTCGTCGAGGCGTGGTCAAAGCTATCGATGGGGTGAGTTTTTACGTGAAAGAAGGGGAAACACTGGGCATAGTTGGCGAATCCGGTTGTGGCAAGACAGTAACAAGTCTATCCATCCTTCGCTTGGTTGAGAAGCCGGCTGGAAGAATTGTGGGAGGAAAGATTATCTTCGACGGGAAGGACCTTCTGGAGCTGAGTGAGGAAGAGATGAGGTCATACCGGGGCAGGATGATATCAATGATTCTCCAGGATCCGATGGCCTCGCTCAACCCGGTCTTCACCATCGGCGACCAGGTAGCTGAACCTGTGAAGCTGCACCAGAAACTTAAAGGTAATAAGGTTAAGGAGGCAGTCATTTCAGCGCTGCGTATGTTGCAAATTCCCTCGCCGGAGACACGTTTACGGGACTATCCTCATCAGATGAGTGGAGGGATGAAGCAGCGAGTAGGTGGAGCCATTGCCATATCCTGCCATCCGAAGCTGCTCATCGCCGACGAGCCCACCACCGCCCTTGATGCTACTATACAGGCTCAGTACCTGGCCTTACTCAAGGACATTCAACGACAGACCAACGTGGCTATAATCTTCATTACTCATGACTTCGGGATTGTGGCCAAGATGTGTCATCGGGTGGCGGTGATGTACGCAGGGAAGATTGTAGAGACGGCGGCCACCAGGGAGTTATTCGAGACGCCGAAGCACCCCTACACGAGTGCTCTGCTGAACTCCGTACCCCGGCTGGATAAAAAAGTTGACCGTCTGTACTCTATTGAAGGACAGCCTCCGCAGCTGATGAACCTGCCTCCTGGCTGCAGATTCCAACCTCGCTGCCCCGTGGCGATTGATATCTGTGGTGAGCAGCAGCCCCCGGAGGTGGAAATTAGCGATGGGCACTTCGCATCTTGCTGGAGGTTAAATTAGAACATGGAGGATGTTTTGCTGGAAGGGCGTAATTTGACGAAATATTATCCGGTTACCAAGGGGCTTCTGCTGCGCACTGTGGGCTGGGTAAGGGCTGTAGATGACATTTCGTTTTCGGTCAAAAAAGGCGAAACGCTAAGCCTCGTGGGCGAATCAGGCGCCGGGAAGACGACCACGGCCAAGATGGTGCTGTTACAAGAGCGATTGACTTCCGGGCAGGTTCTCTACCAAGGGAAGGATATCTACAAGTTCTCTCCGTCGGAACTGAGGGCGCAGTACAAGCCCAATGTGCAGGCAGTGCAGCAGGACCCGTGGAGCTCGATGAATCCTAGGATGCGGGTGAGAGATATCGTAGCCGAGCCGTTAATTGTGAATACCAAAAAGTCAAAGGAGGAGATTCGGGAAAGAGTTATCGAGCTGCTTGATGAGATAGGACTTCAGCCAGAACACGCGGACCATTACCCGCATGAATTCAGCGGGGGGCAGCGGCAGCGGATTGCGGTGGCGCGGGCTCTGGCACTGAATCCCAGCTTGGTCGTGCTGGATGAGCCCGTGTCGGCGCTGGACGTATCGATTCGGGCCCAGATTATGAACTTGCTGAAGGACCTTCAAGAGAAGTATAATCTGGCCTACCTCCTGATAGCGCACAACCTGGCGACAGTGCGATACATGAGCCACAGTATGGCGATAATGTATCTGGGGCAGTTAGTGGAATACGGGGAGGCAGATGAGTTGTTCGAGAGGCCTTTGCACCCCTACATGAAGGCACTGATGTCAGCGTCGCTCTCGACGGAGCCCGGGGACGAGAGCCAGGAGATAATACTACACGGGGAGATGCCTTCGCCATTGAATCCACCCCCCGGGTGTCGTTTCCACACGCGCTGCCTTGAGGCTATGGACATATGCTCCAAGGTCGTGCCCGAGGTAAGGGTGCTGGGAAAATCACATCACGTCAAATGCCACCTGTATAACGGGCATTAATCCGGGAGACGGGGCCTAAATGAAGGCTAAGAATAACAT
Organism: uncultured Dehalococcoidaceae bacterium; assembly: GCA_964460815.1. Lineage (GTDB taxonomy): Bacteria > Chloroflexota > Dehalococcoidia > Dehalococcoidales > RBG-16-60-22 > CAYWRT01. The sequence continues at coordinate 6,235 of CAYWRT010000034.1, forward strand.
CCTGACTTATGTCGCTCTGGTTGGTGCCTCGGCCATCTTCTTAGTCATTGAACATCTGACTCACATAGAATTCATGCTGCATTATACCCCGCGTCCCCTTCCCCCACCCCCGAACCCCACGGGTCTTTTCTTTCCCACCCAAGCCCGCCCTCGCGCCATCTGAGGCTTATCCCGTGAGTTTGTGCCCCACCCCCCGAATAAGCGGGGGATTATTTATAGGCTAAGCCCTGGATGCTGCGAGGGTTGTGGGTGGGAAAAGATAAGAAACAGGGGGAGGGGGCAGGGGGGAGCTAAGCAATCTCACTGATGTCGCTTGCTGGTACCTTTTGCGCTATTATGCTGGCGATAGCCTTTCTTTTCTCCATGATGCCTTCACGATAGCGAAGGCAACGGAATTCACGAAACATATCAAGGAGTTCATTGTGCTTCAGCAGGTAATCAGGATTATGAGGTTTGCCAAACTGAGCCTGGTCAACAATAAAGGTTTCGTAGACTACCATGCCCCCCGGGCGCAGCCCCTCTTTTATCTGTGGTATGAGCGAGCGTTGCAGGTAGTTGAAGCAGATAATCACATCGTAGGCGCCCTTTTTAATTTGAAAGTCGCTCTCCAGGTCGGTAACCTGTGCCCTGATGGTAACGCCGGCCTCTTGCGCTGATTCCAGAGCGGTATTCACGGCTTCGGGTGACATATCAACGCCTTCGACTTCAAAGCCGGCCCGGGCCAGGTAAATGGCATTCCGCCCGTTACCCATAGCCACATCAAGGACTCGTCCTCCGGGCAGGAGCCCCACATTGGCTACCAGAAATTGGGCTGGTTCCAGGCTGCTTTCGTGGATATGGGTCATCGGTGTGGATATTTTATGCTTTAACTCTCCAGGCAGCTTCTGGCATTAATTAAGGTGCCGTCAGACTTTTCTTCGCCTCGGCAAGTTGATGCAGGTGTGATTTTTCCTCGGCTATTATCCTGTTTATCATCGGGAGCGCTGTCTGGGGCATGATGTCTCTCATCTGGTAGTAAAACAGTATAGAGTCCTTTTCGGCGCTAATCCCCAGTTCCACCGCCTTAATATCGCTATCTGCCTGAGTAGCCATTTCGCTGGTAATCATGTCATCGGTGAAAACAGCACTGTCAATAAGTGCTTGAAGGTAGCCGGCATATTCTTCGGTTGCAGTTTCTGAGGGGTATTTATCGGCTTCACCGAGCATGTCCTCAAAAATCTGAATATGTCCCCGTTCCATATCGGTGAGGTTCTGAAATACCTCTCTCGCCATCTCATTATCGGTTGACCTGGCCATGATGTCATAGAAGGTAATCCCCCTTCTTTCAATGCCGATAGCTATATTAATAAGCTCGCTAGCAGAAAAGGCAATGGACATCACATACCTCCTTGACCGGATTTGTGAGGGCAGGCGGTCTATTTTTTAGATTTCTATCAGTACGGCGTTACCTTCAATCCTGACACTATATGTCTTGAGCGGTTTGGGTGGCTTGAGGGCTTTGCCTACTGCCGAGAATAGTCCGGAGCCTTTAAGCCAGCGGACCACCTTGCCATCCCCGAGGTCAAACTGGGAACCATGCCGGGGACAGGTGACGACGGTTCCCTCCAGCTTCCCTGCTGACAGCTCACCCCCCAGGTGGGGACAGCGGTTTTCAGTGGCATAGTATTTGTCCCCAACTCTGGCCAGTAATATTTCCTGTCCCTGAACCAGCACCTTTTTCATGGTGCCGTCTTCAAATTCGCTGGTCTGGCCCGCTTCAACAAAACTGCCCATGTCAGTCCTCCATTCCCAGTATTAGCGCCGGTGCTCCGGTGCTATTTCCCCTCTTCTCCCTTCAACAGGTCGTTAAAGACATCAGTGTGGTACCTTTCGTTATCTCTAATCCGCAGGAGGAGTTCCTTCAAGCCGGGGTCTTCAACTTCTTTAGCGGCTTTATCGTAGGCTTCGGCCACTTCCTTCTCAATCTTGATGTCCGCCCGGAGCATATCAGCCGTCCTGGTGGACTGGTCAGGTTTGGTGTGCTCGATTCTCGGATTGCCGCCGCCGTCAACCAGCTCCTCAGCGAGCCAGCCCAGGTGCTGCATTTCGTTGATAGCCTGGTCCTCCAGCTGCCTTTTAGCCTCCTGGTTCCTGGTCATGTAAGAGTGAAACATGTACTGGAGAACCACCGTGTACTCATGCTCGATGCCCCAGTTCAGTGTCTTGGCGACACTGTCCTGACGGCTGCCTCTGTGGTCAGTGGCTCCTTCCTTCCTGGCTTTTTCCACAAAATGCTCGAACTTGCCGTGATGGGCTTCTTCATCTGCCAGGATGCGCTGCAATAACCGTTTAATCCTGGGGTCGTCTACCATCTTGATATGTTCTTTATACTGGTCAATGGCGCCCTCCTCAAGCAGTACGTCATTACCCATCCAGTCGGGCACCGCATCACCGCCCATGCGCATGGTGCCTCTTTTGAGGCTGGGAACGCCACCAAGGGCTACAATTGTCTCCGCCAGCCAGTCCAGGTGGCGCATTTCCTCGCGGGCTAGGGCTTCAATCTCGCAGGACATCTCACCTTCGCCTATGGCGTAGGCATGGCTCAGGTATTGAATGATAGCACCGTGCTCATCCTGAAGGTCAGTATTCAGCAGTTCGATGATTTTCTCTTTTTCCATTGGTCGCCTCCATTTCTATTCTTTAATGCTGAATGATTTCTTCGTTGTATAGACTATCCATTTCCAGTGCAGTATCAGGTGTATTACCACCATAGCCACCAGTGCCACCGCCACCCAGTCGTGCAGGTTAATCCAGGTGTGTCTTGGCCATGACAAGAAGGTTGAATCAGCTAAATCCACGCCTCTACCGCCCCGGTAACCTCCCCCAGGTATGGCGAGCCAGAGGAGGAAACCGGATACCGCCTGGGTAAGCGCCAGCAGGAACATGATAATAAACAGGATATAGTTTTTTAACCACTTCTTCATCTCAATACTCCAATAGCCTCTTATACTGTTTCCAGAATTCCGGCTATCTGTTCCCGGTTTAGGTTCTATATCATATTTTGTACCTGCCTACATGAACTCTTTTTCGCTGGCTTCTACCGCCCGCTTGAGTTCGTCGCCCAGCAGCGGGGGCAGCCCTTCGATATCCACACGGAGGAAGCCCCTGACTATGGTAGCCGTAGCCTCATCCCGGGTCAGTCCCCTGGCCATGAGGTATTCCACTTCTTCTTCGGCTATCTTGCCGACGGCAGCCTCGTGGGACAGGTCAATGCCCGCCAGAGTGCCTTTAAGCTCGGGTATAGCGTGAATCGTGCCTTTTTCGCCCAGGATTAGACCACGGCACTCAAGGTGTCCCTTTACCTCCGGGGCATTGCCTTCTATGTAGCCACGGGCGATAATATCGCCGCCGGTGGTGATGGCGCGGGAGATAATCTCCGTTTTGGCGCCTTTAGCATTGAGGAGTACCCTTGAGCCGATGTCCAGCGACGACCCCTCACCCGTTACCAGGATGCTGTTGAACCTGACGGTGGCGTTTTCCCCCACGCATCTGGCGGTGGGGTACATTTGCAGCGAACGGACCGGCTTCATCAGCAGGTAGTTGCTCATGAACAGGCCATCCTCTTCGATGATGGCGGTGGTGCGGGGGCGCACCGATGTTTCCGGATTCCAGCTGTGTATCATGGTGAAGGTAACCTTGGCTCCTCGCTTGATGTAGAACTCGGAAACCCCCAGGTGCAGTCCTGGGTCTTCTCTGGAGGCGGTGGTACAGCCGGTAATGATGTGCAGTTCCGAGTCTTCCTCGGCGATGATGATATTGTGCACGTTTTGAACCAGCTTGGCTCTGGCCAGGTAAAGGCAGGCCTGAACCGGGAAAACAGTTTTCTGTCCGGGCAGAGCCCTGATGAAATAGCCGTCATTCTGGTTTAGCTCAATGTTGGCGGTGTATTTGTCGGTGTCCACGGCTACCGCCTGCCACCAGTAGTCCGCCATCCAGTCGTATTTCTCCAGCGCCTGGCTGACAGGCATCACCTCGACACCTTCCTGGCTGATGGAGCTGTGGACCGGTGTATTATCCATCTGGATGTAGGTGCCTGACCTCTGGCTGGCGTCATCAAGCATGACGCCAGCGCTCAGCATCTGCTCCTTCGCTTTAGCTGGGAGCCGGGACGGGTCGGCCTGGTACGGGTGCCTGTCGCCTGGACTGACATAATTACTTAAATCTATGTCCTCGCCGAGGGCAGCCGCTTTGCCGGCGGCCGCTTTAGCCCTGTCTTTGTGGGTCCGGGACGTATTTTTATGGCTCATGCGATGGCAACCTCCCCAGGTAACATTTGATACACTCCTCGTAGCCCTTCTCCCTGATGGTGGCTAAAATCTCATGGGGGTCACCCATACAGCCGATAGTGCCGTCACACATAACGTATCCGGTGCGGGCATTAACATAGTCCATAATATGACCGGTGTGGGTTATGATGAGGCCCATGCACTTCCGGTACTGTATCGGGCAATTCTTTTCCAGAAGTTCATTCATGAGTTCGCCAATGAGGGCGATATTTACCAAATCAACCCCCGACTCGGGTTCATCCAGCAGGGTCAGCTCCGGTTTCTGGGCGGAAAGCTGCATTAATTCGGAGCGCTTTATCTCACCTCCGGAGAATCCGTAGTTTATGTCTCGCTCCAGAAATTCACCCAGGTCAGCCTTTTCCGCCAGCTTACGGACGGTTTCCTCGTCGCCTCGCCCTTTGAGACAGGCGGCCACCATGTCATATGTCTTTACTCCCCGGACCACGGGAGGCCGCTGGAAGGACATGCCAATGCCCAGGCGGGCTCTCTCATCCACGGTTAAACCGGTTATATCCTTGCCTTTAAAGTTGATGCTGCCCCTGGTTACCCGGTACTTGGGGAAGCCCATTATGGCCATGAGTAGAGTGCTTTTACCAGCGCCGTTGGGACCGAAGAGGACATGGGTCTCGCCGTTCTGTATGGTCAGGTTGACATCGTGGATGATTTCCTTGTCCTCTACGGCTACAGAAAGGTCCCTTATCTTGAGCATATTGCGCACCTCTCGTAATTGATTTTTCCGTCTGTCTTTAGCCGCCGTCCAGAGACGGGTGTTCCTTCTGGACGAACCAGGCCGCCGGGTTCTTGAGAAATTCAAAGTAGTCCAGCAGAATCCGGTGATGTTCACCTTCCTGAGAGGCTACAGCCTCGTAGAAATCCCTCTCGGCGTCATGGGTGGCCAGTTGACTCTGTTTTTTATAGAAATCGTAGGTCTTGTTTTCCAGAGCCATGGCTGTCTGCACGGCGTCAAGCTCGGTTGGCATGGTACTTATTTTAGCATCCATTTCCTCGGTCGCCCTGGCGAATATGGTTCTGAGACCCCGGCCGCCATCAGGCTGGAAGTCTGTCCTGGGCCAGGCTTTCCGGTTCCTGATAGCATCATAAATTTCCTCAAATTTCTGGCGGTGAAGGTCTTCTTCGGATGCCAGTGAGCGCAGCAGCTTCCTGCCCAGTTCGTTGTTGCTTGCCTGACTGGCTTTCAGGTAGAATTCCTTGCCATCAATCTCCATCTGGATTGCGGTCTGAAGTGCCCCGAGGGTTTTATCCTGCTCCGTTGCCATAATTTACCGCCTTATATTCGTAATTTGTGCCGTCTCCGGCTCCTATTCTTTTCTTTTAAAAATCCCGCCTGGTAAGGTAGCTCCAAGTTCATGTGTTGACTTGACTTTTAAGCCACTGCCTCTAGAAGCCAGGCATACAACCCGGTGCCCTCACCATAAGGACCGGCACACAGCTGGCTCTAAAAATTTTATCGGCCACACTGCCATAAGCCCATCGGCTCGGACCGGAACGGCCGTGGCTGGACATGACAATCATGTCAGTATCGTTTTTCTCGGCGTAATTGGCAATCTCGGCAGCTGGATTACCCATGAGTACCTCGGCTCGCACCCTGATTCCTTTGGCCTGGAGTGCCTTCATTATTCCGCCAAGATACCTTTGGGCTTGCTTCTCCAGCTTACCAAACGTTACCTTGACCTCGCTATCCGCTCTGCTGAGGTCCAGCCTGTCACTGGCGCGGTACTGCTCCTGGATTTCCGGTGCGAACGTCTTTCCCACCAGGCGCTCCGTGACACTGACCAGGATAATCTCGTCTGTGTCGCAGCCTCTGGCAATCTCCTCCGCATAAGGTAGAGCACATTCGGCAAGCTTTGAGCCGTCCAATGGAACCAAGATTTTCTGGAACATGGTATCAACCCCCTGTGTTATTCTTTACGACTGCTCCAATTCACTCTTAAGATTTAACCTCTCAGCGCCTCGATTGCTATAAAGCTACCGGCTGGTTATTGAGTGAGCCCATAGTCGTATAACGGATAATAAACTGAAATTACCTGCTTGTCAATATTTTTGACCGTTCAACTATGGCATTTTTAATACATTTTAAAATATCAGTTATCCGCAGTAAGCGACAAAAGTCACATAAACAATCATGATTTCTGCCTTGATTATAAATATAACCTGTTGGCGCTGTGTAGTGCGTTAATTCAATGCAGGCAATATGGCTGCTCTTTAGGTTCTATTTGGTTTTGGTTGATTTCAGATGCACTCCCCCTGGCCCTCCTTCGCTGATTATCTTTTCCCACCCTGCCACCCTCGGCTCATCTTCTGCTTATCCCCTAGTTATTTCCGCCACCCCAAAGGAGAGTAGCCTGCGGAGAGGGGGCGAAGCCCCCTCATATGCATAGTCGCAATACACCCATATTACCCTTCGCTCTCAGGGTGGAAGCGACGAAGCGATGAAGGCGTACCTGGAACCTGAGGAAGTTACCTTGATGGAGAACGTGGCATCTAATTTACGAGACAAAATCTTGATTCGCTTTCTTTTCCGCGTCGGTTGCCGGATCAGCGAGGCCCTGGCTCTGGAAGTTCTTCAACTCGCCCTTGTAAATGCTGGGCACCGTGAGGCTGACAACTTACCAACGCTAAGAGTATGTTCGCCTGTGGGTAGTCCCGACATCTCTACATCTATGGTGAAGCTCACCCTCTCCGTGGTACCTGGGCTAATGGCGATGTACTTTTTCTCCACAACTTGACCATTCAGCTTCAGGATAACCTCGTACACATCCTCCACTTCACCAATATTCGCCACATCCATTGAGACCGTGCAACTCTCCCCAGCAGTTGCCACCTCTGGTGATACAGTCAGATTGGCAAGCTCGAACTGCGCTGGTGCTGGTGCCGGTGCAGGGGCTGGTACTGGGTTTTGCCTTGCACAGCCAACAAGCATCATTGAAAGTAGTGAAAAAGTAATGACAACAGTAAGAAGTTTCGATTGTTTCACGTATGTCTCCTGTAAGAATGTATTATCTTTCACATCTTTAGAATTAAGTTTAATTACATGCTGAAGCTTTGCCAAAGTTAGATAAAAAGGAAGGCTTAAAAAATCCTTCCTTTTTTGCTTAACTGTCTCACGCCTAAACTTCAAGCGTGAATATTGGCGGACCTTTTTATATGGGGGTCGACAATGCTAGCATTTTAACATCACACAAAATGAGTGTTTGTTAACTAAATCGGGACAACAATCTGCAAGTCTGTCGCATTCGAGCACTGGGGAATGTAATAAAACGGGATTCTGAACCATATATTTAGGAAGGAACGGGGAAAAGTTTATAGCCTAAAAGAAGAATTCGCAACATTCAGCCTATATCTGCCAGAAGCTGTGTAAATGCTCGAAATCTATCAACCCGCTCTCGGCTATGCTTTCTATCTCAATGCCAGCCTCAGAAGCTGCCGCGATCGGATTCAGCCCACTAAGTTGCACAATACCAATCCGATTCAGGGCTACTGGAATTTGACAAAGCGGTTCGCTGGTATTACCGAGAGCGTAAACACCACCGATGCCGGCCTCCTTCAGCAGTGCAATTTTTCTCTCGACCACTTCTCTTGTCGGCGCCGGTATTGTACGAAAAACCCCTAGTATTTTGCCATTCCCGGTCTTAACAGTTTCGCTAACGCTAGTCATCTTGGCGCGAATAAATTGCTCAGAGGGATCAAGGGATGTACCGGCATATTCAATTATGGCAACAAAGCGCCTTGGCTCAGAATTTCTGATTTGGAGCAC
>CAYWRT010000035.1:0-14110 GCA_964460815.1 uncultured Dehalococcoidaceae bacterium
TATGGCACCGCCCACTATCCTGTTGGTAAACTCGTTATCACTGCCGAGCGGTAATGGCTCCAGTTCCAGCAGGACGTGTCCATACTGGCCGTGTCCGCCGCTTTGCTTCCTATGTTTGTATTCAGCTTTGGCTGTTGACGTAATTGTCTCCCGGTAAGGGACCTTGGGAATGGCTAATTCCACGTTCACGCCAAATTTACGCTGCATCTTTTCGGCAGCTACATCAAGGTGAGTATCTCCCATTCCAGAAAGGATTGTCTCATTGGTGTCTATCTCGCGGTGTACCTGTAAAGTTGGGTCTTCCTCAGATAGCCGAGACAGAGATGTCCCCATCTTGTCCACGTCAGCCTTGGTCTTGGGATGTACCGCCTCGCTGAAGATGGGGTCAGGGAAGATAATGGGGGTAATCTTGGTTGGCTTGTCCTGGTGGCACAGCGTGTCCCCGGTGCCGGTCACGTTCAATTTGGCGACGGCGCCAATGTCACCGGCACTGACCTGGGGCACCGGCTCCTGTGTCTTGCCCCTGAGCATAAATAGCTGACCTATGCGCTCCGTGGCGTTCTGGCTGGCATTCCATACCTGAGAGTTACTGTCAATGAAGCCGGTATAAACGCGAAAGTAGGTAAGTTTACCAACGTACGGGTCAGCGCTGGTCTTGAATACCAAGGCACCCAGTGGTGCCCCCTCACTCGGCTCAAGGGGGCCACCATCAGCCGCTATCTTCGACTCCTTGGACGAGGGCAGGTAATCACAGACTGCGTCCATTAACCAGTTAGTGCCCGAATTTTGCAGTGCCGAGCCGGCCAGTATGGGAACAACGCTGCCGCTGGTCACCGCCTGTCTCAGGGTTGCCCTCAGTTCCTCCAGGCTGATTTCCTTGCCATCTAAATACTTCTCAATAAGGGTGTCATCAGCCTCGGCAATCGCCTCTACCAGTTTCTCCCGGAGGGTATCAGCTTGTGATTGCAGTGATGATGGTATCTCGACTTCCTGGGGTGGGGAACCGGTATAGCCTTTCATTGTCAGCAGGTCAACCATCCCCTGAAAGCTGGTATGAGCACCTATGGGTAACTGCACCGGCAGGCATTTAGAACCGAACCTTGCCTGAACCTCTTCTACAGTCCTGAAGAAGTCGGCATTCTCGCGGTCCATCTTATTAATGAAGATAAGACGGGGTAGCCTGGCCTCCTCACAGTATCCCCACACCTGCTCTGTGCCGACTTCAACACCGGAGGCGGCACAGAGCACAATTATGGCGCCTTCGCTGACCCGAATTCCTGCTTTAACCTCACCAACAAAGTCGGAGTAACCCGGGGTATCAATGAGGTTAATTTTGGTATCCCGCCACTGGCAGGGGAGCAGGGATAGATTGATGCTGATATGGCGCTTTATTTCATCAGGGTCATAATCGGAGGTGGAAGACCCATCGTCGACCTTGCCCAGCCGGCTGATGGCTCCGGCGGTAAAAAGGATTGCTTCTGAGGCCGATGTCTTGCCGGCACCACAATGGGACAGTAATACAGTGTTGCGAATATTCTCCAGTCCGTATTTTGGCATCTAATCACCCGCTCTCTAGATTTTCAGTTACTATTATACCCGCAGTTGACCGGATACAGCAAGCATACCTGCTAGTTTGGTACTATTCTATTTTGGTTGCTTCAACGTCTTAATCTCACCTCATCTTAGACTCATCCCATCTTAACCTCACCCCCTTGGTCCCCCTCTCCAAACAGCAGCATGGCACTTTCCTCGAAGATAATTATGTTTGGAGAGGGGGAAATTTTGTGAGAGGGGCTGGTGCCCCTCTCGGCTGGCTACTCCCCTTTTTCTTTTTCCCACCCCAATCCCCCACCACAGCTTTTTTCTTCCCACCCGAACCCGCCCCCGGCTCACCCGCTATTTAACCCATATAAGTCCCGCGGGATAGGCAGAGGACGATGCTGGGCGGCGGGCGGGAAAAGATAAAAACGAGGGGTGGTGGGATACACATACTTACGGATAAGCCGCAGATGATACGAGGGCGGCAGGGTGGGAAAAGATAAGAGAGAAAAAAGTTAATACCACATGGGGGGGGCGGGGAATAAACTTACGGGCTAAGCCGTGGATGATGCGAGGGTGGCAGGGTGGGATTAGATGAGCAACGAGGGGAGCAAAGGGGGGCGTAAAATATAAAAGAGGTCAGGTTAATAAATGCTTTCGTGGGGCTTTCCTATTGCAGAAAAAGCGGCGTGACAAATGTTTCAATGATGGCGGCGGGCACCAGCAGGGCAAGGGCCAGAAGAAAATATTTCATATTTTGTTTCAGATTGGGAAGTAATAGATTTCGCTTTTCCTTGAAAATCAGGGCTACTATGGTCATGAAACCGAAGCTGAGAGCGGCGGCTTCACCTATGATTAGAGCTGGAATTTCAAAAATACCGTGGGGCAGAAGTCCAGCCAGCAAAAGGCCGGTTGATTCCTCCTGAGATATTAGGGCAGAAACGAGAGATAAAAGCAGACCGTTGAAGGTCAGATCCAGAAAAGGCAACAGGCACAGGATGGGACTGAATATGAAGCTTAACAGCAGGACCGAGGCGTTCTTGAGAAAGATAAACACGGCGGTAGTCACCTGGAATGGTTCCAGAATAGTGCTGAGCTCTTCAAGGGCAGCCAGCTCTTCGGAAAGGAGGCCATTCATATCATCGGGCATGATGGCACTGATTGCCAGGCCGGCACCAATGCCGATAACGAATAAGCCAGAAGCAATAATAACCCAGAATCTGTAGCGCATATGAGTACAATTCCAGCTAGTGGCCGTACTTATCGTAGAAAACAATCTCGGAGAGTTCTTTTCTGGGGGTGACTCTGCCCTCGCGTTCGGGATAGCCCAGAGGGGTCATCGCCACCACGCAGTAGCCTTCGGGTACCTCCAGAATTTCAGCGGCTTTTTTAGCATCAAAGGCGCCGATAATCACCGTGCCCAGTCCCAGAGCATGGGCTGCCAGCACCAGGTTCTGCATAGCCAGGGCAGTATCAAACATATACCAGTCGCCCTTATCGGTGGTGGGTGTGCCGTCGCGGCGGCATCCTGACCTGCCCAGCTCAGCGCAGACAGCGATTACCACCGGTGCCTGTAGAAACGCCTTGGCGGCGGGATTATCAGATATGTCCCCATCCCTTTTAATCGTATGGAGACTGCTGGCTAATTCAGCCTTGATGCTGCTGTCGCGTACCACGATAAAGCGCCAGCACTGGGTATTAGCCCAGGAAGGCGCCCAGCGAGCGGCTTCCAGGACCTTTTGCACGGTTTCGTCATCAACCGGATCGGTCTTTTGGTGACGAATGCTCCTTCTGGTTTTAATAGCTTCAAGGACTTCCATGGTTATTCTCCTTCCCCACGATATCTTATTCTTCCCAGGCTGCCTTATCTATCAGGGGGACAAAGCGGCAGCCACCCAGATTTTGAACAGAATTCTTGTCTTCACGTTTGGTGACTTTGTAAAGTTCCTGTACATAGCGAGAGCCCACCGGGATTACCATACGTCCGCCGATAGCTAGCTGAGCGAGAAGTTCGTTGGGTATATTCGGTGCCCCCGCGGTAACCAGAATGGCCTGGTAGGGTGCCCTCCTCTTCCAGCCGAGGTTTCCTTCGGCGAGATGTATCTTAATATTTGTGTAGCCCAGAGTGTTCAGGACATGCCTGGCTGTCTCTGCCAGAGCCGGCAGGCGCTCTACAGTAACCACCTGCTGGCAAAGCTCGGCGAGGATAGCCGTCTGATAGCCGCTGCCGGTGCCAACTTCCAGCACCTTTTCATGTCCGGTAAGTTCCAGCGCCTCCGTCATAAGAGCGATAATGAAGGGCTGTGAGATTGTTTGTTCCCAGCCGATAGGTAGTGGTCTATCTTCATAGGCAAACCGCTGGCTTTCCGGCGGGACAAAGAGTTCCCGCGGTATATGGGTCATGGCGGCTAATACACGCTTATCTTTGATTTCGGCGCCTAGCTGTGCCATTAACCTGGCTCTTGCCGCTTCAAAGTCCATTATGACCGCCGGGAAAAGACTAGGATAAAACCTGAGCCAGTACGATGAGGATGACAATAATTATCCCCGCCAGAATGCCAATTCTTCGCAGTTCAGCCGTGATATAAGGATATTGAAGTGTCCGGGATTTCGTTGGTGAGGTAGACACACCTGATGAAGTGGGGGTGCTGATAGCCGCCGCTGGCTGGGGAGTATCGGCAACCCCTGGCGGCGGTAAAGCCATAGCGCCGTGGCGCTTGGCTCTGCTTTTTTTGCTGTAGTGGGGATGCCTCCCTTTACCGTGTCTTGATTTACCTGGCATCCAGCTCCTCCTTCACTCTTAGCCAGAATACTAACTTTATCAACCGCATCCTTATGGGTCCTTCTTCCTTGTAGATTACTCGTTAGCTCTGGGATGGGATTTCTCATAGGTGCGGCGGATATGCTCTGTGGTCAGATGGGTGTAGACCTGCGTGGTGGCTATATTGGCATGTCCCAGTAATTCCTGCACCGCCCTCAGGTCGGCCCCGCCGCTCAGCATGTGAGTAGCAAAGCTGTGTCTCAGCGTATGGGGGCTAATCTTGGTATCCAGTCCGGCTGACCTAGCGTACTCCTTTAGCTTTTGCCAGAAGCCCTGTCTGGTTAACCTGTCTCCACGGGCATTGAGGAACAACGCCGCCCCCTTCCTGCCACGGGCTAACTTGGGCCGGGTCTCTTCTATATACTTCTTTACGGTCACGGCTATCTGTTCATAGAGAGGGATAAGGCGCTCCTTGTGTCCCTTACCAAAACAGCGTACGAAGTAATCGCCTTCCGTATTTACATCGCCCAGGTTCAAAGCTACCAGCTCGCTTATCCTCATACCGCTGGCATACAATAGCTCCAGCATGGCCCTGTCCCTCTTGGCTTCATCTGTAGGCAGCTTGTTCGGTTGCTCCAGCAGGAGACGAACCTGGTTAATCGGGATGGGCTTGGGTAAAGCCTTCCCCACACTGGGTGAGCTTATATTCGCGGTTGGGTCGGCCTTGATAATGCCTTCTGATACCAGGAAACCGAAGAAAGACCTGGCCGCCGCCACCTTGCGGGCTATTGTGGTCGCCACATATCCCCTTTCCTTAAGGTTAAGCAGGTAGTTTAACATACTCTGGCGATTGAAATCATTCCAGGAAGGCGTAGCGCCTTGCCTGGATGCCTCCACCCTGGTGGATTCAGTCAGTCCATTCAGGTCATTGCGATAGGCGTTTATAGTGTGCTCGGAATAGCCCTTCTCTACCGCCAGATAATTCAGGAAGCTCTCAATTGGCTCTTTCATTATATCTCCTCACGGTTCAGTGGTTCGGCTATGCCTGACACCACTGATTCCTATAGGTATTTTAACATAATATTTTAGCATGTAAAAGCGTTATTAAGGATATTTATTTTACCTGCTTCACTTTACCTGCCCACTAATTTCCTATGACCATATCGCTATTGTAAACAGGACGAAAGGCATATAAGATAAATTTTGTAGAGTAGTAGCGCATCTTGGGGAGAGAGAGCCTGAGATGGCAAATATTCGTATGGAAAAAGCTCATGGTAATTTACGGCAGAACCCGCCTGAGCCAGAAGCCCTGCAACTGATTCCCGAGGCTATGGCCAGGAAATATAATGCCATACCTCTGTCGGTGGATGGCAATATCCTGCGGGTAGCCATGACGAACCCGTCTGATATCATCGCCCTGGAGGCTCTGGCTAGCTGGAGTCAGATGCGCGTAGAACCTCAAGTAGCCAGTGCCGAAGAGATTCTCGAGGCTATTGATTTTAATTATAAGGCTTATGACGAGATAGAAAAGCAAATTTCCAGTATATCATTGCCTGGCGAGGATTTTACAGAACGGCTGAGCCCTGATACTGCCGCTGAAGCGCCGGTAGCGCAGGTACTGACGCTCATTATTGATGAGGCAGTTAAAGCCAGGGCATCTGATATTCACCTTCAGCCAGGTGAGAAAAAGCTGAGAGTGCGTTATCGTATTGATGGCACGCTTCATGATATGTTTTCCCTGCCGTTAATGACAGCCAATACGATACTTTCCAGGATTAAGATACTGGCCAGTATGAATATCGCCGACCATCACCGTCCTCAGGATGGTCAGTTTTCCGTTAAAACGAAAGGCCGGTTAATAGATATTCGGGTGGGAGTTATCGCTACTGTTTATGGGGAGATGGCCACACTGAGGCTTCTGGATAAATCCCGGGCAGCCTTGGCACTGTCGGATTTGGGCTTCTCTCCTGAGAGCCTGGAGAAGTACGAGAAAATGCTCAGGGTTCCCTATGGCATAATTCTGGTCAGTGGTCCTACCGGAGCCGGCAAGACCACCACTCTGTATGCTTCGGTCAATTGCCTTGACCGTGTTGAGCGGAACATTATAACCGTTGAGGACCCGGTTGAGTACCGGTTCGAGAGCATCAATCAGATTCAGGTTAACCCCCGGGCCGGCATTACATTTGCCAGCGGACTCAGGTCAATACTGCGCCTTGACCCCGATGTGATATTAATCGGGGAGATACGTGATGCGGAAACGGCCAATATCGCCATACAGTCGGCTCTTACTGGTCATCTGGTCTTATCCTCAATTCATGCTAATGATTCTGTCGGTGTGGTGCTTCGTCTCCTTGACCTGGGTGTGGAGCCATTTCTGGTATCCTCGGCACTCATCGGGGTAATTGCCCAGCGGATGGTGCGCCGCGTCTGCACCAATTGTGCTCGTCCGATTGAGGTCTCGCCCTTGGAGAGCATAACCTACCAACAGGAAGTGGGCGAGGCCAGGAGTGAATTCATTTATGGTAGTGGCTGTAAGTCATGTGCCAATACCGGCTACCGGGGACGGACCGGCATATTTGAAATACTTTGTACCAGCGATAACATAAAAACAATGCTTCTTAAGGAGGCTACTGCCAGCGCTTTACGAAGGCAGGCGATTGAAGAGGGAATGGTCACTCTACTGAAAGACGGAATGTTCAAGGTAAAAGAAGATATCACTACCCCTTCCGAAGTCCTGCATAATGCGTACACCGTGGTGTAGTAACGAAAATTCTAGCGTTAAGAAGGTAACTTATAATAAAACACGTTGGGGTGGCAGCTAAATGATTTATCAGTACTTAGCCTGTAATGAATCCGGCGAAATAGTCCAGGGTAAGTTGTCGGCGGCTGGCGAGGAAGCTGTCAACGATATACTGAGCTATGCCGGTTACCGGCTGATTAATCTGAAACCATTTGTTCCGTTTCTGAGTCTCGGAAGGCTGTCGGCGCAGTTTTTCCGCTTAAAAACAACCGAGGTAATACTCTTCTACCGCCAGTTAGCCTTGCTGCTGGAATACGGCATAAGCATCGTTGCCGCTCTTGAGTTATTGCGGGACCAGGCATCCAACCGCATTTTGAAGAGAGTGATGGGTGAAGTAATTGCTGACCTTCGCAGCGGTAATCAACTATCGAAAGCCATGAGCAAACACCCGGAGGTCTTTTCAGCGCTGTGCTGCCGGACGCTGAGTATAGGTGAACAGACCGGTGGTCTTGAGGCGATGCTGAGGCAGATGGCCGATTATATGGAGAAGGAAATCATTGCCAGTAAAGGTATTAAGAGTGCCCTTATGTACCCGATTATCGCCAGTGTCATGACCGTAGTGGTGGTTGGCGTGCTGGTCGGTTTTGTTCTGCCGTCTTTCGGTAGCCTGTACGAGTCGCTTGGTGTTGAGTTACCGGCCATTACCAGAATGATTCTGGATATTTCCCACATGCTCCAGAATAATATGCTTTATATTATGCTGGCATTAATTGCTGTCGGCGTACTGGTTTTAGGATATACCAAGACATCAGAAGGCAGATATAACCTGGATAAGCTACTCCTGCGCCTGCCCCTGCTGGGTCGTGTCAGACATCTGAATGAGCTTGCCCGCTGCTGCCGGAGTGTCGCTTTGTTGTTCACTGCCGGTCTGCCTTTGACCGAGATTATATCGCTCGTTATCCAGGGTAGCAGCAATAAGGTGATGGTGCGGGCACTTCAAGGTGTCCAGCAGGATATGCTTAAGGGCGAGGGTTTGTCCCAGCCGATGGCGAAAGATCCCTTTTTTCTGCCAATGATGGTACAGATGGTCAGGGTCGGTGAGGAGACCGGGAACCTTGATGCTTCTTTGGTTGCCGTAGCCAGTAACTACGAAACTGAAGCCGAAGATAAGACCAAATCCCTGATAAGTCTGATTCCGCCGGTTATGACGCTGGTTATAGCGGGGGTAATCGGCCTGATTGCCGTGTCATTGATTTCAGCCATGTATTCTATATATGGGGAGGCGTTCTAATTTACTTAGGATGAATCCAGTATTCGAGGGAAAACATTGAAGCTAAGTAAAACAAGCTGGTTAATTCTGTTAGCGGGCATCTTTGTTGTTCTTGTCGCCGGCCTGGTCTTAACCCGTTCCAAGCAGCTTCAGGAGCAGAGTCAGCTGCGTGAAGAACTGCGCATAGCCGAAATGAGATTAAGCAGGCTGCAGGATGAACAGTTGCAACAGCAGGGGGAGGAACTTCAGGTGAGGCTGGATGAGAGTGTAGCCCAGCTCATGGTGGCTAAGGATAACCTGCGCCCGACGGTTGAGAGTATTGATGTCATCGAAAAATTTTATGCCATCGCTCAATCCTGTGGTGTGGAAGTAACAAGCATTAGCTCGTCGGGCATAAAGGACGAGAAGTTAGCAGATATTGACTGTTCTATGATAACACTTAGTGCTGTGGGGGTAGGAGAGGTCCCCAATCTTATCAGTTTTGTCATTAAGCTGAATAATGACTTTACCTCCGGCATCGTCAATTCAGCCGGGATTACTATCCCGCCAGGCTGTAGTGATGCTGAGCCATCCGTGGGTATCGCGATGGCTGTTTATGCTTATGAGGGGGATTAACTGTGGCATTGAATATGACATTGGCTCTTACCAAAAAGGTTACCACTCTCTATATTGATGATAATAGCATCCGGCTGATGGTTACCCGCGGCAAGCGGATAATTAAACTGGCTGAAGCACCGCTGGATATGAGCCAGGCTGAAATTAGTGCCAAAGTTAGAGAAGCCGAACTTGTCACCAAGATTAGACATCTCCTTAAAACCCACAAGATAAGAACGAAGAAGGTTATCATTGGCTTGAGCGGGCTTCACTGTCTATCCCGGCCGGTTGTCTTACCTCAGTTACCCAAGTCGATGCTGGATGAGGCCATGGAAAGAGAGGCAAAAAGAATTATGCCGGTGCCTCTGGAACAGCTATATATTTCGTGGCAGATTATCTCAACCGTTGATGCGAAGATGCAGGCCTTCATCGTTGGCATACCGCGTCAGATTGCTGATGCCCTGCTCGGGGTAATGCATCAGGTGGGGCTGAAGCCCTATATTATGGATGTAAAACCACTGGCTTTAGCCAGACTGATTAAGGAAGCCACAGCCATAATCATTGACATCCAGCCAAGGGAATTTGACATCGTAATTGTGGCTGGTGGTATTCCCCAGCCTATCCGCACGGTACCACTACCCGAGGAAGCGCTATCCCTGCCGGATAAGCTGTCGATAATAAAGGATGAGCTTAGGCGAACTGTTCAGTTCTATAATTCCAATAACCCGGAAAAGTCCATTCAGCCCGGTGCGTCCATGTATGTCTCCGGCGAACTGGCTGATGAACCGGAATTATATGAGTCCCTGGCGAATGAGCTGGGATATCAGGTATTGTCACTGGCCTCACCGTTGAAATGTCCCAAGCAGCTTGACCCGGCACACTATCTGGTGAATATTGGGCTTGCCCTCAAGGAGCTGGTCAGGGAAGCTGGGCCTTTAGTGCCTAATGTTAATGCTTTACCCGTTCCCTACCAACCTCAGCCAATTTCTTGGCGCAGGGTAACGGCTATACCCGTTGCGGCTACGGCTATTGGTTTAATCGCTCTGCTGGTTATGGTTATTCAGGATAGTGCTGCCAGTATTGACTCGGTGCATGGCAGGATTGCTACCGCCAACTTTGCCATCGAGCAAAGGCAGTCGCAGAAGGATAAGCAGATAGAGGACATTGCGACTATGGAGCAAAAACTGTCGAGTACGCAAGCAGCTTGCAGTACCTTCAACGCTGTCATTGATGACCTTATCGAGCGAGGTGATGTGATTAACGGTGATTTAGTAGCCACTGTAGATAACCTGGTGTTGGGCATAAACCTGAGTAACATTAGCCACTCCGGTCGAGGCTTAAGTATTCAGGGGGAGTCGCCAAGTGAGGTAGAGGTTCTGGAATATGCCAGAAATCTGCGTGACAGCGGCAGATTTGAGGAAGTTGTAGTCTCCAGAATAGCGCGAGTTGAAGGTAGTAGCCAGGAGTCGGAAGGTGAGGATGAAGAAATAGAAGATGAGGACGAAGAAATAGAAGGTGAGGGTGAGGAGATGGAAGGGAACGGAAGTGAGGGGGTGGTATTTAACTTATCTCTCAAGTTGAAGGGGATAGAATAATGGACATGATTACGCTGCTTGAATTAGCCAAGTCAAGGGGGGCCTCCGATTTACATATGGTTGTAGCCAGACCTCCGTTACTTCGTATTGATGGTCTGCTTATGCCTATGGATGACCAGGTGCCCCTATTAGAAGAAGATATAGAGCAGGCTTTCCGCCAGGTCACAACAGACCGGGAAAGAGACGACTTTGACAGTCATCTGGAGCTTGACTTTGGCCGCACCATTCCCGATGTTGGCAGAATCCGTTTCAATGCAGCCAAACAGCGCGGGACAATATGCCTGGTGGCCCGCCTGTTGCCGCCCAAAATACCTTCCCTTTCTGAGCTGGGGCTGCCTGAGGTATGCCAGGAGATGGTTCTCCGTCCGCGGGGGCTGGTGGTGGTCAGCGGACCTACGGGTAGCGGCAAGTCCACAACACTGGCAGCCATGATTGAGTACCTTAACTGGACGGAGAGCCGGTGCGTGGTTACCATTGAAGACCCCATAGAGTACGTCTATAATAACGTGAATTGCACTATCACGCAGCGTGAGCTTGGCAGTGATACCCTGTCTTTTGCCGAGGCACTAAGGCATGTTCTGCGGCAGGACCCTGATGTGATTCTTGTTGGTGAGATGAGGGACCTGGAAACGGCGGCGGCGGCGCTAACTATAGCTGAAACCGGGCATCTGGTAATGACCACCGGTCATGCCCCCAGCGCCTCTCAGGCAGTGGAGCGAATACTCAGTCTGTTTCCTCCTCATGAGCGTTATCTGGCCCAGGCACGACTGGCATCTCTGCTCAATGGTGTCCTGTGTCAGGCACTTGTCCCCAAAGCTGATGGGGTGGGCAGGGTGGTGGCGGTTGAGGTTATGCTGGCTAACCCGGCGGTAAGAAACCTCATCAGGGAGGGTAAGACCTATCAGTTACCCAATACAATTCGCCTGCATTCTCAGATGGGCATGGAGCTGTTTGACCAGGCACTCATCAGGCTGTATCGCAGCGGTGCCATCAGCGGGGAGAGCCTCCTTGATTTTTGTAATGACCGGGATGAAGTAGCCAGGTTCACCGACGATAGCGAAATCTGGAAACAGAATGCCTTAGATTCAAAGCTCACCACTAAGCTTACTTAAGAAGTTAACAATTTCGCTGGCTGGTTCTGCTTGCATTTGGCTGGTTAATGGCTTTGCCTCACTCCTGACCCCTCTCCTTTCTTATCTATTCCCACCCTCCGCCCTCGCAGCATCTATGGCTTATCCCGTAAGATGCTCCCCCACCCTGCGTGGTATTGGCTTTTTGCTTTCTTATCTATTCCCACCCTCCGCCCTCGCAGCATCGGTGGCTTAGCCCGCAGGTGTTTACCCCGCCACCCCACAAGGGGGGTTCGGACTCATATCTATTCCCACCCAAGCCGCCCTCGTATTATCTATGGCTTATCCCGTAGTTCTCTCCCCACCACTCCCCCCAAACAGTGTATAAGAGAGCCTTTTCTTCAAGGCTTGCCAAAGCTCAAAGGGGAGTAGCCTGCGGAGAGGGGCGCTAGCCCCTATAAAAAACATTCCCCCTCTCCTTGATAGGAGAGGGGGACACAGGGGGTGAGGTAGAAAAGAAGGAGATTGCTCCGCTTCGCTCGCAACGACAAGAAGGGTGGGGGGATATTCACGGGCTAAGCCGTGGGTGATACGAGGGCGGCCGGGTGGGATTAGATAAGAACCGAGGGGTGGTAGGGGGGTGAGGTCAAAATACCGAACCAACCAGAACCGGGCAAAAACACCCGGCTCTCTTATAGATAAAAGAAAAAGCCTATCAGCAACCTGCCTATAAAATTGCCGATAGGCTTTTTTAATATACCTGCTTGAGAAGCTACAACTATGGTGTTATGTGCTGGGTTACCGTTCCATCTGAGGTAAATTCGTACTCGCAGATACTCTTGACGGTGTGGTCAGCATTGAGACCGGTCAGGTACTCGTCAAGATATATTGGAGAACCGCTTTTTACTGATGCCACGTCGTGCATGTTAGCTGTACCGGGATCAGCGATTTCAGCAGACAGGTTACCGCTGGTGCTGTCGGCTAACATGGCCATCACCGACGTCTGGATGTTGTGCAGCTCCGTCTCATAAGACTCGGTTTTCCCTTTACCGATGAACTTACCGACGTTGGGTACGGCTACCGCCGCGAGGACGCCAAGGATGGCGACCACTACGAGAAGTTCAACCAGCGTGAAGCCCTTCTCACCATAGTGGAATTTCCTCAAAAATCTCTTCATTTCGGGCACCTCCTCTATTTATTAATTATTATTTTTAATAACGTTCGCTCTAAATACAAGCTTAACACAACAGAGACCAAGTTCAATGAGTTATTAGTACTATGTTGGCATGAGAATAAAGTCACATAAGGTAAAATTCTTTAATATGGTAAAATATGTTTCAGATACTATATTTTATTCAATTAGATATTACATTTACGATAATAATGTCCTCTAATTCTGATGGTGGTAAACCCTTATTTTTGATGGGTTGCCTGTATGCAATGCCAGAACCAAGTGGGTATTGTTGACTGGCAGCCGGGAAACCTTCAAAATGTAGCCAGATGGAAATATTATTAACCGTTATTTTTACTCTGCTCGGTATTGCCGTCGGGAGTTTCCTCAACGTCGTTATTGACCGCTTGCCGGCGGGAAGGTCACTGGTATTGCCCCCATCTCAGTGTGATGCCTGTGGGCATCGGCTATCGCCCGGGGACAACATACCGGTGTTTGGCTATTTATGGCTGCGTGGCCGCTGCCGTTATTGCGGGACACGCATTCCCCGGCGGATATTATGGGTAGAACTTCTTGGTGGCATCCTCTTCTTCCTGGCTTTCTGGCGATTTGGCTTGAGCGCTGAATTTGCCATTACCGCTTTCTGGTGTTGTGTGTTCCTGGTAATTATTTTCATTGACTGGGAACACAAACTGATTCTAAACAAGATAACCTATCCGGCGGCAGTGGTGGCTCTGGTCATTCTCGCCATCGATTCTCTATTACCGCCGCCGGGGCTTTTCACTGGCCGGATTTTCATGCCCGAGACCAGCATTTTAAGCGGTGTTATCGGTGGTGTTATCGGCTCTGGTTTTTTCCTGGTAGCAGCCCTTATCAAGCCTGGAGGAATGGGGGTAGGAGATATTAAACTGGGAGGCCTGATTGGGCTGGCTACCGGATTTCCCCTGATGATTTTTGCTGTACTAATAGGGGTAATTATCGGTGGGCTGGTGGCGGTGGCGCTTCTTTTGTTGAAGTTAAAGGGTTGGAAAGACTTTATACCCTACGGGACTTTCCTGGCTATCGGTCCCATAATTGCCCTCCTGTGGGGTAATGAGATATTGAACTGGTATATTGGTTTCTTTTAGCTCTTTTCAGTCCTATTTATAGCGTAAAAAATTCTGTGATAAGACTGTTTAGCAACCCAACCCCCTGCCCCCTTCCTTTTATCTATTCCCACCCAGGCCGCCCTCGCAGCATCTGTGGCTTATCCCGTGAGATGTGCCACCCACCCAACCGCCCCTCAGTGTTCTCTTTCCCACCCACCCGCCCCGTATCATCTCCGGCTTATCACATAGTTTTCCTCACCAACCTCCGCAGAGAGTTATAGA
>CAYWRT010000036.1:0-4813 GCA_964460815.1 uncultured Dehalococcoidaceae bacterium
TCCACCGCCTCGAACTCCATCGTCTCCGGGTCGGCAATGATAAAATACTGGCAGCGTCCGAAGCGGGGGTCAACCTCAGCATCAAGCGTGGAACCTGACGCGGAAATAGCGATTCTCATGTTTCCTCCTTGTCCCTCTCTTCCGAGTAACTAGGCGTTACTTTTCAACTTCAAGGTCGCGCATCCTTGACTCAATCTCTTCCAGATTACCCTTTATTGCCTCCGCCTGCTCCTTCAGGTAATTGAGCTCCTCCTCTCTGGTCATCTGGGGAGAGTAAGGTGCATACCCTGGAGCGGCTGGCATTCCCCGGTAGAACGGGGACGCCTGATATGGCCATGGTGCCGGCGCACCGGCTCTACTGAAGAAGTAACCGCACCTGGGCAGTCCGCCTCTACCCTGACCAACATAGGGCCAGGGAGGGGACATTCCCCGAAAGCCAAAGCCCATGCCGCCTCTGAAGCCACTACCAGAACCTCTACCTCGACCAAATCCATTAGGCATTTTCTTCACCTCCTTTTTAACAACTCTGTCTCGATGCTCCTACTTTGTGTGAGGCTCACGGCCTCATTTAGTCTACTATCAGCCGCAATATAGTGGCACGCCGCCGACAGTGGTCAACCGGTGAATATGCCCGCCTCCGCACTCGGGACACTTTATCCCTTTCTCCTGTGTGGGGCTGCTGGGAATCGGCAGTTTGAAAACATTCTGGCACTGCTGACATTCATATTCCCACGTAGGGGAGCCTTCGGCGAAACCAATTGGTGCCCAGGAAGGCAATCCTTCAACATGTGTACTCCCACACCCGGGGCATTTTACCTCTTTTTTCTCCGGCGTGAGGCTGCAGATCATGGGTAACTTGAAAACATTTCGGCACTGTTGACAAATATAGGTATCTTCCGACATCAGCCTTGCCTCCCTCTTTCAACCCGACCGGTACGCAGGGCCGTCTTCAAAGCCACTGAACCGAGTTTATGGCTATCCTCCATTGGACTCATTCACCAGTTTCGTCTTCCTTTAAGATGTCTGCCGCCACCCATGCCCCAGCCCGACCTTAATGGCGATAGTGCCATAATATCCGGTATATTACAGGCAGGGCAAAGCTGCGGGGGCTTCTTTACCATCACTTCAAACGGCACCTCCCATTCGTGACCGTTGCCGCAGCGGAAGCGGCGCACCGCCATCTCATAGTTGCCGCCCTCAATCCTTATCGCCTTACCATTGAGCAGGGCATCGGCTATCTTCTGCCGCGCGAGTAATAGTACACGGGCGAAGGTAGTACGGGAAACACGCATTCTCTGCGCACATTCGTCCTGTTCCAGTCCCTCTATATCCTTGAGGCGAATTGACTCTGTCTCCTCGATGGTGAGCCGTACTTCCTGCAAGTGCGCGAGAGACATACCAGCCGGCTTGAAGTAAGTTACCTGTGGTAGAAAATCCACCCGACGCCTCATTGGTTGCCTGCCCATAGGTTCTTAATCACCCTCCTTGCATTTTAATGGCTTATGTCCATATATCGAGGCCATTTCTCTCGATATTGTGGTCATATGACCACATATATTCTACCCCATTGTTCCCCTGTTGTCAACCCTTACCCGGCAGCGCCGGAAAGTGCCCTTATCAACCACCCACACTGGATATTTTCTTTGGTATTACAGCTCCAGCTCAAGCCCGGCTCCGCACTCCACGTAGTTCGCCGGGAACCGGCTTTTTAACTCCGCCTTATACCGGGTGCAGTGACAGGGGCATATCAGAGGTAGACCGTTCAACCGGTTGAACTCATGAAAGCCGTGAAGACCGCCGATAATACCGTAAATTTTGCCGTAGTACGAAGCCGCTTCGAGAATGGCTCCAACCCCGGGGTGGGAGCAGCCTACCACTACTACTATACCTCTACTTGTTCTGACTGCCAGCGACTGCTCCATGCCTTTTAGCTCGCCGATAGAGAAAACAGCCTCTGAGACCTGGACAGGTTGGCTGACTGGAATTACTCTTCTTCCTGGTATTCCGGCTCCGGTGGAAGCTGGAACATAAATCTCGGCATCTTTGTTCATCCCCAGGATATCTGAAAGGCCTCCGGTGTGGTCACCATGAGAGTGGGAGATAACGATTACTCCTATGCGTCTCGGGTCAATGCCGAGGCGTTTCATATTGTAGAGCAGAGTAGTACCGTCGGCACCCGTATCGAACAGAAGTGGCGGCGCATTCTCAACCTCTATCAGGGACGAAAACCCCCAGCCCGCTTTCAGTCCTCTTTTGCCAGCGTCATTGTCGTAAACAATCGTGATTCTCATTCAGACATTGCCAGTTTGACGGCGGCTTCAGCGTGGAGCTGCGTCGTATCGAACACCGGGACAGCTACATCAATATAATTTATCATGTAGCCTTCTACATGAAGAACTGCCCTCCGGTCTACGGAAAGGTTGGTGCAGCCAGCTCCATAAAACAAAGATGGTTAGCCCAGGCGCGTGTTTTAGAATGCCATTTCGGTCTTCCAGACCTCCCATACGTGGCCAGCCCTCGTTAGCGTCTCTGTCTCCGGGGGTAAGGTTGGCTTGCCCGGTTGCCACCCTGAAGGCATAAGCTCTCCGGTTTTTTGATGGTGCTGGAACGCCCTCAACTGGCGCAGTACCTCGGCTACATTCCTGCCCACCGGCGGCGTCAGTACTTCCATAGCCTGCACGATGCCTTCGGGGTCTATGAGGAAACGACCGCGAACGTCCACCCCTTTCTCGTCATCATGTACCCCATACATAGTACCGATTTTCCCTCCGGCGTCGGATACCATAGGATAAGGTATGCCCCCGGCTACCATCTTGGAAAGTTCCACTTCCTGCCAGACTTTATGGGAGAAGTTACTATCCACGCTAATGGCCACTACCTGCACTCCCAGTTCCTGGAACTCGGGGTATTTGACGGCAACTGCCGCCAATTCCGTTGGTCACACGCACGTGAAATCTGCCGGGTAAAAGCAGAGCATTACCCATTTGCCCCTGTAATCTGAGAGCCTGACCTCCCTGGCTATGTTCTCATGAAATGCCGTGGCCGTGAAATCCGGTGCGGCTCGACCTACCTGAATACCCATTTATTACCTCCTTTAGTTTCAATATATTGTCCGGCATATTCCTGCCTGAATAACCGGCGCGTTACATCACCGCTGTTGTGGCGCTGCCTCGCTCATGATGTAATTTGCCATCTCCTAAAACCCAGTTTAATCAAAAAACAGCTAACAGGTCAATAGGACTTAAGATAGCGAAGTATAACTTTCTCCAAGAGTTTTACTTTCATCTACTGAAGTTATAATTATTGTCTGCGCCGGGTGAGAAAGGACTCTCATAGCGGCGGCGAAGTCGGCGTGGGCATTTCAAGTCCCTGGCCCAAGGTTGTCGGGAAAATCTCGGAAAGGGCTTCCACGGTCCACCTTCCCCCGGTATAAAGGCTCTGTACATGCTCCAGCCTCTCGAGTTGCACCGTGCCCCCTATAACTCTGAAGACGCGACCACTTACGTTTTGTGCCTCATCGCTGGCCAGATAGACCACCATAGGGGCTACATCCTCGGGAGCTATTTGTTTCAGGTTCTTAATCTTTCTTGGCGGAGTCAGCCTGGTAGCCGCCGCCGGACGGATGGCGTTACAGGTTACGCCGTATTGGCTCATCTCTTTCGCAATAGACTTGGTAAAACCCACAATCCCCTCTTTGGCGGCGCTATAGTGGCTTGCCCCTGCCAGGCCCCTCCCCGCCGGCGAGGATGTCTGGATGATGCGCCCACTCTTTTGCCCCCGGAATATCCGGCAGGCTGCCCTGGTGGTGTAGAAAGTGCCATAGAGATGAGTCTTTATCATGATATCCCAGATATCATCAGGCATGTCAGAGATGTCACGCGACATACCTTCTCCCCCGATGCCGGCATTGTTGACCAAGATATCCAGCCTGCCGAAATTATCAATAGCCGTCTTGATGATGTTATCTGCCCCCGCCAGGGTGGCAACACTATCGTAGCTGGGTGCGGCTTCGCCCCCCGACTTTCTGATTTCGGAGACAACCTCATCAGCAGGCCATCGGTCCGGGGGGCCGCTGCCATCACTGGCCACACCGAGGTCATTGACCACTACCTTAGCACCCTCCGCGGCCAGAGCCAGCGCCTCGGCCCTGCCCAGACCCCGGCCACTACCCGTAACTATAGCCACTTTGCCTTTCAGTCTATCACCCATTTTATACCTCCTATTTCCCATTTGATACGTTCCTCTTGTGTATTCGGCGCTGAGACCCTGTTGACAGCATACTACCTGTAAATATTACAAAATTATTGTGTGCTGGACAAATATTGAGGGTGATACCACGGAAAATTCGAAAGGTAGTTGTGGTGTCGCTTGGGACAGGCCAGGGCGAAAGGGAACAATCGGATGAAATAGGCAGCATGACAATCTGGCTGAATGTTGGGCTCGGGTCTATTTGACAAGAACCAACATTGAGGTGTATCATTTTGGCGCTATAGGCTCGTCCGTAAACAACGGAAACAGATACAGGTCAAGATGTTACAGAAAAAGAAGCCTGAAGCGAGAGAGAAAACATTAATTAAGAGCAGATATGGGAATGATACTATATGGAGGTGATGCGGATTATGTAAAAATAAAGTGAACCCCAATGAAGAGTGGCTAATGGAGAGTGGCTATTATTTACAAATCCAGACAAGGAGGCTGAAGTGAAACGAATTATTTTAATAACATTCACCGTCCTGCTATTATCGGCCATTATTTTCGGCGGCTGCGCGGAGCCGGAGCCAACACCAACCCCGACTCCAACACCGACTCCAAC
>CAYWRT010000036.1:4913-14026 GCA_964460815.1 uncultured Dehalococcoidaceae bacterium
CCGACTCCAACTCCAACCCCGACCCCGGCCCCTGAAAAGCCCATAGAGCTGAGGTTTGCCACTTTTATCCCGCCAATGGATGTGTATGCGGAGCAAATGGGTCTGTGGGCTCAGGAACTGGAGGAAGCCACCGATGGCCGGATTAAAGTGACATTTTACCATGCCGAGTCGCTGGTGAAAATGCCTGACCTCTTTGATGCAACTGCTGCCGGCACCTGCGATTTCGCCATGATCGATGCCAATATGACACCGGAACGTCTGGCGCTCTCCGGCGTCATGACTCTTCCCATGTTATTCAAGGAGGGAAGCCAGGCTCAACAGACCATGTGGGCACTCTACCAGAAATATCCGGATTTTAAAGGTGAATATGAGAACAATGGTGTGAAAATCATCTGGTGCCAGAACCCAGGTCCCACCCAGTTGTGCGGGACCAAACCAATGACGACTCTTGATGAGCTAAAAGGTATCAAGATAGCCGTGGTCACGCCATGGGAAGCTAAATCTCTAACGGAACTGGGGATGGTGCCTGTGAGCATGGGACCTACAGAAATGTATACGTCAGTAGAGAGGGGAGTCGTAGATGCAGCCTCGGGGGACTTCAATCAGGACTTTATCTGGAAGATTTACGAAATAACCAAGTACCGAACAGGTAACGTAGAAATCACCCAGAGGGTCTCGCCGATTATCATGAATATTGAGACGTATAAAAACCTGCCTGCAGACCTGAAACCGATATTCGATGAAGTAACCGACGGTCTGGCTCTGTCTAAACGTGTAGGTGAGGCTTACGATGCCTTCGACGCCTTCACTACCGAGGAAATAAAGAAGCATGATGCCGAGGTAGGCAATCCTGCATTTTATTACCTGCCGGATGATGAGAAGCAGAACTGGCTGGAAAAGGTATTACCGGTACGGGAAGAATGGGTAAGCGAAATGGAGGCCAAAGGGTTGCCGGCAAGGGCTATGTTAGAAGACCTGATTAAATTTGCGGCGCAATACAAGTAACGAGCCAAGGGGGGGCTATTTGTTATTAAGAAGGGGGGCCGTATGTAGTTCCATGACGGCTACGAGGCTATTTCCCAAAAACATGCCCCCCTGCCCAATCATGAATTAGCCACTCATCAAGCCATAAATAGATAATCGTTTAATCTGCATTTGCTTCCCGCAGAGAAGCAGAAAACTAGCGATGAATGGAATATAATAGTAATCGTAGCCATATCGCATAGAGTTGAGCGCTATGAAACAATCAGGCACCGGAAGAGGTTTGGTGAAACTCGGCTTCTCGCTGGAAAGGGTAATATATCCCTTTAGCAAGGGTATCGCTGTCCTGTCCATGATAGCCGCGGTTGTGATGATGTTCCTGGTAACAGCGGATGTCTTTATGCGCCGCGCTCTGAATCAGCCAATCTTTGGAAGCTATGAAATCGGCAAAGTCCTCCTCGTTATGGTTGTTTTCTGCGGAGTAGCCTACGTTATGACGGTAAAGGGTCACGTTGTGGTAGATACCTTAGCCCGTCTGTATCCTAAGAAGCTCCAGATGGTGGTAGCTGGCATTGCCCATTTTTTAAGCCTGATAATAGTAGCGTTGATAAGCTGGCAGAGCGCTGTATATGGATTGGAGATGCTTCGGGTTGGTGAAAGGTCCGTGCTGCTGAGAATACTGGTGTCTCCGTTTATATTTGTGGTGGCGTTTGGGAGCGCGGTACTTTTCCTGGTAATCTTGGTTCAGTTTATATATATACTGGCCGGAGTTAGTGAAGATTCTGAATCAACTTCCGTCTAGTGTTGAGAGTCATTATGGATGACCTTAGCCTGGGAATCATTTTTACCGTTGTACTGCTTGGTCTTATCCTGCTGGTTAAAATGCCAATAGGATTGGCTATGGCTCTGGCCGGTGCTATGGGTATTTATTTCATAGCGGGTACCAGGACGCTATTCAACATCATTTCCCATACACCATTTACGACTGCCTCTAACTACGTTTTCACGGTAATACCAATGTTCGTGCTCATGGGCTGGCTGGCTGCGGAAGCCGGGATTAGCGCCGACCTATTTATTGCTATGAACAAGTGGCTGGGCTGGATGAAGGGCGGCCTGGCTATGGCCGTTAGTCTGGCGTGTGCTGGTTTTTCGGCTGTTTGCGGCTGCTCGATTACGACGGCTGTCACCATGACCGCCATAGCCCTGCCGGAGATGAGAAAGCATAATTACAGCGACCGTTTATCTACGGGAATACTCTGTGCCGGTGGCAATCTGGGCTTCCTGATACCTCCCAGCATCGGCTTTATCATTTTTGGCATTATTACGGAAACGTCCATCGGGCACCTTTTTATGGCGGGGATAATACCCGGGATTATTCTGGCTCTCCTTTTCTGTGTGACTATATATATTATCTGCCGAATTGACCCCAAAGCCGGTCCCGCCACTGAACGTTTACCCCTTCGTGAAATGCTCAAGATACCTACTGGCGCCTGGCTAATGTTGGCGCTAGTGATAATTGTCCTGGGTGGCATCTACGCCGGCGTCTTTACACCAACCGAGGCGGGTGGAGCTGGCGCTTTCGCCACCCTGGTTTTCGGCCTGGCGGCCAGGCGTCTCCCCTGGAACCGATTCACCAGCGCCTTGGTAAATACGGTCAAGACTTCAGGAATGATTTTTATCCTGATTATTGGCGCTATGATTTTCAGTTCCATGCTAGCGCTGAGCACGCTTCCCTTTGCCCTCGTGGATGTTATTGAGGCGGTCGCTGTTAATCGCTATCTTGTTCTGGTCGTTATACTGGTTATATATATCATTCTCGGCTTCTTCCTCGACATCATGTCTATACTGCTGATTCTGCTTCCGGTTACATTCCCCGTGACCAAGGCACTCGGCTTTGACCCCGTTTTAATAGGTGTCTTAACAATAATAACGGTATTAATGGGGCAGATTAGCCCGCCGGTTGGCATAGTTGTTTATTCCGTGAGCGGGATTGTGAGGGATGTTCCCGTGATGACGATATTCCGGGGAGCGATGCCTTTCTTCTTTGTGATGGCCCTTTCCCTCATTCTTTTCACGGCCTTTCCGGATATCTCGCTCATTTTACCTAAGCTGATGACTCCGGCAGGTTAAAACCTGAATATCTAAGGGGGTACCAAATGATGATGGATAAAGCTTCTAAACACATGGAAAAAACGCTTATCAAGGGCACTGGTTTCAGTGCGGTTGGTAACGGCACGCATGTGGCGGCGGTGGATGTCAAGGACGGCAAAATAGTACGTATCCGGCCGTTGCACTACGACTGGAAATACCAGCCGGAGGAATACAAGCCGTGGAAGATTGAGGCTCGCGGCCAGGTTTTTGAAGCCACTTCGAAATCGCTACTGGCTCCGTTTGGCCTGGGTTACAAGAAGCGCATCTATTCTCCCAACCGGATTCTCTACCCGTTGCGGAGAGTCGATTGGGACCCCGATGGAGAAAGAAACCCGCAGAACCGGGGAATAAGCAAATACAGGAGAATCTCCTGGGACGAAGCCCTGGATATACTTGTTAAAGAGTTAAAGAGGGTCAGAGAGAAGCACGGCCCGGAAGCAGTACTCGCTCAGTGCGATGGGCATGGTGAGACCAAGATAGTACAGGGTACTCACGGCCCCCATGCCATGCTTCTTGAGCTACTTGGTGGTTTTACTCTACAGGTCAGGAACCCGGACAGCTGGGAGGGCTGGTACTGGGGTGCCAAGCATGTCTGGGGCCTAGAACCGGTGGGGTTGCAGCAGGGCTATAATACCAACGTTTTTCCGGACATCATGAAAAATTCCGGGCTTTTGCTCTTCTGGGGGTGTGACCCGGAAACCACAAACTGGGGATTCGGCGCCGTCATGTCCAGCCGTATCTGCTACCATTTTACAGAGCTGGGCATAAAACAGGTCTATATCTGTCCTGACCTGAACTACGGGGCCGCCGTTCATGCCGATAAGTGGATTCCCATCAGACCTAATACGGACGCAGCCCTCCAGCTCGCCATAGCCTACTTCTGGCTGACTCACGGCACCTATGATAGAAAGTATGTCGAGACTCATACTCACGGGTATGAGGAATTTTTTAATTATGTTTTGGGCAAGGAAGACGGGGTTGCCAAGACACCCGCGTGGGCGGCGGCGATAACCGGTGTCCCTTCCCGGGTAATTAAAGCCCTGGCACGCCTCTGGGCAGCCACCCCGACTTCAATTTGCCACTGTCTTGGCGGTCCCTTCATCAGGGGAGCCTACTCCCATGAACCGGCACGCCTTGAGGTCCTGCTGCTGGCAATGCAGGGGCTGGGCAAACCAGGAGTGAACCAGGTTTGCTTTATTTCCGGTGCCTTTCTCTGTGAATGTACTACCGGCAAGGAGTGCCGTTCCCCGATGCCCCAGGCCGCCCAGGTGCCATTTCTGGGGCCGGCGTATACCGGGTATAACCTCTTCCTGCCCATACCCAAACAGATTATCCCCAAGACCATGGTTCATGACGCCATTCTCAAAGGCCACTTTGAAATCCACGGCAGCGCTCACCAGATGTACCCGCTGGATGACCAGTTTAAGAAATACACGTATCCGGCGGAGGGCTGCTCGCCGGTACACATGATATGGAGCGATACACCCTGCCTGATGACCTGCTGGAATGACAGCAACCAGAACGCCGTGGCGTACCAGCACCCCTCCATTGAGTTCTTCGTCGCCCAGCACCAGTGGATGGAGAACGACTGCCTCTTTGCCGATGTCATCCTGCCGGTCAGCACCAAGTTTGAAGAAGATGATATCGGCACCGATACGATTAGCTATAACGCTGATACCATATTCCTGGAGGAGAAGTGTATCGAGCCCAGAGGGGAGGCCAAGAGTGACTACGAGATAGCCTGCCTGGTAGCCGAGAGATTGGGGGTCCTGAAAGAATTCAACAAAGGCAGGTCGGTTCAGGACTGGATAAAATACGGCTACGAAGAATCAGGTGTGGCTGACCTGATAAGCTGGGAAGAGTTCAAGGAGAAGAAGTATTTTGTCGCCCCGACTGACCCGGACTGGGAGAAACACCCGGCCGGTATGTACGAATTCTACCAAGACCCGGAGAAACATCCCATGCCAACTCCAACCGGCAAGCTGGAGTTTGAAGCCACCGGTCTGAAGAACCACTTCCCCGATGATGAGGAGAGACCCCCCGTCCCCCACTGGATACCCTACGGTAAGTCACATCAGGAAAGCCTGCTGCTGCCGAGGGCTAAAAAATACCCCCTGCTCTGTATGTCCAACCACCCGAGGTGGCGCATACATGCCCAGCTTGATGACGTCAACTGGTTCCACGAGATTCCCACGTGCAAGGTCAAGGGGCCGGACGGATACCTCTACGAGCCTATCTGGATTCACCCGACAGATGCCGAAAAGAGAGGCATCAAGAACGGAGACGTGGTCAAGATATTCAACGAGAGAGGCGGTGTCCTCCTCGGCGCCAGGGTAACCGAGAGAGTTATGCCCGGTGTGGTCTATGTGGACCATGGTGCCAGGTATGACCCGCTCGTCCCCGGAGAGCTTGACCGGGGCGGCGCCATCAATACCATCACCCCGCACAACATCACCTCACCAAATGCAGCCGGCATGGTCACTAATGGCTTCCTGGTCGAGGTAGAGCCTGTCGACCTGGAAGAACTGAGAAAGAAATACACCGAAGCCTTTAACCGGCCCTATGACCGGGCTTCAGGACAGAAATTTGAGAGAGTACTGCTTGACGGTGGTGAAAAGAAATAAGGCGTATTTCTTACCAGAAGGAGACCGAGTATGGCTGAAAAAGAGCTGGAGAAAATCGCTGGTAGTAGAAATGTTTTTAACAGCCCGGATATTTTAGAGGAATATTCCGGAGACCTAAGCTTTGCTCCCCACATGAGGCCCAGGTGCGTGGTAAAACCGGGGAATGTTGAAGAGGTACAGGGCGTGGTGAAGTGGGCCAACAATACTCTCACCCCCCTGGTGCCGGTAAGCTCGGGGGCACCTCACTTCAGGGGGGACACTGTTCCCGGTGTCGAAGGGGCGGTTATCGTTGACCTCGGTAGAATGAAGAGAATCATCAGGGTAGACTCCAGAAACAAGGTGGCCATGGTCGAGCCCGGGGTGACCTTTAGTGAGCTCCAATCAGAACTGGTAAAAGAGGGACTGTGCGCCTATATGCCTCTGGCGCCACGCAGTTCGAAATCGGTGATGGGCAGCATGCTGGAACGGGAGCCGATTACGGTGCCGAGTCACCACTGGGACAGTACCGACCCCCTGCTCTGTGCCGAGATTATCTTTGGGACGGGGGATAAATTCAGGACTGGCGAGGCTTCCGGCCCCGACACCATAGAGGAGCAATGGGAAATGGGGAGAGTCCAGATGAACCCCTTTGGTCACAGCCATATGGATGTACAGAGATTAATAGCAGGGGCTCAGGGCAGCATGGGGATTGCCACCTGGGCAACAATGAAATGCAGCTACCTGTCCAGGCTGAAGCGGGCTCTCCTGGCGCCATCGGTAAGCATTGAACCATTAATTGATTTGAGCTATCGGCTTGTAAAATTCAGGTTGGGCGGCAGCCTCTTTATATTGAACGGCCTTAATCTGGCATGTCTGCTCGGCCGTAGTCCCAATGAGATTCGGGAATTAAGGAATATTTTACCGCCATGGGTTTTATTCATCAGCTTCGAAGGCTATGGTATATTGCCTGAGGAAAAAGTGGCGTACGAGGAGGCTGATTTCAGGGATATGGCCCGGTCATGCGGCTTAAAGCCGGAGTCCAATATTCCGGGGGCAAGCGCCGAGGAGTTATTACGGCGGCTATCCCGACCATCGCCCGAGCCGTACTGGAAGCTGAGGTTCAAGGGCGGGTGTCAGGACATCTTCTTTTTAACGACTCTTGACAAAACCCCGGGGTTCGCAGCCGCCATGTCTGACCTGGCGCGGCGGCACAGCTATCCTGCGGAAGATATAGGTGTTTACATCCAGCCGATAGTGCAGGGCACCAGCTGCCACTGCGAGTTCGATTTGTACTATGACCCGGCCAGGCCGGCTGAGCTGGAGGCAACCAGGCGACTTATGGGCACAGGCAGCGAAGAAATAGCACAGATGGGGGGCTTCTTTTCCCGGCCCTACGGGGCGTGGAAGGATGCCGCCTATCGCCGCGCTGCGGGTACTGAGGCTATGCAGCGGAAGATTAAGGAAATTTTCGACCCCAATAAAATCCTCAATCCGGGTAAATTATGTTTTTAAGCATTTGGAGATGATGGAGGCGAAGTAATGGCATGGCAAGATTATGTGCATGATATGCAGAGGTGCTCGAGGTGCTCCTACTGCAAGTGGATACCTTATAGATACATGCGGAATACTGACTTCATGGAGGGTTGTCCGTCCATTGCGCGGTACAACTGGCATGCCTACTCAGCGGGCGGAAAGTTCAATATGGCTTATTCCCTGATGCAGGGAAGGATAGAAATTGACGATGTTTTTTTAGACATACTTTACCGGTGCCACATGGATGGCAGTTGTGATATCTCATGTAAAGTCCAGCAGGATATTGAGCCTTTGCAGTTGATGCAGGAACTCAGGATTAAATGTGTTGAGGACGGCCAGTTGCTCCCCGCCCACATGGTTGTCGTAGAGGGCCTTCGCAAAGAGGACAATATGATGCAGGCTTCTAGGGCGGAAAGAGGCAAGTGGGCGGAGGGGCTTGATGTTAAGGACCTGACCAGAGAGAGCGCCGAGGTTGTCTATCACGCCGGGTGCCGATATTCTTTTGATGAAGAGTTGTGGCCGGTGGCCAGAGGAGGGCTGACCCTGCTCAGGGATGCCGGCGTTGATGTTGGCATTATGGGAACTGACGAGGTGTGCTGCGGCGGGCGTGCCTATGAACTGGGGTATGCGGGTGAGCTTACCAAATATGCCGAGCACCAGATGGAGGCGTTCCGGACGGCAGGTGTCAGGACACTGGTCACTCCCTGCGCCGATTGCTACGCCACCTTCAAGGTCCTCTATGACAAAATCGGTAAGAAGCTGGGAATAGAGGTGTTTCACATTACACAATACCTTGACCGTATGATAAAAGAGGGCAGACTCAAGCTGACCAGGAAGGTGCCGCTAACCGTAACCTATCATGACCCCTGCCATCTGGGGAGATTGGGAGAACCCTGGATACACTGGCAGGGTAAGGAGACAAAGGTCATGGGACAGATGATTGTGCATGACCCGCCGAAAAAATACCGGCGCGGCGCCAATGGTGTCTACGAAACACCCAGGGATGTATTGAAAAGTATCCCCGGCTTAAAGCTTGTTGAGATGTACCGGATTAAAGAATATGCCTGGTGCTGTGGTGCCGGTGGTGGCGTCATGGATGCCTATCCCGACTTCTCTATCTGGACGGCTACCGAGAGGCTGAGGGAGGCAGAGGCAGTAGGGGCCCAGGCCATAGTTAGCGCCTGCCCGTGGTGCCGGCGGAATTTCCTGGACGCCGTTAAAGAAAACGGTAATAAAATCGAGGTCTATGACCTTATAGAGCTTGTTCAGAAAGCGA
Organism: uncultured Dehalococcoidaceae bacterium; assembly: GCA_964460815.1. GTDB lineage: Bacteria > Chloroflexota > Dehalococcoidia > Dehalococcoidales > RBG-16-60-22 > CAYWRT01. The sequence continues at coordinate 13,458 of CAYWRT010000036.1, forward strand.
TTTAGCGGGGCTGTCAATAACGGGGCAGGAGGCTTCAGATTGCCATTACCTAAAGAGGCGTATCAGGCTCTGGAGGATATTGTCGGTACGGAACACATAACGCAGGAACCGGTAATCCTGGATACCTATAACCAGATATCCGGGAATAATTTCTTCTTCGGGCAAAAACACTCAACACGACCGGCGGCGGCGCTGCTGCCGGCAAATACCGGGGAAATCTCGGCTATTGTCAAAGTGTGTAATAGATACGGGATACCGTTTAAATCTTTCTCTTCAGGTTTTTTATGTTTTTCTCTCGCTCTTGAAAGCGAGAAGGGTATCATCCTGGACCTGAGGAGAATGAACCGCATCATAGAAATAGATGCCAGAAATATGCGTGCCGTGGTCGAGCCTTACGTTTCCGTATACAGCCTTCAGCTGGAATTGGCCAGGTATGGCCTCTATACCGGCCGGATTGGGGCCGGTTACAGTGCCGGGGTAATCGCGGCTTCGTGCTGCCATCATGGCTGCCAGCACACCATGGTCTCTACCAGCGGTTACGGGCGCAATGTTCTGGGGGTTGAGTGGGT
>CAYWRT010000037.1:0-4562 GCA_964460815.1 uncultured Dehalococcoidaceae bacterium
GTAAGTGTTGGCTACCCATCTGACCAGCCGACCGAGCAGGGGTATCCTGGTCCACTTTGCCCAGAACATGTAGAACCTGAGGATACCCGGGCGGTGTCCACCATAGAACCTGAGGGAATGATGCATAACAAAATCACCGGTACTAAAGGCGAGGTTTGCAGATAAGCTCTTTAACCCTGAGGTCAAAGAAGCGGTGAGCATTATTGGGCTGTACCACTATGACGGTATCGGAACCTCCTCCAATAGCGCCGGTACCGGCTATAGCAATAACCTCCTCATCGGTGCGCACGAGACCGGCGTCAGCCGCCATAACGGCTATCTCACAGGCTACCTTCATGCCGTTGGAGAAGACTTTAAGGGTCGAGGCGATTAAATCCCCGACGACATAGGTGGCAGGGGCCTGCGGGATTTCACTCTGTCGGAAGGCGCGGCTGATGCCGCCGAAGGCGTGGGCAGCGGTGAGCATTATGCCACCCTGGCTCTCGACGATTTTCCGGTTCTCCTCGGTAAACTCCTGGGTATCCGGTTCATGGAAGCCAGCGCAATGAGTGACCACTATGACTCTCAGTCCCTGGAAGGCATCCATCGCCTTGACGGCGGTCTTGCCACTGGTGGATGCCACCACTATCGTCTTGATGCCCAGTTCCCCGGCCCTCTGCCGGGCCAGGGCGAAGGCCGCATCGGTATTTTCACCTCCGGGTTTCTCAAAATAGATGGTTTTTGCTTCCATTATGCTCCTTTCTTAAGTGTACTTGCCTGTGTTATCTAATCACTACCTACCGAGCCGGCAATTTGGTTTAAGACATCTTCATTGAGAGGCCCGGCCAGCATACCGGAGAGGCCGTAGTACAGGTTTCCGTCGTTCCAGCCGAGCGAAAATCTATCTGTCGAGGGGCTAACCTGAAACTCCTTTTCGCCTTGTGTCAGCAGGAACCAGACTGAAGAGTCCTCTTCCCACATCCACATAATATCGATGTACTTCGGGCGGCTGCCCCCCATGCCTTCGGGGAGGCCGGCACCAAGCTGAGATATCATGATTTGGCTGTTGCGCCGGAAGCCCTCCGGGATGAAGGCGGGTGTCGCCGGCGGGAAGCCGGCAATTTCGGCTGCCTCCTCCAGCGTGGAGACATTCAGGACGCCCCGTTCCGCCAGATCTTTCTCCATCTGCTCCAGTTGCGGCTTCTCCGCCTCAGCCGGTGTCGGCTCCGGCTCTTCTGGGCTTGGTGAAGTACAGGAAGCCAGAACTAAAGATAATGCCACCAGGCAACCCGCAATATGACTTAGCATTTTCCCTTTCATTTCTGTTTACCTCCCCGCTTGTTCTTTATCTGGTAAGTGCTTCTCTGTCACCACGTTGATTTGAGTGTAAAGATGACCCGACCACATAATTTCTCAGGGTGCCAATTTGTTCTATCTTTACCTCCACGGTATCACCCGGCTGCATGGGACCGATGCCGCTGGTTGTCCCGGTGGCAATAATGTCTCCGGGGAGCAGGGTCATCACATGGGAGATAAAGCTCACCAGCTCAGGGACGGAAAAGATAAGGTCGCTGGTATTGGTCTGCTGCTTGAGCTCACCATTGAGGTAGGTTTCCAGAGAGAGGTTATGCGGGTCGAGCTCGGTCTCGATACAGGGTCCAATAGGGGCAAAGGTGTCAAAACTCTTGGCTCGTGTCCATTGTTTGTCCCGGTACTGGAGGTCGCGCGCGGTAACATCATTCAGGCAGGTATAGCCTAGGACATAGTGCCTCGCCTCTTCTCTGGGTACTTGCCAGGTCCGGCTCCTGATAACTACCCCCAGTTCACCCTCATAATCGACCTGTTGTGATGATTCGGGGTAGATAATCTTGTCTTCAGGACCGATGACCGAGGTGGAAGGTTTGAGAAAAATCAGCGGCTCGGTGGGTATGCGCAGGTTCACTTCTTCGGCATGGCTGCGGTAGTTCAGTCCCAGGGCAACGATTTTCGATGGGGTGCACGGCGGCAGCAGCCTGATATCACTCAGCCTGTGGGATTGGCTGGTGGTCTTGAGTCGGTGATAGGGAGTACCGGCCAGGCTCTGGACCAGGTCGCCGTGCCATATTCCGTATTCGGCTTTCCTGCCGATAATATAGCGTATTATCTTCACAGTTTGAGTTTAGCATTCAGCTATCTTGTGTTTCAAGCATGGGTATATAGGGGATTCTGTTTGGCGGCTTTACTTACCCCCCCGCCCCTATCGCCTCTTATCTTTTCCCACCCGCCGCCCTCGCGGCATCTCCTGATTAGCCCGTAGTTTTCTCCCCGCCACCCAGCAGAGAGTTTGAGAGGCACATAAGCCTCTAATCTTACAGGGAGTCCAAGAGGGGCGGAAGCCCCCTCTTTCTTTTATTTCCCCCTCTCCTTGATAGGAGAGGGGGAGAAAGGGGGTGAGGTAGACAAGAAATCCACCCTTATCAAGAGGAGGATAAAGGGGAGGCTATTTGCGGGCTAAGCCGCTGGTGATGCGAGGGCGGTAGGGTGGGATTAGATTAGAAGCGAGGGGGGGTAAAGGGGCTGAGGTCAATAAATATTCTTGCGGGAATGGAAATTGCCTGCCGGTGTCCATTATGGTATAGTTTGGATAAATGGAAGCCAGAGTCGAGTTCATCCCTTCGGGTGGGGTTACCTCCCCCAGGGGGTTTCTGGCCGGTGCTGTATATGCCGGTATAAAGAATAAAGCCGAAGATTGTCTTGACCTCGGCATACTCTTTTCCGAAGCGCCCTGTACGGCGGCGGCTGTGTTCACCACTAATCAAATTAAGGCGGCGCCGATAGTCCTGTCACAACAGCGATTGCGGGAAGGCAGGGCGGTGGCGCTGGTGGTAAATAGTGGCTGTGCCAATGCCAGTACCGGTGAGCCGGGTCTGGCAGATGCTGTGGAGATGGCAGAACTGGCGGCCAGTCACATTGGCGCATCGCCGGCGGATGTTCTGGTGGCCAGCACCGGTGTCATCGGGCAGCGGCTACCGATGGAGCGTATCAGGACCGGGTTGGGGCGAGTGGTCCTGGCGGCTGATGGCGGTCATAAGCTGGCCAGGGCGATAATGACCACGGATACCGTGCCCAAGGAGGTGGCCGTCAGGGCTGGTGATTTTGTAATTGGGGGAGCGGCCAAAGGCTCGGGGATGATTCATCCCGACCTGGCAACACTGCTCTGTTTCTTAACTACCGATGCCAGTGTGGATATGGCTTTCCTCAGGCTGGCCTTAAAACAAGCGGTGGCTATTTCCTTTAACATGGTTTCTATTGACGGCGATACCAGCACCAATGACATGGTACTGATTATGGCTAACGGCCAGGCCGGTGGTAAAAAGATAACGCCTCGCAGTCGGCAGGCCGGAGTCTTTAAGAAGGCGCTCAACCGGGTCTGTGTACATCTGGCTGAGGCTATTGCTCGTGATGGTGAGGGAGCCACCAGATTGATTGAGGTTACCGTCAGCGGCGCCGCCAGCGTGGCTGATGCCAGGCTAGCTGCCCGGACGATAGTAAGCTCGCCGCTGGTTAAGGCGGCGGTACACGGCAGCGACCCTAACTGGGGACGGGTGTTGGCGGCGGCCGGGCGGAGTGGTGTGCAGATGGTGGAAACCAGACTTGACCTTTATATCGGCAATATCTGCCTGGTAAATAGGGGGTGTGCCTTGCCTTTTAACAGGGAAGAAGCGGTCAGGTTACTGAATGGCCGTGAAGTGACCATCGCTTTAGACCTTAACCTCGGCGGCGGCCGGGCTACTGCCTGGGGCTGTGACCTGTCTGAGGAATATGTGACCATTAACAGTCAATATACAACGTGAAATTTTGAGGGGTTGGAACTGAATGAAAGATATCACCGTGGTCAAGATAGGCGGGTCTACCTTTGGCAGCCGCGACACCACTATTGACGACTTGGTGTCTCTCCAGAAGCGGGGTGAATCTCTGGTCGTGGTGCATGGGGGGGCTGGTGTGGTAACCGAGTGGCTTATGCGGCTGGGAGTGTCGACGCGCTTTGTTCGGGGTGAGAGGGTGACCGATGCGCCGACGCTGGATGTGGTGACGGCGGTACTGGCGGGGCTGGTCAACAAGGAACTCGTGGCGGCGATTAACCACCGGGGGGGGCAGGCAGTCGGTATCAGCGGTGTTGACGGAGCCCTTATCCAGAGCCGCATGAAGGACAGGGAGATGGGCTATGTGGGCACAGTGGTGAAGGTAAACCCGGCGCCCCTGGAAGCCCTGCTGAAGGAAAATTTTATTCCGGTGGTCGCTCCGCTGAGCCTGTATTCATTCGATAAGCCGGATGACGCCCCGTCGATAATTAACGTTAACGGTGACCCGGTGACCGGTGAAATAGCGGTGGCTCTTGGTGCGGGAAGGCTCATATTTTTAACCAATGTGCCTGGTGTTTGCGACGAGTCGGGCCGGGTAATGCCCCGGTTGTCGGCGGGTGAGGCCGAGGCTTTAATGGCTTCCGGGGTGGCTTTGGGGGGGATGATTCCCAAGATTAATGCCTGCTTATTGGATTTTTCTGTTAGCTATTTAACATTTTTTATATATTTTTGGGTTTCATT
>CAYWRT010000037.1:4572-13690 GCA_964460815.1 uncultured Dehalococcoidaceae bacterium
TCGGGGGGGATGATTCCCAAGATTAACGCCTGCCTGAGGGCTTTAACCGGTAGCTCAATAACCAGTATAATAGATGGTAGGCAGCCCCATGCCCTGATTAAGGAGATGGAGGGTCAGGGTGGCGGCACGACGATATACAGGGAGTGATTATGGTAAACTGGCAGGAACTTGAAAGCAAATACTATATGCAGGTCGTCGTACGGGTGCCGGTAACCCTGGTTAGAGGAAAAGGGGGGTGGGTGTGGGCCTATAATGGCAACGTGTACCTGGATTTGGGGGGCGGCTGGGCGGTCAACAGCCTGGGGCACTGCCACCCTGTAGTCGCCGATGCGGTGGCCGAACAGGCGCATACCCTCATTCAGACCTCAAATCAGTTCTATACCATTCCCCAGATACGCCTGGCTGAGCTTTTGGTGCAGAACAGCTGCCTGGACAAGGTCTTCCTCAGTAACAGTGGTGCCGAGGCCAACGAGGGAGCGGTGAAGCTGGGCCGACGCTATGGCAGTCTCAAATTGAATGGTGCTTACGAGGTCATTACAGCTACCAACTCCTTCCATGGCCGCACTCTGGCGATGACGGCTGCTACCGGGCAGGAGAAGTTCCATAAGCCATACGTTCCTTTGCCGGCTGGTTTTATCAATGTGGAGTATAATGACGTTGAGGCTATAAAGTCAGCCACCACCGATAAGACCTGTGCCGTGATGCTGGAGCCGGTGCAGGGAGAAGGGGGCGTTAACATACCCGATGATAATTACCTCAAAAAGGTGAGGGCATGGTGTGACCGGCAGAACATCCTGCTTATCCTGGATGAGATTCAGACCGGGATATGCCGAATCGGGACGCTTTTCGCCTACGAGCAATACGGTGTTGAACCTGATATAATGACACTGGCTAAGGGTCTGGGTAGCGGTATGCCCATCGGGGCGATTCTGGCAAAGGAAAGAGTATCTGTATTTGCTACTGGAGAACATGGCTCTACCTTTGGCGGTAATCCGGTCGCCTGTGCTGCCGCTTATGCTGCCGTAAAGTTCATACTGGATAATGATATTGCCGGAAATGTCCGGAAGGTGGGGCAGTATTTCATGGAGGGATTAAAAGGCTTGAGAGATAAGTTCTCCTTCGTTACTGATGTGCGGGGGCGTGGACTTCTGGTAGCTGTGGAGTTTGACAGTGATATGGCGCAGTCGCTTTTGATGACCTGTCTGGATAAAGGTCTGCTGGTCAATCAGGTGAAGCCCAATGCTATCCGCCTGATGCCGCCGTTGATTATTGGTCAGGCTGAGGTTGACCGGGCCATCGGCATTTTGGATGAGGCATTATCTGGTATTATTAGTTAGGTGTTGCTGGAATGACCCTTGAGGGGCGATAATGGTGAAAAAACCTGGCGGGCTGGGGGTACTGGCGGTATTAATCGCTGTTTCCCTGCTTGCCATTGGGTGGCTGGTTTTTGATTATACGGAGGTCGGGATGGCTAATGTGATTGGGGTTCGTGAGGACCGTTTATTCGAGTATGAATATTCGGCTGTACCTCAGTCAGTGATTGAGGATGCTGCCGAGATGGCCAGGGAGATAGTCGGTGACAGCCAGGAAAGGTTCCAGGATTTTGTGAACCAGATATTAACCACCTATATGGAGGCCAAGGAAAGCGATGTTGTTGTCGTCTTTAATTCGGGTGGCTGGGGTTGGAATCTACTTGAGGAAACGCCGGGCTGGAGCAGTATCGTTGATGGTATTAAAGCTCAACTGGATGGGTTTGGTTACAAGTCCCTGGTGCTGAACTACCGGCGGTCCGGTAGCGGACTGCGCGGCGTTATAAAGGAGTTTATTGAGGCGGCAGCTCGCTATCCTTCAAAGGCAAAGGAGCTGGCCAAGCGGGTGGAATTTCTCACTGACCATATTCCCAACCTCAGGGTTATTGTCGCCGGGGAGAGCACGGGAACAGTTATTACCGATAAAGCCATGGGATTTTTAGGGGATAACCCCCGTGTTTACAGCATCCAGACGGGCAATCCTTTCTGGCATAAACCCACGGCATTGGACAGGACGTTACTGATGAATAGCAATGGTAAGACCGTTGATACCTTCAGTTACGGTAATGTTCCCGCTGTGCTTTGGGCTACCGTGAAGGGCTGGTTTGGCCTGTTATCGCCGGAGGATAATCCCGGCACGATATTGAGCTGGTTAAGGGCACCGGGGCATGACTATTCGTGGAAATATCCCGGGGTGGCTTCCGAAGTCGTCAAGTTCCTGGAGAATAATTTCGAAGCTAAAAACTGACAGTTGCTTGGTTCAGGGAGGTATGGAGTGTCGGATAAAGTGGTGCTGGCTTACAGCGGCGGGTTGGATACCTCGGTGGCCATTAAATGGTTGCGGGAGAAGTACAATCTGGATGTTATCGCTTTCAGCGTTGATGTTGGTAACGAGCCTGACTTCCCGGCAATTCGGAAGAAGGCGCAGAAGCTCGGCGCCGTAAAGGCGCTGGTCAGTGATGCGAAACAGGCTTTTATTGACGAGTTTGTTTTTCCGGCTCTTAAGGCAAACGCCGTTTATCAGGGCCAGTATCCGCTGGCGACGGCTCTGGCCCGCCCGCTGATGGCCAGGCTGCTGGTGGAAGCGGCGAAAGCCGAGGGAGCTACAGCGGTGGCTCACGGCTGTACGGGCAAGGGGAATGACCAGGTGAGGTTTGATGTCAGTGTGGCGGCTCTGGCACCCGACCTGAAAATTATGGCCCCGGCTCGCGACTGGAAGATGACCCGGGATGAGACGATTGACTACGCTCAGTCTCATGGCATCCCGATTCCGATTACGGCTGACAGCCCTTATTCTCTTGACCAGAACCTGTGGGGGCGGAGCATTGAGTGCGGGGTTATGGAAGACCCCTGGGTTGAGCCTCCTGACGATGCCTTTATCTGGGCAAGGCCACTGGCGGAGACCCCGGATACATCGGATTATATGGAGATTGGCTTTGAAAAGGGTATCCCGGTGACAGTTGATGGACAAGAGATGGATGGTATCGACCTTATACAGCGGGTGAACGAGCTGGCCGGTAAACACGGAGTGGGCAAAATTGACCATATTGAGGACAGGGTAGTTGGCATAAAGTCGCGGGAGATTTATGAAGCCCCCGCCGCTGTAGTGCTGCTGCCGGCGCACCGGGCTCTGGAGGCAATGACCCTGTCCCGGGAACAACTGCGCTTCAAGAAGATGGTGGCTGACGAGTATGCTGAGCTTATCTATAACGGCCTGTGGTTCACCTCATTTCGTGAAGACCTGGCGGCTTATGTTGAGTCTTCACAGCGCTTTGTTACCGGAACGGTGAGACTCAAGCTGTTTAAGGGAAGCTGTAGCGTGGTGGGGCGGAAGTCCCCTTACTCATTATATCGCCATGACCTGGCTACCTACGACAGGGGGGACGTTTTTGACCCCAGTGCCGCGGTCGGTTTTATCCACCTCTGGGGACTGCCCGCCCGGACGCAGGCACAGGCGCAGGGCAGGGAAGCGAAGCCAATTAGCCAAACTATAACAGAAAAGCCTCTCACCCATGCCGGCCTGACCGAACGCGAACAGGAAATTCTGAACTATGTGGCTCAGGGTTATACCAACCAGCAAATTGCTCAGGAACTGCATATTAGCCAATCAGTAGTTGATAACCACATTCGCATATTAAATCTTAAAACGGCTGGTATTAAACCTGTTGAGGAAAGCCCCAAGGTCAAGGGTAAAGAAAAAGAATGAGTCATATTCGCGGTCGTTTCAGCAAGCCGGCGGATAAGTCAGTAGCGGCCTATACTGCCTCCATCCCCTTTGACTGGCGTCTCTATAAGCAGGATATTGCCGGTAGCATGGCCCATGCCAAGATGCTGGCCAAACAGGGCATAATCTCCAACAAAGAGGCGGAGACAATCACCGGAGGACTGGAGTCTATCCGTGAAGAAATAGAGCAGGGTAGATTTGAGTTCAGGCCGGAGCTGGAGGATATTCACATGGCGGTTGAGTCCCGCCTTATTGAGAAGGTGGGGGAGGTGGGGGGAAAGCTGCATACCGCCCGTTCCCGGAATGACCAGATAGCTCTGGACATGCGTCTCTTTGTCAAGGAAGCAATCGCCGGCACTCTTAACCGACTGAAGGAGTTGCAGCGGGCACTGATTGACTTGGCTGAAGCTAATAAGGATACAGTCATGCCGGGGTATACTCATTTGCAGCCGGCACAGCCGGTGCTGCTGGCGCATCATCTCCTGGCCTACTTCGAGATGCTCCAGCGTGATGTCGCCCGTTTCCGTGATTGCCTCAAGCGTGTGGACGTTTTGCCTCTGGGCAGCGGGGCTCTGGCCGGTGTCGCCTATGACGTGGACAGGGATTTTCTGGCACGGGAGCTGGGTTTCAGCCAGGTAAGCCGGAACAGCCTTGACGCCGTTTCCGACCGGGATTTTGTGCTGGAATATGAAGCGGCGGCGAGCATCGGCATGATGCACCTCTCCCGGCTGGCTGAGGAAATTGTGCTGTGGTCTTCGGCGGAGTTTGGCTTTATTGAGCTTGATGAGGCGTATGCTACCGGCAGCAGTATTATGCCTCAGAAGAAGAACCCCGATGTTGCCGAGCTGGCTCGCGGTAAGGTAGGGCGGACCTATGGGAACCTTATGGCCCTGCTGACGACGATGAAAGCGCTGCCTCTTGCCTATAACCGTGATATGCAGGAGGACAAACCCGGTTTCTTTGACACTGTGGATACGCTGCTGTCAACACTGGAGGTATTCACCGGCATGATAGGGAGCCTGCGGGTTAAGGTGGAAAACACCGCCAAGGCGGTTAAGCGGGGCTACATTCTGGCCACGGACGTGGCCGACTACCTGGTGAAGAAGGGTGAGGCCTTCCGCCGCGCCCATGATATCGTCGCCAGGCTGGTAGGTTATGCCGAGGAAAAGGGGAAATCGTTCGCCGAGCTTAAACTTGATGAATATAAGGAGTTTTCGCCATTATTCAGCGAAGACGTCCACTCAATTACCGTGGAGTCTTCTCTGGCTGCCAGGGATGTTGTTGGTGGTACCGCCCCGAAGCAGGTAGCGCGGGCGCTGGCGGCGGCCAGAAAAGCAGTGGAGCCGTCAGAGTTTTAGAGAGGCGACGCCTTTTTTAATCTTTTCCCACCCGCCGCCCAGCATCATCTGTGGCTTATCCCGTAGTTCTGTAACACCACCCCCGAAGCAGCTTTGGCTATCCCCTTCTTCTCTACCTGAACCACTCCAGGTGGTGTTTTTTTCTTTCTTATCTATTCCCACCCAGGCCGCCCAGCATCATCTGTGGCTTATCCCCAAGTTTTGTGCCCCCAACCCCCCAAGTGGTGAGTAGCCTATATAGAGGGGAGCAGTATACAGAGCCTCTAATTCCCCATCTTGGGGTGGGATAGATAAAAATCCCCCTTCTCAAGAGTGGGGATAAGGGGGGAATATTCACGGGCTAAGCCATGGGTGATACGAGGGCGGTAGGGTGGGATTAGATAGGAAACGAGGGGGGTACAGGGGATGGGTGACCTGATAGCCTAAGTAGTTTTAACGACCTTATGCTGCGTGCGCAGGCACCGGGTACAGAGGTTCAGCCGTTTGGGCTGGCCATCGACAACTATAGTGGTGGGATGAATATTGGGCACCCAGCGGCGGTTGGTGTGGCGTTTGGAATGGCTGACATTATGACCGAATTGGGGTGTTTTCCCGCATAAATCGCACTTCAATCTAAAATCTCCTTAAGCTATCCGGTAAAACTATTGCAATATTCTGCTAATAATAGTAACATATTGAATTAAGGTTGGCAAGGGAGACGTTTTCAGCCAGAAACGTGAATTTGAAAAATAATCCGATAAGGATGGTATAGAATGAGCCAGACAAAATCTGTAGCCGGGCAGGACTTGAGAGAAATGTTTGCGGCGGCTACCTCCTGGTTGGAGAAGAGTTCGGAGGATATTGATGCCCTGAATGTCTTTCCGGTGCCTGACGGTGATACCGGCACCAACATGTTGCTTACCATGCGTTCTACTATGGAGGAAGCCTACCGCGCCCCGGACCACAGTGCCTCGGGTGTGGCTAAGGCTATGGCTAAGGGTGCCCTTATGGGAGCCCGTGGCAATAGCGGGGTTATTCTATCGCAGATATGGCGCGGTCTGGCACAGGGCCTGGAAGGCAAGGAATCCTTTACCGCCGCTGACCTGGCCGATGCCTTACAGCAATCAGCGCGGATTGCTTATAAAGCTTTAACCAATCCCGTTGAAGGCACTATGCTTACGGTCATAAGGGAAGCGGCGGCGGCGGCTCAGTCGCAGGTGGCTGATGGCAATGATGACGTTATGTCGGTTCTGGAGGCCACAGTCAGTGCTGCCGCCGATTCTGTGGCTGATACGCCCCGTCTTCTGAAGGTCTTAAGGGAGGCGGGGGTGGTGGATGCCGGGGGACAGGGGCTGTATACCATTCTGGAAGGTGCCCTGCGTTACCTTAAAGGCGAGGCGGAGTTGATGCGGTTGCGTAAGCCTCAGATAATTGTCAGCGAACTACCTCATACCACTCCGCTGCCGCAGGCAGTCGGTATTGAAGAGGTGCCCTATGGCTACTGTACCGAATTTATGTTGAAGGGAGAGAAGCTGGAGCCGGATGTCATTAAAAAGAAGCTGGAGAGGAAGGGAGAGTCCCTGATAGTGGTTGGCGATGACTCAACGGTCCGGATTCATATTCATACTCTGGAGCCGGGCAATATCATTCGCTGGGCTACCAAGCTGGGCACCATGCATCAGGTGAGCATCCGGAATATGGATGAGCAGCACCAGGACTTTCTGGAGATGCAGAAAGAAAGGATGCCCACGACTGATACGGCCGTTATCGCGGTGGCTTCGGGAGACGGTCTTAATGATGTCTTTGGCAGCCTGGGGGCAGCGGCGGTTGTACCCGGGGGACAGACGATGAACCCGAGCACCAAGGATATACTTCAGGCAGTGGAAGCAACCTTTGCCGATAAGGTCATAATTCTGCCCAATAATAAGAATATAATACTGGCGGCGAATCAGGTGCAGTCTTTAACCAAGAAAACAATCGGGGTGGTGCCCACCAGGACGATTCCACAGGGGGTGGCGGCGCTTCTGGCCTTTGACTATGAGGCGGACTTTAAAACCAACACCCAGATTATGGAAAAGGCTCTACCCTCGGTAAAGACTATTGAGATTACACGGGCGGTGCGCTCCACCAAGGTAAATGGCTTGAAGATTAAGAGGAAACAGCTCATTGGACTGCTGGATGGTGACCTGGTGGCGGTGGGTGATAGCCACCTTGACGTCGTTAATAAGGTTCTGGCCAAGCTGGATTTGGGCAAAGTGGAAGTGGTTACCATTTATTACGGAGAGGATACCGAGGCAGCTGAAGCTGAGCAGGTTGGTGCCAGTATCGGGGAGCAGCACCCTCAGTTACAGGTTGAAGTAATTCGGGGTGGTCAGCCACATTATAGCTATATTATTTCCGTTGAGTAGAAAGGTGGTATGTGGGAATGACTGTAAAAATAGTGACTGACACTTTATCTGATATTACCAGTGATTTAGCTCAGGAGCTGGGGGTTACCGTGGTGCCGCTCTACGTTCGTTTTGGTAACGAGGTCTATCGTGACCGGGTGGAAATAACCACGGAGGAGTTTTATCGAAGACTGGTAACTGAGGCGGCTTTACCTTCGACGACGCAGCCGACGCCCAATGATTTCATTGAAGTTTTTAACAAGCTGGCTAAGGAAACCGATGAAATTCTGGTTATTGTCGTATCCAGTAAACTCAGTGGCACCTATCAGTCGGCGCTACAGGCGAAGGACCTGGTTAAGGGGAAGTGCCGGATTGAAATAGTTGACTCGCTATCGGTGGCAATGGGTCTGGGGTTGATAGTTATGGCCGCTGTCAGGGCAGTTCAGACCGGGTCAAGTCTGAATGAGGTGGCTGATTTAGCGCGCGGGGCCATACCCCGGATACACATTATCGCTTATTTTGATACGCTCAAGTATCTTGCCAAGGGGGGACGCATCGGCAAGGCAGAAAATATGTTAGGCTCAATGTTATCAGTAAAACCAATACTTACGGTAAGGGATGGTGAGATGGCTCCCCTGACCAGGGTGCGCTCTTTGAATGCGGGCCTGGATTACCTGTATAATGCGGCGGCTGGCTGTTCCCGCATCGAAGGACTGGCTGTCGAGCATGGGACTACGCCACATGATGCTGATAAACTGGTGGAACGCCTCGACTCGCTTTTCTCTAAAGAGCGTATTTATCGGGCAGTAATTAGCCCCGTCGTGGGGACATATGCCGGCCCCAATGCCCTGGCGTTGACCATATTGGAGGCGGAGAGCAATTAATGCCGGTCAAGGTTGTTACCGATAGTGTCTCTGACATATCACCGGCGATAGCCGGTGAGCTGGGCGTTACCGTAGTTCCCCTGAATGTTGTCTTTGGCAATGAGATCTACCGTGACGGTATCGACCTGACCACGGAAGAGTTTTACGGGAAACTGGAGCGCAGCCAGACCCTGCCGACCACTTCGACCCCGCCGCTCCAGACTTTTATCGAGTTATATAATGGGCTGGCTGAGGAGACTGACGAAATACTGGTCATCACTATTTCCCGCAAGCTCAGTGCTACCGGTGAGGCAGCCTTAAAAGCGGTGGATTCCATGGAAAAGAGGTGCCGGGTGGAGGTACTGGACTCGCAACTGGCGATGATGGCGGAGGGCCTGCTGGTAATTGCGGCCGCCAAGGCAGCCCGGGCTGGAGCTAACCTTGATGAAATCATGAAAATGGCCGAGCGTAATATATCACGGATAGAAATGCGCCTGGCTTTCGATACCCTGGAGTACCTGAAAAGGGGCGGGCGCATCGGTAAGGCGAAGGCTCTGATGGGTTCCATGCTGAAGGTAAATCCTATCATTGGCCTTAAGGACGGTGAGACATTTCCTTTTCGCAACGAGCGCTCCCGGACCAAGGCTGTCGACTATCTGTATCACTTTGTTATGGGCTATTCCCAGATTGATGAGCTGGCGGTAGAAGATGCCACTACCCCGGATGAAGCTGATGCGCTGGTGGAGCGGCTTAGTGCCAAGTATCCGAAGGAGCGCAT
>CAYWRT010000038.1:0-13591 GCA_964460815.1 uncultured Dehalococcoidaceae bacterium
GCCGAGGCCCAGAATCGAACTGGGGACACGCGGATTTTCAGTCCGCTGCTCTACCGCCTGAGCTACCTCGGCGAATACGATATATTTTACTTGACATTTGACTGGCAGTCAAGGAATTTACGGTCTTACCCCAGCACCACATTATCAATCAGCCGAGTTTTCCCGATTTTTACCGCCAGGGATACCAGGGCCGGGGGCTTGACACGGTTCATTTCTTCCAGATTAGCAGGGTCGGCGACGCTGATGTAGTCAATATCCGCCAGGGGTTCCTTATGGATGAGCGCTGTCATCTCCTGGCGCAGCTTTTCGGCGTTTCTTTCGCCCTGTGTCCAGAGTTCCTGTGCCAGACTCAGTGCCCGGTAGAGAACGGTGGCCGCCTGGCGCTGCTCCGGGTTGAGGTAGGTATTACGGCTGCTCATGGCCAGTCCGTCAGGCTCGCGCACCGTGGGCAAGGTGACTATTTTAATGTTCATATCAAGGTCAGACACCATCTTTTTGATAATAATAGCCTGCTGGGCGTCCTTCTGCCCGAAGTAGGCCCGGGCTGGCTGCACGATGTTGAACAGCTTGGCGACGACGGTGGTCACGCCGCGGAAGTGACCGGGGCGCGAGGCCCCCTCAAGTCGCCCGGTAATGCTGCCGACTTCCACCCAGCTATCAAATTTTTCTGGATAGACCTCATCTGCCGAGGGCATAAAGACAACATCGGTCATTGTCTCCAGCAGGGCGAGGTCGCGCCGGGTGTCGCGTGGATAGCTCCTGAAGTCGTCCTGGGGCCCGAACTGGGTGGGATTGACGAATATGCTGACCACCACGGAAGGGCTCTCGGCTCTGGCCTGCCTGACCAGTGACAGGTGACCTTCATGGAGATAGCCCATGGTGGGCACGAAGCCAACCGGTTCGGCAAGCTGCTGCCTCAGCTGTCTCATCCCGGCTATTGTTTCCGTTACTTTCATGGTTTCATAATCCGACCCATATTATACCATTTTTCCGCTCCTGACCTAAGGACTCTGAAACGGGGTTTCATTTGCATTAGTGTCAGGAGGTAAATGATGTTTGAGTTCATTCCAGAAAGAAACTCCCCCATGGGCCCTTTAATATCAAATGGTATAGCATTAATTTTCGGTGGATTAGTGGAGCTCGTTATAGGCTTGATAGTATGGAAAAAAAATATGGAAGCAACCAAATGCAAATGAAACCCAAAACTGGTTCTATTGACCCCGGTAGCCTTTAGGTAGCCAAGAATCCAGTTCTCCGGTATCCATATAGGAGGCTGTCAGTCCGATTTTTCAAGCGTTGCCAACCTGCTACGTAATTGACTATAATTTATATGGAATCCGGCGATGGAAGAGCCACCTGGATAAGTCAGACCCGTCCGACCAAAAGGAGTGGTTATGAAAGCCAGAAAACCAGAAATCTACGAGGACAAATGGATACGGACCATGTGCGGTAGATGCTATGCCATGTGCGCCATACGCGCTCACGTTGTCAACGGTGTGGTCGTAAAGATAGAGGGGGAACCTGATAGCCGTCATGGTGCTCTGGGCGGTCTGTGCGGCAAGGGGATGGCAGGCTTACAGGTGCTCTATGACCCCAACCGGCTCAATGTCCCCCTGAAAAGGACCAACCCGGAGAAGGGGCTGCATGCTGACCCAAAGTGGCAGGAGATTTCCTGGGAGGAAGCCTATGATGAAATTGTGCCCAGGTTGAAGAAGGTCCTGGAGGACAACCCCAAGAAATTATTCTTCCAGTGGTCAACCTCACGGGGAGACCAGTACCGGGCCTTCGGCGAAATACAGTTCATATCCGCCATCTGCGGAGGAGTGCCTGACGTTATGGGTTCCGGTGGGGGCGGCCTTCACTGCGGTAAAGCCGCACACTCGGCAGCCGGCGTGGTACATTCATCATGGTCAATAGTCCCTGATTTTAAATACTGTAACTACGCCATGTACTTCGGCAGCAGCAAGGGGGTTGGCTCGGGGCATTCTGCCATGATATCGGCCAGGCTGGCGGCTGAAGCCAGGAGCCGGGGCATGAAGGTTGTCTCCTTTGACCCCATGTGCAACTTCTCCGGCGGCAAGGCGACGGAGTGGGTCCCTGTTATTCCAGGTACGGATGGCATGGTGGTACTGGCTATGTGCCATGTTATCGCTAACGAGCTGGGGAAATACGACGAGACCTACCTTAAGAAAAAAACCAACGCCCCCTACCTTATTGGACCGGATATGAAGTATGTCAGGGAAAACGGACCGGCACGGGGCATCAGGTTTGGCGCCTCAGAGCGCCGTGACGGTTCACCACATCCTGGCCTCTACGTGGGTGATGATGACACCAACAAGCCACTGGTATGGGATGCCGTGGACCATAAGGCCAAGGTCTACGATGACCCCGGCATTAAGGACTACGCTCTCGAAGGCAGCTATGAAGTCAGGGGGATTAAGTGTCAGCCAGTCTTTCAGCTCGTCAGGGAGCACCTCAAGGGGTATACCCCTGAGAAGGCAGCCAAGATAAGCAGCGTACCGGCGGAAAGAATCCGCCGAATTGCCACCGAGTTTGTCGATGCCGCCAGCATCGGCAGCACCATCACTATAGACGGTCATAATCTACCCCTCAGGCCAGCCTCGGCCATTATCTTTCGGGGAGGCCAGGGGCATGAGAACGGGCTCCACGCCTGCTTTGCCGTCTGCCTGCTCAACCAGCTGGTCGGCTCCGCTGACGTACCCGGCGGGACACTGGGATGGCCGGCGAGGAGCCTGGGTTATCCCGGAACCGGTGAACTCTGCTGGTCTCCATATAAGGGCACCGACGGTTTCCTGGAGACTAACCGCTTCGGCCCCATGTCCGGGGTGCTGCCAATGCACGGGCCGTGGCCAACGGCCATGCCTGAGAATAAACACGGACTGAACCCTAACTGTATCACGACGGTAGGTCATATCGGCACCAATATCAATTTCCAGAGTGACCGCCATAAGATATGGGAGCGCATGGGGGCTAAAGACCGGCTGGAGATGATGATATCCTGGGGGTGTAACTCGATACTGAGTACCGCCAATCATGATATTGTAGCTGAAGCCCTTAAGGAGCTTGATTATATCGTCATTTATGACATCTTTAATAATGAGCTAACCGAAGGCTTTGCTGACATAGTGCTACCCGCTACATGCTATCTTGAGGACGCCGACGGCTCCGGCTTTGCCGGGCAAAACTTCAACCACGCCTTCGGCATGGAAGACTGGTGCTGCCACATAGTCCAGCCGGTAGTAGAGCTAAAGGGAGAAAGAAGAAGGTGGCAGCGTGTCTTATATGATATAGCCTGCCGGCTGGGGTATAAAGAAAAATTTTTCAACGAAATCAACACATCCCTGAGCCTTGAGGGAGAACATGCCTTTAAGCCGACGGATGAGTTCTCCGGTGAAGAACTGGTCAACAGGTTAGCCAAGAAGCTCTTTGGCCGGGAGCATGACTGGGAATGGTTCAGGGAACACGGTTTCGTCCGATGGCCCAAGACGGTAGAGGAAGCCTACTGGAGACACTTTACTGATGCCCGGGTGCCAATTTATCTGGAGTACCTGGTAGAGATAGGGGAAAAGATAAAGGCAATAAATGAGGAAACCGGCCTTGACTTTGACCTGAACCAGTATACCCCCCTGATTTCATGGACGCCCACCTCGGTTCACCGCATAGACGACCCTCAATATGACCTGTATTGCTTCTCATACCGCGATATTCTGCACACCGGTTCCTCCACCATGGAGCAGCCGTGGATAGACGAAGCCAGCCGAATGAACCCCTATACCTATAACATAACCATGAACCGGGAAACCTCTGAGAAAAAAGGGTTAAAAGAAGGGGATATTATCGAGGTAGAGTCTTTCGGTGGTCGCCGGGTACAGGGTCGGCTCAAGTTTATAGAAGGGCAGCACCCGCAGGTAATAGGCATAGCTGCCTGTAGCGGTCACTGGGCCAAAGGGCAGCCGATTGCCCGGGGTAAGGGGACCAACTTTGATGTTTTACTGGAGCTGGACCAGAAGCACCTGGACCCGATTTGTACCACTCTCGAGACCTGTGCCAGGACCAGAATACGCAAGATAGGGAGGAACTAGGATGGCCAGATGGGGCATGGTGATAGACCTGCGGAAATGTATCGGCTGTTACGGCTGTATGATAGCCTGTAAGCAGGAACACTTCCTGCCACCGGGGATATTCTGGAACCGGATAGTGATAGGTGAGACCGGCAGCTACCCGACCGTGAGCAAGCAGATGTACCCGGTGCTCTGCAATCACTGCCAGGAAGCCGCCTGTGTCAAGGCCTGCCCGACGCGCGCTACCACCAGGAGAGAAGACGGCATCGTCATCATTGACTATGATAAGTGTGTTGGCTGCCGGTATTGTTTGATTGCCTGTCCCTACCAGCAGCGGACTTTCTACGCTGACGGCAAGAAGGAGTACTACCCCGGCCAGGGGTTCACCGAGTATGAGGCTATCGGCAAAGAATTATATCCTCTGGAACCGGGTACCGTGGTGAAGTGTAATTTCTGTGCCGAGAGGATTGATGAGGGGATTAAAAAAGGATTAAAGCCGGGGGAAGACCGTGAGGCGACCCCGGCCTGTGTTATTACCTGTCCGACCAGTGCCCGGGTCTTCGGTGACCTCGATGACCCCAACAGTGAGGTTGCCAGGCTGATAAAAGAGAGGGGAGGTTCCCAGCTCCACCCGGAATACGGTACCGACCCCTCCGTCTACTATATCACCTGACCGAGGAGGCTAAATAATGGAACCATATGAGTGGATGACAAAATATACGCCCCAGGTGGAATGGATAGAGCGGCGGGGCATCCTTTTGTGGCTGGCCTTCTTCTTCATTGAGCTGGGTGCCGGGATGTTCTTCGTGGCGTCATTCTTTGATAATCTGCTGGCAATGTTCATCGGCTGGCTTGTCTGTGCGGTACTGGGGGGCGGCTTTCACCTCATCTTTCTGGGGAAACCCTCCAGGTTCTGGCGAATAATGCTTTCATCGGGGTGGCAGACCTCCTGGATTTCCCGGGGGTTAATCTTCGTCTCGCTCTTCCTAATCCTCGGCCTGGTACACATGGCTCTAAGTCAGTGGGCAAACCCACTTACCCCCCTGCTGATAGCCGCCAACATCTTCGCCTTCCTCACCATAATCTACGGCGGGTTTGCCATGAACTACGTCAACGGCATTCCCCTGTGGAACACGGCCCTGTTACCCATTCTGTATGTAATCAGTGGCCTCTGGGGGGGTGCTGAGGCTGTTTTGGGCACCGCTCTGGCTACTGGTCAGACCGGCATTGGCGTCACCACGGAAGAGTGGATTCGTATATTGCTGATAGGCTTTATCCTCCTCATTCCGGTATATTTAATGAGTGTGAGATACACATCACTAACCGGCCAGGCCTCGGTGAAGTATATGGTGCTGGGTAAGTGGTCGCCTCTCTTCTGGATTGCCGTGGTCATTATGGGGATGGTCATACCATTAGCAGCGGTAATCAATAGCTTCATCACCGGGCTGGAGGCAACCCCGGTAGCTTTTCTTTATACCGCCATCTTTTGTGGGCTGCTCGGTGACCTCGCCATGCGCTATTTGATATTAAGGTGCGGCCTGTACAGTCCGCTCATACCGTCCTCCAGTCCTCTAGCCATGCCGGCTGGAGGCTAGCTCCGGTGTAATATCTTTGAGAAAGTGGGTGCCATGGAACAGAAAGTACCTGTAAATGAAGCTGCTGAAGCCTTTGTGGAGCTCCTGAACGCTAACGGCGTGGACTATATTTTCCTGAATCCAGGGACCGGTTCCATGTCTATTCAGGAAGCCCTGTCAAAATTTAAGGCACTGGGCAAACGGACTCCAGAGGTAATACTATGTCTCCACGAGTTCACCGCGATGTCCGCCGCTCAGGGCTACTTCATGGTTTCCAGAAAGCCCCAGGTGGTCATGGTGCATGAGACCCTGGGCACCCAGCAGGTAGGCGGCGCCCTGTACAACGCCGAGCGCTCCCGAATTGGCGTTGTCTTCTGTGCCACACGCGTCCCTCGAATCAACCGCTGGGCTTCGCTACAATGGCTCGAAGAGCGGTTCGACCAGGCCAGCGTGGTGCGTGAGTACGTTAAGTGGAACTATGAACTGCGTACCACCGAAAATATTCACGAGATAGTACAAAGGGCTTTCCGCGTGGCGTCAAGCGAACCCTGCGGCCCGGTCTACCTTTCGCTGCCCGCCGACCTGCTCACGGAGAAGATGAAGAACGTCAGTGTTCCCGATGTCGCCAGGTATACTGCGGCCGTAACACCACAGGCCGATGCCGCCGCTCTATCTAAAGCCGCCTCAATACTGATAAATGCCAAAAATCCGCTGATTATCACCGGTTACGCGGGTAGAAACACACAAACGGTAGCATCACTGGTAGATCTGGCCGAGATTATAAGTGCCCGGGTGGTTACCATACAGCGTACCCTGAATTTCCCGACGACACACCCGCTTTACGGCGGTTTCAGCCCCGACCCGTATCTCCGGGATGCCGATGCCATCCTGCTAATTGACATCGATATACCCTATGTCCCCTCCATAGCCAGACCCGGGCCTGAAGCCAGGATTATCCACATCGATATCGACCCCATGAAGCAAAAAATTCCTATGTGGGAATTTCCCGTAGATGAGCTCATCCAGGCCGACTCCAGCAAAGCTATCCCCGTCCTGAACGAGATAATACGCCAGATGCTCACATCCGAACAAAGGGCCCACGCCCGGACTCGCCTTCAAAAATTCCAGAAGGAGCATCAACAGCAGCAGGACGAGTGGTACAAACTGGCTACCGGAGATTCCGAGAAAAAACCCATCTCCGCGGAATGGCTCTGCCACTGCATAAACGAGGCCATTGACGAAAACACCATAGTCATGGAGGAAGCCGTGACCAACCGCGGGTCGGTAATGCGCCAGCTCCAGCGTACCAGGCCGGGAACGTTATTTGCCAGCGAGGCCGTCAGTCTGGGGTGGAGCCTGGGGGCAGCTCTCGGGGCCAAGCTGGCCAGCCCGGAGGCGACGGTAGTCGCCCTGGTCGGCGATGGCGGTTTCAATTTCAGTTCCCCTACCTCGGCACTGTGGGCAGCCAGTGTTTATCAGGCACCCTTTTTGTGTGTCATCTTCAATAATAAACAATACCATGTTCCCCGAAAGGTTATCCGTGATTATTACGGACCAGAAGGCTTCTCACAGAAGACCGGCTCCTGGGTGGGCATAGATATTGCGCCGTCTCCCGACTACGCCTTAATCAGCCAGGCCTGCCATGCCTACGGGCAGATGGTGGCAGACCCCTCAGACCTCCCCTCAGCCTTAAGAACCGCCCTCGACCAGGTGCACAGTGGTAAGCCCGCGGTGCTTGATGTCAGGATTGACAGCCCGTAACGAAGAACGGCGAGATAAGGGGCAGGCTATTCGGCACCACTTCCCTATCTCGCCTTAAACATCCGGGGATGCTGTGGTGCTAAATTTTGTATTTATTCTTAACTGCTGACTTCATCGGCGGCGACATCCCCGGCAATTCTTCCCTGGGTAAAACATTGAAGCGTCATGGTTCCCGTGAAGTAGTGCGAGGGTATACCCATCAGACCTCCGGCTACCTCCCCGGCGGCATAGAGTCCCGGAATAACATCACCAAACTGGTCGATTACCTGGTCCTTGGCATTAATTTTCAAGCCGCCCTTCATCGAAGTCAGACAAATCTTGCATTTGACGCCATAGTACGGGGGCGTATCCAGTTTCATCAGTGGTGCGTCCGGTAAAGCCATTCCCAGCAGTCGCCTGCCGAACTTTCTGTCATAACCGTATTTCTCTATATCGGAGTTATACTCATCTATGGTCGCCTTCAGGGCTTTGGGGTCAAGACCCAGTTTTTCAGCCAGTTCCTCAATGGTGTCCGCTTCATATACCTTTTCACGCGCCTTGGTTTTATATGGATTAATCTGCCTGATTCCCTCGTCAAAAATGGAAAAGTTGAGGCCAGTCGGGTCCTTCGCTAGAAGCTCCTTATACCTGATAGTGTAGGTGGCCATAGTATCTACCGCCTCATTAGAATATCTCTGACCATCCCTGTTTACGGAAATGCCACCAAAGGTCACCCCCGTCAAATTATGACCGGTTTCGGCGCATACCGGCAGAGACGGGCAAACGGCCAGTCCGATACCTGCCGTCGCCGCGCCCACAGCCTGAGCCATTTTCAAGCCGTCTCCCTGGTGGGTTGGAGGCGCTGTTGGTAATAAGTCGGCGTAGTTCGGGCCATATTCCTTAACGAGTTCCAGATTTTGACAAAAGCCCCCGGTGGTAAGAATGACCGCTTTCCTGGCCCTGAAGTTCAAGACCTTATTATTATGTTTCGCCCTGACGCCGATAACCCTGCCCTTTTCAGGGTCAACTATAAGCCCTTCGGCACGATGTTTATGTCTTATATCGATTTTTTTGTCCTCGGCGGCTTTCTTGAGGACTTGACACAGGGCCGGACCGTGGCCTTCAAACCTTATCGAGCGCGCTACCCTGTGTCCCGGAGCCACAAGCACTGCTTCCGGTTTGGCACCCATTGACCTGAGCCAGTTATAGACTTCCAGCTGCCGGTCAGCTATGGCTCTCCACAGCTCCGGGGAACCGCCGCTAATCTTAACGGCTTCCTCACAAAGCTCGTCAGCCGAATCTTCAATGCCCTTCTCCTTCTGTATGTCCGTACCGGCAAAGGGCGTGCCACCGGAAATCATAGCCAGGCTGCTGGCCATGCCGCTTGATGTCTCCAGCACCATTACCCTGGCTCCTTTGTCATGGGCGGTAACGGCTGCCGGTATGCCAGCATTGCCGCCACCGATGACAATGACATCAGCTTCACCATCCCACTTCTTGGGAACCTGCAACAAAGACATGACAGTATCTCCTTCCTAAATCCTTTTTAAAACGTTTTTTGGGCTTATCAGCGTGGACTCGTTATCTTTAACATACAATATCACATACGCAATTTTTTCTCAAAGATATTTCTGCTTGACGCTGGCAACAGACAAGTTATAGAATCAAGCTAGAAGAAGCTACAAACTGTTGACGAAGGAGTGGCTATGGAGAAAAGAGCAGCAGAAAAATCAGCCTTTAATAAGTTCCATCATGTGGGCATGGTAGTCAGGGATATGGACAGGACTATTGCCAGTTTCGCTTCATTGGGCATAGGTCCGTTCGGAATGCCGGGCGGACAGTCTATGGTAGAAGTCCCCTTCCACGGTAAACTCCACGGTAAACCGGCTGAATGGAAAGTAAAGATAAGCATGGGTAAGATGGGCGAGCTTGACGTTGAACTGCTGCAACCGAGTGGAGGAGAGTCCGCGTTGCAGGAATTTTTAGACAATAATGGTGAGGGAATTCATCACGTATGCTTTATAGTTGATAATGTTGATAGCGAGACAGCCAAACTGGTCAAGCAGGGAGCCAGGGTTCTGACGACCGGAGAGGGGACAAAAGGTGGTTTCGTTTACGTCGAGACCGGCGGCGGCGCTGTTATCGAGTTAAGGACACCGTGACACTCTCAACCTGTTCTGCCGGCTAGTCGCAGCCCTCTTTTCGCAGTATGAATCATTGGCGAGAACAGGGCACATTGAGGACACAAGGTAAAACACGCTGAAGTCGATATTGCCGTACGATGAGGGTAATAAGAATTCTTAAGGAGGTAACTGGCCCATGAAGGCAGCCATACTTGAAGCACCCGGTATCCTGGAAGTGGAGGAGGTCCCCGAACCGAAGCCGGGACCCGATGAAATCAAGGTGAAGATAGCCTACTGCGGGTTATGCGGCACCGACCCGGAGAGCCTAGCCGGGTATTTTCCGCCCTTCACCGAGCCTTACATACTCGGCCACGAAAGCTCGGGGACGATTGCAGAGCTGGGCAGCAACGTGACCGGCTACCAGGTGGGGCAGAAGGTGGCCTGCAATTTCCGGAGCTTCTGCGGGGGGTGCTATTACTGCCGCAATAAAATGGAGCACTACTGCGAAAATGCCACCCACGCTTCTGGGGGCATGGCGGAATACGCCGTCTATAATAAGGACGCGGTTCATGCGCTCCCTGATAATGTCAGCCTGGAAATGGGGGCGCTCCTCGAGCCCGTATCCGTGGCCGTCCACGGCATTGACAAAGCCAACATACATCCGGGCGGCTCGGTGGCGATATTCGGTGCCGGCCCCATAGGCCTCCTGATGCTACAGCTGGCCATCAGGTCCGGTGCCGCCAGGACCCTTGTCTCGGAACTGGTAGCTGAGAAAAGAAAGCTTGCCAGGGAGCTCGGGGCTGACGTGACGGTGGACCCCCTGAAGGAAGACGTCATGGCAGCCGGCAAGAAATTAACCGACTCCAGAGGCTTTGACACGGTTATTGAGGCTACCAGCAACCTTGAGTGCGCGAAACAGGCCATCTTCATGGCCGCCAAGTGCGGCACCGTGCTCTGGGCGGCGGTTTACCGGGGAGGTGTAGAGATTGGCATACAACCCTTCCAAATCATGGTAAATGAAATCAGTATTCACGCTAACTTCGTATCCCCATACACATTCCCCAGGGCACTCGAGCTGCTGCCCAAGCTGCAACTGAAGCCACTCGTCACCGATATTATTCCTCTCAAGGATATAAAAAAGGCGTTTGAACTACACGAAGGGGGTAAGTCAGTCAAGATACTGATCCAGCCATAAATTCTGGAAACACGGCGGATATTAACCGGACAAGTGAGGTTGCTAATGAGTGAGAAGATTTACTGCGGGAAATGCCATATGCTGCTGTATTTTGGTGAGGAGATAAAAAGACGCCTTTATATGAGGGCGATACCGTCGGAGGAGACGGTTCTGGGCTTCTATAATAATATTTGCCCAAGATGCGGCCATGAACTATCACGACAGACGGTAAATATAGAAATAGAAGGGCGAAAAAAATGGCATACGACGAAGGTTTAGTAAGAAAGCTCGAGGAAAAGGCTGATATAATCCGGAGGAATATCTTCACCATATTCGATGCCAGCAAGCAGGGGCACGCCGGCGGCACCATGTCACTGGTCGAAATAGTCACGGCTCTTTACTTCCACCACCTCAAGTTTGACCCCAAAAACTGTGACTGGCCGGAAAGAGACCGGGTGGTCCTGTCCAAGGCTCATTGCTGCGAGGCTATCTACGCAGTCCTGGTGGAGCTTGGGGTACTCCCCAGGGATTCGCTGACCACATATTACTGTTACGGTTCCCCGCTTCAGGGTCATGCCGACCGCTGGTGTACGCCGGGCATTGATTACTCGGGGGGCTCACTCGGGCAGGGCCTCTCCTTTGCGGCTGGCCTGGCTCTGGCTGAGAAGCTTAAGGTCTTAAGAGAGCCGCCATCACTGGGGCCTCTGGCCATGCCAAGATACATAAGCCGGTATAATCCTCGCTACCGCGCCTACTGCATTCTCGGCGATGGTGAGTGCAATGAAGGCCAGGTATGGGAAGCCGCCATGTTTGCCTACAAGTACAAACTGGACAATCTCATAGCCATAATTGACTATAATAAGTTCTCTCTCGCTGGACCGGTCAGTGACATCATGCCCATAGAGCCATTTATGGAAAAGTGGCAGGCCTTCGGCTGGTGGGTTACCGAGATTGACGGTCACAACCTCAGGCAGATAGTTGACGCACTGCAGCTGACCAGCAACCTTTATGGTGACGGCAAGCCGAAATGCATCATAGCCCACACGGTTAAAGGTCACGGCGTTTCAAGCTGGGAGGCGGCGCATACCCACCTGGGCCGGGGAGAGGAAATAAGCCAGGGAGTGAAAGAAGGGAGAGCGAAATATGGCCAAGTTTAACCAGTACGTTCAGGTTGGCGAGCCGGTTGTGATTGCCGACGGGATAAATAACGGAATGATAAAAGCGGCGGAAAAAGACGCTAGAATCATTGCTGTCATGGAGGATATGGGCTTCCCCGGACTATCCTGGTTCAAAGAGAACGCACCGGACAGGGTAATCGAATGTGGCATAGCCGAGGCGAATGCCGCCGGCGCGGCGGCGGGTCTAGCGGCTGAGGGGTTTATACCGTTTATACACAGCTTTGTCTTCGCGGCCATTGGCCGGGCTTTCAATCAGATAAGGCAGAGCATTCTGCAAGACCGCTACAATGTTAAAATACTGGGTCGTGAGGGGGCCTGGGGAGAACCGGGCATATCGCACAACCATGTTGAAGGCATCGGTATGACGCGTGTCATGCCCAATCTCGTAATCATAGACCCTGCCGATGTTATTGAAGCGGAAAAAGCGGTGATGGCTATGGCAGACTACATCGGGCCAGCCTTCCTGAGGATAGAGGCCAGCCCTACCCACCTGAAAATATTTACCGAAGACTACCCTTTTGACTTGGGTAAAGCCTGCGTGGTGAAAGAGGGTAAGGATGCCACCATCATCGCCACGGGATATATGGTGACGGAAGCGATAAGGTCTATAGACCTCCTGGAGAAGGACGGGCTTGACGTCGGGATAATCAATATGAGCACTTTAAAGCCCCTGGATAACAAGGCGGTAATCAAGGCGGCTGAGGAGACGGGGGCTATTGTCACTGCGGAAAATGGCAGCATTATGGGCGGTCTGGGTGACGCCGTAGCCACAGTTCTGGCTGAGAACATGCCAGCATCTTTGATAAGAGTCGGCGTTGAAGATGAGTTCAGCCAGTCCGGAAAAATCACCAAAGAGGTAGACGAGCTTAAGGTTCACTTTGGGCTCGGTGCCGAAGACCTGGCTCTGTCAGTCAAGGAATGTATGGCTAAAAGGGACCGCCTGCGGCTTAGAAAGTGAAATCTCCAGGCCAGTCCTATCATTCTTCGACGCCTGACCGTTGACTTTATGTCAATACCAGGCGTAGCCTCTTAGCCGTTAACACAAACAATATTCCTTGATTAACAGACAGGAACAGACCCCTGTCCCATGCCCTCGCTTTGGCACAGGCACAGATTATGAGCTAAAAACCCCCTGAAGAGCCATATTTGCTGATAACCATGGTTAGAAAATGGTTAGAAAATAGTATGAATATGGTTAGATTTTACACCTCGCTCCACCCCCGCCCCCACAATGATACTCTTATAGACTTTAACGCGCGACATCGCCCGAATAGTGATGTGCGCCCCCACCCCACACCCACACAATACCCCCTTTAGAACCGGGGGCAACCACCATTGAACCAAACACGCCATGAACTAAACTGTATATAGAGCTTATTGGAAATATTCACGGAATGTTTACAGGTTTTTAATGTATTTTCATGCTTAAAAGACAGTCGACCCAGTATCCTGTAATTATAAACATCCATAATATAGACGGAAGGCAGGCTATTCATGAGCAAGGTCTTTATCCTATCAGGTAAGCCAATTTTAGAAAAGAAAGAAGAAGAGTCTTTAGCTAAAGATAACATCCAGGCAACAAGCAATCCAGGATATCACGGAGTACATCGAGATTTTCTATAACCGGCAGCGCCGACAGGAAAGACTGGGATTCCTGTCACCGGTGGCATATGCCCAGAAATTCTATGCCGGACAGATGGCGGTATGAAAGGTTTGGTGT
>CAYWRT010000039.1:0-13499 GCA_964460815.1 uncultured Dehalococcoidaceae bacterium
TGATGAAGAAGCCCTATCATCTGAATATACAGGAAGGAAAACACGGGGTAAACCGGGCGCTGGCTGACCCCATGTCACACCTGAACCTGATTAATAGCCTGGAGCTTGTGAAGAAGATGGTGCCTGAGTGCACCATCGGACTTCATGCCGGGGGTAGAAACTGGCTGCCCATGACGGTACTGGGGATAATGCTCGGCGTTGACCTGGTGCGTGTCGGGATAGAAGACCAGTTCTGGGCCTGGCCACATAGAGATGAGGTCATCAAGAATCCCTGGGAATCCGTGGACAGAGTGGTTCAAATCGCCGGAGCACTGGGCAGGGATATAGCCACACCTGATGAGGCCAGAAAAATTCTGGGCATGAAGCTCACGTAAGGTCAATTTTACCGCATTCAAAGAGAAGGAACCGCGTCACCATTCGAATTGTAACCGGCACGCGGGTTCATCTGAGCCACCAAAGCCAGTATACGGGAGGTAGATATGGGGCCGCTAGAGGGAATCAGAATCCTGGACCTGACCTGGGTACTGTCCGGTCCATACGCCACCATGGTGCTCGGCGACCTGGGGGCGGAGATAATAAAGATTGAGAGACCGAAGGTAGGTGATATTGCCCGGGGCAACGGCCCTCATGTTAACGGGGTGAGCACCTACTTCCTCAGTCTCAATCGGGGCAAGAAGAGCCTTACCTTGAATCTGGCTTCAACACAGGGCAAGGACATCTTTTTCAGGCTGGTAGAGCAGGTTGATGTCGTGGTGCAGAATTTTGTGCCCGGAACTATGGAAAAGCTGGGGCTTGGTTATGAGATGATAAGGCAGCGTAACCCGCGAGTTATCTACGCTGCCTGCTCTGGTTTTGGTCAAACCGGCCCCTACGCTAAAAAACCCGCCTTCGATGTTGTTGTCCAGGCCATGGGCGGCATCCTGAGTATTACCGGGGAGCCGGGCAGGCCTCCGGTGAGGCCGGGTGTATCGCTGGGTGACATTGCCGCCGGCCTTTTCCTGAGTATCGCCATACTGGCGGCCCTGCAGGAACGCCAGAAAAGCGGGCAGGGGCAGATGATTGACATCAGCATGCTGGACTGCCAGCTCGCTATCGAGGAGAATGCCTTTGTCCGGTACTTCGCTACCGGGGAAGTACCTCGGGCACTGGGTACGAGGCACCCTGTCTTTACTCCTTTCCAGGTTTTCCCGACCAGGGACGGCTACATCGCCGTAGCCACCATGGGCGGGGCCCAGGACCAGTGGCCGCTTTTTTGCACGGTCATCGGGTGCCTTGATATCATGGCGGACGATAGATTTCAGACTGGCTGGCAGCGCAGCCAGAACCACGAAATGCTCGAGCCAATCCTGAACGAGGCAATGAAGACCAGGAAGACCCGGGAATGGCTCGAAGAGTTTGAGAAAGTTGGCATCGCCTGTGGTGCCGTTAATACTATTGACCAGGTGGCCGCTGACCCGCAGGTAAATACCAGGGAGATGATTGCTGAGGTACATCATCCCACGGCAGGCAGGTTTAAAGTGGTAAATACACCCGTCAAGCTCTCCCGAACCCCGTGCCGGGTCGGGCGCGCCTGCCCTGACCTGGGGGAGCATACCGAGGAGTGCCTGAGAGAGCTGCTGGCCATGACCGGCCCGGAGGTAGACAGGCTGAGGGAGTTAGGCGTCGTATAAATGTGTATCCCTTCAGATGATTTCAGACGCCCATTCGCCTTCTACGGTAAAGCCAGAATGATGATTCACTGATACCGGAACAGGGAGGCATAAGGGCTATTCGGAGACCGGCTTTCTTACGTATTTGGGTGACAGGCACACATCTATAAACACAAAGGGTTGCTCGACTCTGGTAAACCTGAGGGGACAATGTATTAACCCCTTGGGGATATGGACGATTGAAGTGGAGTTAATTACATGTTTTTCCCCTTCCTCGCCCAGATATATCTCGGCTTCGGCTCCCAAATCCCCGAAATCCAACGGGTTGCCTCCAATAAAACACAGGAGCTGGTCGTAGTCGTGTGAGTGAGCATGCTCTATCATGAGAAAAGGTTCTGTAATACAATTATATACCATCGTATAATTGGCGCCACCGATATGCTTATCGCCCTCTAAGATTATCCTGGGTGCAAACTGTCCTTCGACTATAGCATCTTTTATTACATATTTTCCGTATTTTGATTCAGCCATTTTGAAATATCCTCCTTGTTTAATCCTCTTATCTATAATACCGTTGCTGTACCACGTAACTCAGTGATGGTGCTCAGAAGCTGGCTGCTTTTCAGCCTGTCTGACAATACTACAACACCGCTCTCCCACTGTCAAACAGGGGATAACGAGATTATTTAACAGACATTCACGGGATAAGCCAATGATGGTGCGAGGGCGGCAGGGTGGGATTAGATATGAAACAAGGGAGGATATGAGGGGTAGGGTTGATAAAAATTCTGGGATTCATCGGTGCCAAAATTGGTGTGGG
This sequence comes from uncultured Dehalococcoidaceae bacterium, assembly GCA_964460815.1. Lineage (GTDB taxonomy): Bacteria > Chloroflexota > Dehalococcoidia > Dehalococcoidales > RBG-16-60-22 > CAYWRT01. Next base: position 2,470 of record CAYWRT010000039.1, read on the forward strand.
CTGGGTGACGATGAGCTTACCTTCAAAAATTTCAGACTTCTAGGTACCCAAGGGGGCGAAGCAGAAACTACCATTCAGCCGAAAAGCGCGCAATTTCAACCTGCATCCTTTAACTTTATCTATTACTCTCTGATAAGGGTGCTATTTTTTTATTACCCTTAGGTGCTTCCTATCTTGATGCCGAGCGAGCTTCCGTATAATTTTTCAAGGAGGGCTCTGATTTCTCTGATTCTTTCCGTGTCGCGGGCTAATTGGGTTAATCGGTGAGCTGCCCACCCATCTATCTCGGTCTCAGGCACACCTAAAGCTCGGGCAACGGTTATAGTCGCATCGGTCACCCTTCTTGAGTAACCAGTGTTCTCTTCAAACCGCGCTTGTACGCCGTAGGCTATAGCCTCCATCTTGCTGAAAGAGTTTTGTCCGGCCCTCCCAATTCGTTTCTCGACTCGGTGCAGGTTTGAAGTCTTCATAAGATAATTTCCCCTCCATTGATTGCTTATGAATGTTCCTGGCGGGTATCTCAGGTCGATTCTAAAGCGGCAGCTAGCCGCAGTTATGTGGAAGGGCAAAGCGTTGCCCTTCTTTATTGCTTACTTTTTACCTCCTTTCTTTTCGTGTTCATTTCCAAAGAGCCATTCCTTGAGAGGCATATCCCATCTCTCCAGGAATTCTCTGAAATTTTTCTTGTCAATCCGGTAATGACCACTGGGAAGGCTGAATGCCCTCAGTCTGCCACTCTTGATCCATTCGAGTACCGTGCTTTTACTGACCTGGCAGTACTCGGCGATGTCCCGCGATGTTAGCCGGACATTTTCCTTAGAATAGTCCCTGCTCAAATCATATACCTTTATAATTAATTAGCCGTGACGACCTGTGTATTCCAAGTATTCCTTACGAAATATACGTATTATACGTATGATAGGTTTGTGAAATCACATACGCATCACAAAGTGGGGCATAAATATCACAAAAATATCACAAAAATGGTGTAGTTTCAGATAGTCATTTTAGGGGAATATAGAAAATGCTTATATTAACGTTCTGTTTGCATCTGCTCGATGGTTTTGCCTCACCCCACCCCTTTCTTTCTCATCTATTCCCACCCTGCCACCCAGCATCATCTGTGGCTTATCATGTAGTTCTGTAACACCACCACCCCCGAAGCAGCTTTGGCTATCCCGGTCTTCTCTACCTGAACCACTCCAGGTGGTATTTTTTCTTTCTTATCTTTTCCCACCCACCGCCCTCGCAGCATCTACGGCTTATCCCGCAAGTTTATGTCCCCCATCCCCACAGATGTCATTTCGAGGAGTAAAGCGACGAAGCAATCTCTGTCTACATCTTATTCACCAATATGGGAGAAAGAGAGCAAACCTCATCTTAGAGAGGGGAGTAGCCTGCGGAGAGGGGCGCCAGCCCCTCTTTCTCTTTCTTCCCCCTTCCCCTGATAGGGGAAGGGGGATAAAGGGGGATAGGGTCAACCAGATAAAACCTAAAGGGGGAGGGTTGTAAAATATTAAGGGGGTGGGGTAGACAAAAAGTCATTCCTTGTGTAGAGAGGGGAAAGAGTCGAGATGCCGAGACAACCAAAACTGAGCAGAACCATGGCATGATAATAACATTGACAATACCGGGGTGTGTTGCTAAACTGGATGTGCAGACGACCGGGGTGTGTTGTTGCCATATCAATGGATAAAATTGTACTCGGTTCTAACCAGATTCTAACAGGTTTGACACGGCACGATGCTATACTGACAATGTAAATACTCCGTTCAGCCGACTACGAGGAAGAAGGGGCTTCATTGACAGAAAAAAACGGGAAGGGTCTGGTTCAGGTATTTACCGGTAACGGTAAGGGCAAGACGACAGCAGCACTGGGCACAATACTTCGAGCGGCTGGACACGGCTTAAGGGTATTCATTGTTTTTTTTATGAAGGGTAACTATGACTATGGTGAATTCAGCACCCTGTCCAAGCTGCCCAATGTCGAAATGGCCAGCTTTGGCTTTCGGCACCTGATTGACCCGACCAATATCAAACCAGAGGAGATAGAGCAGGCCAGGCTGGCACTGGCAGCTGCCCGCAAGGCTGTTCTCAGCGGCAATTACGACCTGGTGGTGCTGGACGAAGTAAATGTAGCCGTAGGTTTTAACCTTATTGAACTGGACGAGGTAGTAAAACTGGTCAGGGATAAGCTGCCTGATGTGGAGCTTATCCTCACCGGCCGCTATGCTGACAACAGGTTAATTGAGCTGGCTGACCTGGTTACCGAGATGGTAAAGGTCAAGCACCCCTTTGATAAAGGAATAAAGGCACGAAAGGGAATCGAATATTAGGTCAACGGAGGTGACCATGAAGATTACATTGAGCGTCATTAAGGCTGATATTGGTGGCTATGTGGGGCACTCCGAATCGCACCCCGATATTATCGCCAAAGCCGCTGAGTGCCTGGTTAAAGCCCAAAAAGATGGGTTGCTGATTGACTGCCAGGCAACCAAGTGTGGCGATGATCTGCAGCTCATTATGACCCATCAACAGGGAACAGGCAACTATGAAATCCACGAGCTGGCCTGGGACACCTTTGTTAACGGCACCGAATTAGCCAAAACCATGAAGCTCTACGGTGCCGGACAGGACTTATTATCAGACGCTTTTTCCGGTAATGTCAGGGGAATGGGCCCTGGTGTCGCCGAGATGGAGTTTGAAGAGCGACCGTCGGAACCGGTCCTAATCTTCATGGCTGACAAGACCTCGGCTGGAGCCTGGAACATGCCGCTTTACAAGATGTTCGCTGACCCCTTTAATACCATCGGTCTGGTTATTGCCGCCAATATGCACAACGGCTATTCCTTTGAGGTGCATGACGTCAAAGAACATAAAAAGATAAGCTTTAATGCTCCTGAAGAGATTTATGATATGCTGGTGTTCATCGGGGCACCGGCACGATTTGCCGTGAAAGCAGTCTATCACCGGGACAGCCAGGAGATAGCGGCGGTATCCTCGACTGAGCGCCTGTCGCTGATGGCTGGCAGGTATGTGGGCAAGGATGACCCGGTATGCATTGTTCGTGCCCAGGGAATATTCCCGGCGGTTGGTGAAGTGCTGGAACCATTCGCCTCTCCCATCCTGGTGGAGGGTTGGATGCGCGGCTCCCACATGGGGCCATTGATGCCGGTATCTGTAAAAGATAGCACCCCGTCCCGCTTTGACGGCCCGCCGCGGGTTATATGCCTTGGTTACCAGTTAAACGAGGGCAAACTGGTGGGTCCCCGCGACATGCTTGCCGATAAAGCGTTCAACCTGGCACGGCACCAGGCTAACGAGATGGCTGACATGATGCGCCGGCACGGTCCTTTTGAGCCGCACCGCCTGCCTCTGGACGAGATGGAATATACCACCATGCCGCAGGTGATGGAAAAGCTTCAAGGCAGATTTACCGACCTTGACTGAGTCGACAGCGAGGGCTATTATTGAAATAGAGCCGTAGTCGTGGGAACTAGTGGCGGTTATACGGGTAATCTTTGATTTTGGAGTCCTATTGCGCCATAATAAACTCCTGCTGGCGACCAACAATAAAGCCAAGGTGCGTGAGTATAAAAGCCTGCTCCAGGGCATTCCTTATGAAATGGTTACGCTGGCAGAGCAGGGCATCACCACAGTAGTTGATGAAGCCGGAGGCAACCTGGAGGAGAACGCCAGATTAAAGGCTTCCGCCCTGGCTGCTGAGAGCCAGCTATTGTCCCTGTCTGATGACTCGGGGCTGGAGGTTGACGCCCTGGGGGGTGAGCCCGGCCCGCTCTCAGCCCGCTATGCCGGGGAAGGTGCCTCAGATATAGATAGAATAAACTATCTGCTGTTAAGGCTCGAGGGTGTGCCTCATGAGAAGCGGACGGCTCGCTTTCGGTGTGTAATTGCTATAGCCACACCTGATGATACGGTGGAGCTCTGCTCTGGCGAATGTCACGGAGTTATTGCCACAGCGCCGAGGGGTGATTACGGATTCGGCTACGACCCGGTCTTTTATCTGCCTGAGCTGGGCAAAACGATGGCGGAACTACCAATGGAGACGAAAAACCGGGTCAGCCACCGGGGTCAGGCGGCCAGAAAAGCTTGTGAGCTTTTAAAGAAGCTAAGCTTACCGCAAAAATAGCTTATTACAAATAATGTGGAGTAGAATATTAATGGGTTACAGGAGTGAGTATTACCATGACCGGACTTTCTGATTCATTTCAGCGTCCCATAAATTATCTGCGCATCTCGGTGACTGACCGCTGCAACCTGCGCTGTATTTACTGCATGCCGGCTGAGGGTGTCAGCCTGATGTCGCATAACGACATTCTCAGCTATGAAGAAATCTACACCGTAGTTAAAGCTGCCGCCGAGCTGGGTATAAGTAAGATCAGGCTCACCGGTGGTGAACCCCTGGTCAGGCTGGGACTGCCGCAACTGGTACAGATGATAGCCAGTATAAATACCATAGATGATATCTCCCTGACGACAAACGGCATCTTGTTAGCACACCATGCCGCTGAACTCAAACGGGCTGGCCTGCACCGGGTCAATATCAGCCTGGATACCCTCAGACCTGACAGATTTAAGAGTATTACCCGGTGCGGTAATCTGGAAGACACGCTGGAAGGTATTGAGGTTGCCAGAGCGGTGGGACTAAACCCTGTCAAGATTAATGTGGTGGTCATGGCCGGTATTAATGATGATGAACTCCTCGATTTTGCCGGTAAGACCATCAGCGATGGGTGGCATGTGCGCTTTATCGAGCTTATGCCTCTCAGTGGCGATGACCTCGTTACCTCCAGGCTCGTCTCCGTCAGCGATATGAAGCATCGCCTTGACCCGTTGGGTAAGATGGAGCCATGCCGTCTCAGCGTTGGCAATGGACCGGCTAAATACTTTCGCCTGCCCAATACCGGCGGCACCATTGGCTTTATCACACCGGTTACGGAACATTTCTGCTATCACTGCAATCGGCTCCGCCTTACCGCCGATGGTAAGCTACGTCCCTGTCTCTTGAGTGAGGAGGAGATAGACCTGAGGGAACCCCTGCGACGCGGCGCCTCGGCTGCCGAACTGAAAGACCTGATTGAGGAAGCAATCGCCCGAAAGCCGCTGGGCCACCACCTGGCGGAGGGCAGCACACACAAGGGCAGGCCCTTCTCTCAGGTAGGGGGATAATGGTGGAGAAGCTGACCCATCTAGATGATGCCGGTCGTCCCCGGATGGTAGATGTTAACAAAAAGCCTGATACCATCCGTGAGGCGGTAGCCAGGGGCGTGGTCAGAATGCAGGCCGCCACCTTTCAGTTGATTAAGCGAGGTGGCACTGCCAAGGGCGATGTTCTCTCGGTAGCCCAGCTGGCCGGTATTATGGCTGCCAAGCGAACGCCTGACTTAATACCCCTGTGCCACCCGATTCTTATCGGCAATATCAAGGTTGAGTTCAGTCTGGATGAGGCGAACAGCGTCGTAGAGATTACCTCCACTGTTGAGAGTGCCGGTAAAACGGGGGTGGAGATGGAGGCGCTTACCGCGACGGCCGTGGCTGCCCTGACCATCTATGACATGTGCAAGGCCGTGGACCGCGGCATGAAAATAGAAAATATTCGCCTGGTACGAAAAAGTGGCGGCAAAAGCGGCACGATAGAGCTTGAATAGAACCAAATTATGTTGTATACTAGTCCACCACTAGTATTTGGGGGTGCACCATGAAGTTGTCATGTCTTCAGGAAAACCTGAACCGGGGTCTCGGGGTAGTGGGGAGGGCTGTAGCCACCAGAACCACCCTGCCGATAACCAATAATGTCCTCATGGCTACTGACGAGGGCCGCCTTAAACTTGTCGCTACCAATCTGGAGATGGCTATCAGCTGCTGGATTGGCGCCAAAATAGAAGAAGAAGGAGCCATCACGGTGCCTGCCCGGCTTCTCACCGAATTTGTCAGTTCCCTGCCCAACGACACGATTGCTGTTGCCCTTTCCCCGCAGACCAAGACCCTGGGGCTGAAATGTGCCCGATTTGAGGCCCGCATCAGCGGGGTTGACGCCAAGGACTTCCCCCCGATACCCAGTGTTGATGAAGGTATCACCGCCAAGGTTGAAGTCGAGTCCCTCCGCCAGGGCATCAACCAGGTTGTGTTTGCGGCGGCTACAGAGGAGTCCCGTCCGGTGCTTACCGGTGTCTGTGCCCAGTTTGATAGCGGTTTACTGACGCTGGCAGCGGCTGACGGCTTCAGGCTGGCTGTCTACAAGCTGCCCATCACGGGCACGGTCGGCCAGAAGACCGAGGTAATTATTCCGGCGCGCACTCTATCTGAGCTTAACCGCCTTATAACTGACCAGGAGGAAGCCGTCGAGGTAACGCTAAATCCCAATAAGAGCCAGGTTCTCTTCCGACTTAAGAACGTTGAGCTGGTATCCCAGCTGGTCCAGGGTACCTTTCCCAATTATACTCAGCTTATTCCCCAGAGCTATAACACTCGGGTGATAGTTAATGTGGCTGAATTCCTGCGGGCAACCAGGACCGCCTCGATATTTGCCCGTGATGGCAGTGGCATCGTCCGTTTGGTGATAACACCGGGGGCCGAGCTAACCCCGGCCAAGCTAACGGTTTCCGCCCGTTCTGAAGAGATAGGCGATGATGTCGGTGAGATTGATGCCACTGTAGAGGGTGATGAGTCCAAGATTGCCTTTAACGGTAAATACCTGACCGACGTCCTCAGTGTGCTCCACGAAGCACAGGTAGCACTGGAGACTACCAACCCGTCAAGTCCCGGCCTCATCCGTCCGGTGGGAGTCGATAACTACACCCATGTCGTCATGCCGATGTTTGTGCAATGGTAGGTAGTTCTAGCAGAGGCAGATGTTACGATGAAAACACAGACATCCCCAAGAATTTTCATTGGGCTCGTTAATAAATAGGGGAGCATTATTGCTCTCCTCAAATTCTTTTATATAACAGGCAGCAGGTTCCTTTATCCTTATTACCAAAAGCACATTAATCTACCGGGGGTGTAAGGATAAAGAAGTCGTCGGCTAGCTCAATATTGACCTCGATTGTTTCGTCCTCAACAATAGTCCGGCCTGTTTGCTCATTACTTGAGATTGATCGGGAAGGAGCACGAATGCCATATACCTCACGGAAGTCTTCGGACCGAGTGGTTACCGGAATACCGATACCTCCCTCCTGAATTGAGATTATTTCAGAAAGTAGCACATCACCCGTTACGGTATCAACAAATACAGTCATCGTCGGAAGGTCACCGGCTTTCAACTCCACTACATAGACTTCTTTATCATCAAGAATATCCGCTCGAACCACTTTTATGGAGTCAAAGTAGTCACGCCAATCACCGGTCATAACATAAGGATGCCCCCTCTTTGCCTGTGCCAGTAACTGGCCACGCAGCTCTTTAAACGATCCGAAGCTTGATTCAACCCAAGCACGGTCACTGTTTAGCACCGTACGGCTGTAGCCATACTTGCCATAGTCAGCATCGACACGATATTTATCGGGACCAGCAACATATAAAGAGACTGTACCTCTTACTCCCGACTGAACGCTGTAAATAGTGCTGTCAATTCTATAGTTGCCCATAGTTTTTAAGGCAGCCTCGTTGCCTTCAGCATCTCGCAAAGCCATGATTTCGGCAACTGTTGGCAGGCTCTTACTTTCAATCTGGGGCATGACATACTCCCTACCAGCCTGGTACATGGTCAACGAATCTACCTGTCCACCGGGTGTTTCGTTGAATCTCACGCTTATATCCGGTGTGACGCGAAAGACCCACATGCCGTTATCATCGGGGGGATATAGCTCATAAACCATCTGCCCGGGCACATCAACAGCAAGTCGGGTGTTTTGTATAAGAACCTCGACAGTAATTTTCAGTTCCTCGGAGCGATAGCTGCCGAGATATTTCTGCAATTCGTCGAGAGGAATCTCCGGCGCAATCTCGACACCTTCCCTGGGTAAATCGAAGGTCATACCAGCTTGGTACATCTTCATACCGATGACATTATCATTTTCGTCACGTTCAAAAGACACAGCGATTTCATTGCTGATCACAAAGTACCATTTGCCTTCTTCATCAGGCTCTTTTAGCTCGAAGACCTGTTGACCCGGCACATCGACGGCAAGGCGGTCGTTCTGCTCCAGCACCGTGAATATCTCGTCCTTAAACTGGCCGAAGTTGGCGATATACTTACCAATATATGGTTCATAATCTTCAGTGGCGCCAGCATCTGCTGGTTCCTCTCCGAGTAGAGTGTCCCAGACTATATTTATAGCCAGCGGTGGTAGGGGACTTGCCGAGGCGTTGGTGAGTAGTACGAAGCCGAGGTTAGACTCTGGCAGCATAGCCACCTGTGCCGAGAAACCATCTACATTACCGCCATGCTCAATGACCGGCTGACCTTCCCACTCTCTTATCATCCAACCCATGCCGTAACCTACGTTCTCGGTAATATCAATCTGCTTCGTCCAGGTTTCACGGAGGCTTTCCTCGCTGATGAGGGGACGGCCTTCGTATTCCCCACGGCCGAGCTGGATGCGCAGCCATTGTGCCATGTCAAGTACATTGGAATTGATGGCTCCGGCCGGGCCAATATTGTCGACATTACGCATGGGCTTATATTCGTAGGCCTGTAAATCCTCATCCCACAGATAGCCTGATGACAGGCGGGAGTCCTTTTCAGCCTGGAGTACGGATGTAGTCGTACTGTCCATACCAAGCGGCTCAAAGATACGTTCCTTAATTAGCGTATCCCAGTCCGTACCATCTACTTTACCGGCCGCTACGCCCGCGGACATATACATGACATTACTGTAATAGAATTTCTCGCGTAAGGGCACATAGGGCTCGGCCTTGGTAGCATCAAGCAGTACTTCCTCACGCGGGATTTGACCGCTGGCAAACAGTAAGCCCATGCGAGTAAAGCCAGTACGGTGTGAAAGTACGTCCCGCAGCGTGACCTCGGCGCTTTCATTATCACTTTTAACATTCATATGAAAATACGGCAGGTATTTGGTTACCGGGTCGTCCCAGTCCATCTTGCCCTCATCGACAAGCATACCAACTAGGGTAGAGGTGAAAGCTTTAGTAGATGAACCGATAGCGAAAACGGTCTCGGGTGTCACTGGTGTTTCCTTCTCGATATTGGCAATCCCGAAGCCATGAGTGAGGATCACTTCATCGTCCTTGACCAGCGCGATAGCCATACCGGGTACGTGCAGCGTCTGGCGTTGCTTTTCAAGCTGTTCCATCAGAAGGGTAAGACGCTGCTGGAATAAAGCTTGCTCAGGCGTAAGTACCGGCTCTGGTGCTGGTTCAGGAGCGGGTACTGGCACTGGTTCAGGCTCTAGTGCGGGTGCGGGCGTGGATTGTGGCGCTGTTGCTGGGCTAGTGCAAGATAATAATAACGTAATTGCTATAAGCAGGAGCACTATGGTCTTTTTCAAATTTTACCTCCGAGATTCGCCTTTTTAGCTTCATGAATCTATTTAATTTTAGGTCCTTATTAGCCTTAAAATCAATTTTAAGCGGATAATTTTTTAATATACATCCTATTCGGACGGATATTATTTAAGCAATAAAAAATGATACCTAGATTTTCGTATCATGGTGACTGCCACTAGCAGAGGCAAATGTTACGATGGAAACACATACATCCTCATGTTTGTGCAATGGTAGGTATTAATTAAATTTTCGGAGTCAGGCTAACCTGGAATCCCAGCAGTTCGCCGGGAACCTGTATTTTGACAATGCTAGAGATAAGGAATAATATTTATTAAACCTTTAAAGACATTTTTAAAAAATTACGAAAGATAGGAAATAACGAACCGCAGACAGGAGGATAATTACTGTGTCCGATTACAGAGATGAGTTAAAAATTCACCAAGAGCCGATGAAGACTGTCCTCAGGACGATTGGTCTTAGTGGTACCATCAATGGCGGAGCTGAAGGGGCCGTCGATGTTAAGGATGGCAAGATACTCCGGATAAGGCCGTTGCACTATGACTGGAAATTCGATAAGAAGGATTTGAACCCTTGGAAGTTTCAGAGGAACGGCAAAACGCTGGAACCAAATTGGAAATCACTACCCGGCCCGTACTCCTTGGCTTACAAAAAACGGGTATATTCCCCCAACCGGGTTAAATATCCCTTGAAGAGGGTTGACTGGGACCCCGATGGCGAGAGGAACCCACAGAACCGGGGCAAGAGCAAGTTTAAGAGAATCTCCTGGGACGAGGCCACTGATATCATCGCCAGCGAGATAAAGAGAATACATAAGGAATACGGGCCGTTTGCCGTGCTCACCCAGGGAGACGGACATGGGGAGTGCAAGCTGGTGCAGGGACCTCACGGCGCGCCATCACTGCTGCTGGAAAAGCTGGGGGTTTGGACGCAGCAAGTCAGAAATGCGGATAGCTGGGAGGGGTGGTACTACGGCGGCGAGCACATGTGGGGAAAAGGACTCTGTGGTCATATGCTTCCGGCGGCTAATATTGTCAAAGATATTACAGAGAACAGTGGGATGGTTCTGTTCTGGGGAGGCGACCCAGAGACAACACCATGGGGATTCCGGGGGCAGTTTGCCAGTCGGCTGTGCTACTTTTGGACAGAAATCGGCATCAAACAGGTATATATCTGTCCGGAGCTTAACTACGGAGCCGCTGTCCACGCTGATAAATGGATTCCGGTGCTACCAAATACGGATGCAGCGCTGCAGCTGGCGATAACCTATGTCTGGATGACCGAAGGGACATACGATAAAGACTATATAGCCACCCACACCGTTGGCTTCGATAGGTTTGAAGACTATGTTCTGGGCCGGGAAGACGGGATTGCCAAAACGCCTGAGTGGGCTTCACCTAAGTGCGGCGTCCCGGAATGGACCATCAAGGCGCTGGCGAGGGAGTTCGCGTCCAAGGCTACCTCCATCGCCCACTATTTCGGCGGCAGTTATATCCGGGGGCCATATTCACACGAACCAGCCAGGCTTGAAGGGGTACTTTTAG
>CAYWRT010000040.1:0-13467 GCA_964460815.1 uncultured Dehalococcoidaceae bacterium
CTCCGCAGGCTACTCTCCTTTGGGGTGGCGGAAATAACTATGGGATAAGCAGAAGGTGAGCCGAGGGCGGCAGGGTGGGAAAAGATAATCAGCAAAGGGGGTCAGGGGGAGTGCATCTGGAATCAACCAAAACCAAATAGAACCCCCGTATTTGCTATTTGTGAAGACGAAAATCATGCTATATAATAGCAGAATGGCGATAATACTAAACCGGAGACACTTATAGTGCCGGAAGAAAAAACGTTCATAAAAGGGCTCGGTTTCTGCGGCAATGAACCATTTGCCGGCTCAAATGCGGCGGCGGTCGATGTCAGGAACGATAGAATAGTCAGGATTAGACCGCTGCACTTTGACTGGAAGTATAAGCCTGAGGATATGAAACCCTGGAAGATTAAGGCACGCGGCAAGGTCTTTGAACCGGGGATGAAAACATTGCTGCCTCCGTTCACCTTGGGCTACAAAAAGCGCGTTTACTCCCCCAACAGAATCAGGTATCCGCTGAAGAGGGTTGACTGGAACCCGGATGGTGAGAGAAATACGCAGAACCGGGGGAAGAGTAAATTCAAGAGAATTTCCTGGGATGAGGCTGCGGATATTATAGCCAGTGAGATGAAGAGGATACAGGCAAAATACGGGCCGGGTGCGATACTGGCTCTGCCTGGTGTACATGGGGAGACGAAGGTCTTGCATTACGCTCACGGGACTCAGACCCGTCTTTTTCATCATTATCTGGGGGATTACTCCAGGGTGGCCGGTGGTGGCCCGGATAGCTGGGAAGGGTGGTTCTGGGGGTCAAAGCATGTGTGGGGAATGACACCCAATGTCGGTGAGATGGCGCCTCTGGCTAACTGCGTCAAGGATATAGCCGAGAATACGGATATGATACTGTTCTGGGGATGTGACCCGGAGACCACACCAATGGCCTGGGACGGACAGCAGGCAAGCCGGATATGTTACTGGTGGACGGAGCTCGGGATAAAGACAGTATATATCTGCCCCGACCTGAACTACGGGGCCGCTGTCCATGCTGATAAATGGATTCCGGTGCTTCCCAACACGGATGCGGCGCTGCACCTGGCAATAGCCTACGTCTGGATAACGGAAGGGACATACGATAAGGTCTATTTAGATACGCACGCAACTGGCTTCGATAAATTCGAAGACTACGTTCTGGGCAGAGAAGACGGGACTCCCAAGACACCGGGATGGGCTTCACCACTATGTGGTGTCCCGGAATGGACAATTAAGGCCTTGGCCAGAGAATGGGCGTCCCGGACTACATCCATAGCTCATGGCAACGGAGGTTCCTATATCAGGGGGCCATACTCCCATGAACCTGCCCGGCTGGAGGTCCTGAATCTGGCGATGCAGGGCGTGGGCAAGCCGGGACGTCACCAGGTTAAGATGGTTGAGTGGAATCACAAAGGCGGTTCAGCCGATACAAATCCCCTGCCCAGACCGGCGCTAATTCCGGGCGTTGAAAAGGCAGTCCGCGGGGGTATCGCGGGCCCCGTATCACAGATGCTTCCCAGCGACCTCTTTGCTGAGGGTATTCTTACCGGTGGGCCCGTCAGGTGGTATTTTTCCTCATATCCCTGGGGGCCCACCGAGGACCAGTTTGTAGAATACACCTATCCCGCGGAGGGCTGCCCTGAGGTGCATATGATATGGGCGGATACGCCCTGCTGGCTGGGATGCTGGAGTGAGGGAAACCATAACGTCGAAGCCATCAGGAGCCCCAAGATAGAATTTGCTGTAATTCAGCACCCGTGGCTGGAGAATGGCTGTCTGTACTCGGATATAATCCTGCCGGTCAATACGAAATTGGAGGAAGAAGATATCGGTACCGACATTCAGAACGGACAGTTCTGCCTCATCTTTGCTGAAGGGAGGTGTATCGAACCCATAGGGGAGTCGAAAAGCGACTTCGAAGCGGTTGGCGAGGTAGCCAGGAAACTGGGTGTGTACCACAAGTTCACCGAAGGCAAAACCGATGAAGAGTGGATGAGGGATGGCTTCGATGAGTCGGGTGTGCAGGCAATAATTAGCTGGGACGAATTCAAGGAAAAGGGCTACTATGTCGTGCCGACTGCCCCGGATTGGGAGCAGGACCCGGTTGGCATGTCCGGGTTTGTCGAGGCTCCGGAGGATAATCCTCTGGAAACGCCGACCGGCCGGATAGAGTTTTATGCCACCGCTCTGGCCGAGCACTTCCCTGATGACGAGGAGAGGCCGCCAGTCCCGCACTGGATACCATACGGTGAGTCGCTCCAGGAAAGCCGGCTGCATCCGAGGGCGCAGAAGTACCCTTTGCTCCTGGTTTCAAATCACGGCAAGTGGCGGGTACACGCCGAGCACGATGATATATCATGGCTGCGGGAAATCCCCGTGTGTAAAGTCCGAGGTCCGGATGGCTACATGTATGAACCTGTCTGGATTAACCCGCAGGACGCGGCGACCAGAGGCATAAAAGACGGGGACATCGTTAAGGTCTACAATGAGAGGGGAGCCGTCCTTGGCGGGGCGCGCGTGACGGAAAGGATAATACCGGGAGCCTTGTCTCAGGACCACGGGGCCAGGCACGACCCCATCGCCCCGGGGCTTGACCGGGGAGGCTCCAATAATATGATAGCTCCCCGCGGGCTGATTTCCAGGAATTGTTTGGGAGTGGCGACAAGTGGCTTCCTAGTCGAGGTTGAGAAGGTCAATTTAGCGGAATTGAGAGGCAGGTATCCCGAGGCATTTGAAAGGGAGTATGACCCGGCTTCCGGTCCGCTCTTCGAGGCGTGGGTGGTTAGAGACGAGGTTACCCGGAGTGGCAAAGGCCGCCGTGGTCTGTAAATCCACTCTGTTTACAGGTAGAAGCTCTCCAGCGGCGGATAGCCGAGCTTCTTCATCAGCGCATCCCAGTTCGCCGGTAGTTCTATTTCCTTGGTCATCAGGCCGCCGCCGGCCAGGCTCTGCACTTTATTTCTACTCGGGTCTCCACATACGATAATCACAATGTTATCGGCCCCTATAGACGGGGTCGTTTGAATTTCCTCCCACCCTGGAAATCTGGGGTACCACGGCGGCAGCATCCCCTTCTCTGCGTCCGGCTCGGCCAGGCACCTGGCGAGTTCTTCTTCGAATGGGCCCCAGGCGCGACCGAAGGAACCGTGTACCTTGGAAAAGGCCCATTCATACGTGACTTTCCGGGCAGTCTTTATCAAGTCCTCTTTTAAACTTTGTTTTGTATAGCCGCCGGTAGCCAGAACCGTAGCCACGCCTGGTTCTACCAGAACATATCGGGTGGAACGGATACTGCCACTGGCAAAACCTTCGCAGTAAGTTATCCCGTAGGCCATAAGTTGCATGAGAATCCTGGCATCAGACGTCGCCGGGATAAGGTTCTGACCCCATATTGTGCTGGAACCTGTAGATACCGTGCTCACGTTTTTGTCAAACCCCTTTTCCATATGGTAGGGTTGCCAGCCAACCTTAAAAAGGGCCTCTTCATCCTCCGCCAGAACCCAGGATGGCACCTTACCAAAGCTACCCATCTGGGTCTCTTTTATCCTGAAGCCGGCGATATTCCTTTCTATCAGACTCAGAGCCCGGCCAATAACCCGGTTGGTTGAGTAAGCGATAAGCCCCTGCCCGTGGTCGATGTCTAGTTGTCTGGTCAGGGGCCCATTTAGCCAGAGGAAAACATTAAAAGAGTGGGTGCTGCCACCATGCGAAGCTAGTCCGTACTCTGGATCACCTATAGCTCTTACCATGGCAATCAGTACGGGCATATACTCCGGGCGGCAGCCGGCCATCACCCCGTTGACAGCGATATTCCAGGGGGTTGCCCGCAGAATTGCTGCCGGGAGTACGGCTATTTCCTCATCGGGGGCACAGTCGGTATATTTCAGAAATTCCTCGACCCTTTCTATAGTAGGCGGAATTACAGGTATCCCGTCACTCCACTTTCTGGCTGTGAAGAACCTGTTTATTTCATCAATAGTGCCTTTGAAAACAATGTCTCTGGGATTCACCGCTTGAGCGGATTCTACCGCCGCTACCGGTTTGGTCAATAACTCGGCAATCTGGGGGAAAACGACTTTTGCAGCGTTCTCCGTTAATTGGGCATCCGAGTGGACATCAAACGGGCCAGGATAAACGGCCACTGGTATGGACGGCACTCCCTGATTGGAACCTGTAAGCCGACCAACGACCGCGAAACCTGGAGCCGCCACGACTACAGCCGGAATCCCGAGTCTCTCAGCGTGAACAGCCGCATGCGCCGCATTCGGTGTGCAGACTCCTCAGCCAGCGTTCCCGCTTATGACCGCGTCGCAGCCCTTTTCCTTGAGTGCGGCTATCAGTTCTTCTGATTCCGGGTTGGTAACCCCGGGGATTTCCATCATGTGGTGTCTGGGCATCTCGGTATATGGAATCACCTTTATACCGGGATATTTCTTCTTGAGCAACTCCCTGATTACCGGAAATGTCACGTTGGCCTTGAATGATTCATTCCATAGTTCACAGATTGTCTTGCCCTCCAGAGTATCAAGGCGAGGGGCCATGGTTATCATCTCAAGATTACGCTCGCCGACCGGGCGCACTACCTCGTACTTCTCTGCTTCCGTCATATCGAGATTCTCCTTTACGCTCACTCCAGTGGGGGGGCGAGATTATTCGGGTCCAGGAGCTGCTTGAACTTTTTAATCTTTTCGGGGTAGTTTTCCCACTTGGGCCCGTAAAGCTTAGCCTCGGGTCTTACCGGGAAGGCGCCTACATCTACAAAATCCTTATGGCAATCCTGCATCAATAACGCAAGCTCACCGGCGTCCTCTACCGAAGCGAAGCGGAGGCACTCGAGCTTGCATATGTGACACATTTCAAAGGGGAGGAACCAGTTCGTGGTTCCGTAATCGTCCAGTACTGGAGGTACGTGCTTTCTGGTATTCTCATTAACAATATCGGCACACTTTAGAGCATGGTCCAGAGATTCAAACAAAATTACAGATGTAAACCTTCCCCCGGCGATATTGGAAACAATGGCGTCTGCCGACATGAAATGGGTTTCGTCCGTGGCTCGTCGGCTTGCCTTGGCGGTAGCACCTGACTCCTCGCAAATATCCAGCAATACCTTCTCCTCATAGGCCAGACGCTTGTCGGAGCCAATACCATACAGCAATACCCGGCCCACTGTCCGCTCCCGGTTTTCTTGAATGAGCGGGGCTTCGTGTTTATTCCAGTAGTCCCAGAAGCCGGCCGCCCCGGTTAGAACTTCGGCGCTACCCCTGACTCTGGCCATAGCGAAGAACCAGGGAGGCACCGTCATGGCGAACAGACCTATCTCACATTTACCTATTTCATACAGGGCATCGAGGGCTGCCTCTCTGGTAGGGAAGGTAAAGTTAATATATTTAAACCTGTTTGGAGGCAGAATAAGCGTGGTAGTAGGTGCATCCCCTGTGGGCACCAGCTTCTCGTTGACGAAGGGAAATATTCTGATACCTATCTTGGTACAAATTCCCCTTGTCGTCGGGCTCTCCAGGTTCGCGCTCGCCATTAGACCACGCAGGTCAGGCCCCGGTCCCTCTCCCCAGAAGAAATCCTTTTGCATTGACCTCGAGCCTATCCTCAGTATTTCTCCTTCAGCCGTTACCCACTCGGCAGCTAATATCCGCCGGTAACCTCTGTCGCCATACCGGTATGATATCGCTCCCTCACCAACATTGAGGGAATTGGCCAGCACGGAAACATTACCCCCGCACATCGGGACGAAGGTCACCAGTCCCCGCTTAAATAGCTCGCCCTGAAGAGCCGCGAAGGATACTCCGGGTTCAAGAGTAGCGTACAGGTTATCCTCATCTATCTCCATCTTCCTCATCCTCTTCAGGTCAATGAAGACAATACCTTCCCTCTCCAATCCGGGCGGGGGATTAGTTACGGTCGCGGAGAAGGGCAACATATACCGGTTACATACCCTGATTATCCCCTGAACCTCCTCAGCGGTTTCCGGCTGGATACTACAGGCTGGCCTCTTAACATCAGCGGTACCATGAGCCGCAAAACCAACATGGTCAGCTTCAACAACCGCCGGGTCATCGCTGACCCACTCCTCCCCGACAATAGATTGTAATGCCTGATAAGCCTCTTTAAGTAAAGCCATAATTTCCTCCTGTTACCTTCGATTACATTAGATTGCTTGGAGTATTATTTCCGTAATGTCGTAGACTGCCATCTTTGCCTTCTTGGCTGCCACTGCCTTGGTCAGAAGCTCCTTGACATCCGGACTGGAGGTTACTATCGCCTCGGCGCCGGTTGCCTGTGCCTCTTCGATTCTCTCCCCGGCTGTCCACAGGGCAAAGTCAGGGAATGCCTGAGCTACCCCGCCACAGCTCCCGGCACACCAGGTATTGCTCCTGGACCTCTCCATTTCGACAACCTCTATGCCGGGGATACCTTTAAGTAGATTCCTGGGCGGGTCATAAATCCCCCTGTCACCGCGCCTCCATATCTTGCCTATTGGTATCACGCGTTCATATTTGGGCACCCATTCCTGCCAGGGCTCGCTAAGCCTCCCCAGGTTGCACGGGTCATGGTAGGTTACCTTCATCGGGACGCTCTTCTTGAACTTGAGCTTGCCGTCATTCATCAACTGGTCAAGATATTCCGTTATATGAAGCGGAGTATACGGCATATCTTCTGTGGACTTTCCCAGGAGCTTGGGGAAATCTACCTTGAGGCTTTTATAGCACTCAGCGCTGCTGGTGAGCACCGTCTTGGCTCCCGATTTCTGGATTTCGGCTACATTATGTTCTGCCAGCTCCCGGGCCAGGTCTACCTGACCGGTGGTAAGCACGTAATTACCGGCGCACCACTCATCTGCCAGGAGCATAAAAGGAGTCCCGGTCTTACTGAGAAGCTTTGCCGTAGCCTGAGCCAGCTTCGGCTGCTTATAGGCTGAAGCACAGCCGACAAAATAGACCATGTCGGCTTTCTGTGCCGGCTTGGCTTCTTTAGGCAGCCACTTTAAGCGGTCTTCATGGGGCTTCCCGTATTCATTCCTGGTCTGGCGTATATTGTCGGCCATAGCCTTATGCTCGGGCATCGGGCCCTTGCCCTGTTCGACACACCTTGCCCTCAGATTTTCAATAACCTGGAGCACCTCAATATCCAGATTGCGTTTGCACCTGGCATCACAGGCGCCGCAACTGGTACATTTAAACAATGCATCCACGAGCTTTGGGGTGAATTCCAGCTCACTATCCAGCTCAGCTAAGGCAGAATGGAGCAGGCCGTGGGGGGAGTAAAGGTTAAACGCATATCTGGTATCTATGGGGCATTGCCGCGAAAACCTCAGACTTGTTACCCAGTTAAGGTCGATAAACTTACAGAATGTGCACCTCACGCACATCTTTGCCTGGCGCTTGTACTCTTCAACCGATATCATTTCTTCCTCCTTGGATTATTTGAATTTTAGAGGCACAGTCTACCCGGGGACATAACATTATTGGGGTCCATTAATTTCTTGACCTTCTTCAGTTCCGCGGTATAGCTCGCCGCTCGCTCGTAAACCATGTCGGCGACTATTCCATAAGGCCTTGAGAAAAACCCGCCCAGGTTCAGCGCTACTTCAGCAGCCTCGGCATACAGATTCTTAACCCTGTTCACCTCTTCGGCATTGTCAGGCTCATAGTAGAAGTTGCATTCGAAATGGCAGGCACCGCCATAGACCACTGGTTGAACATAAAAACCTATGTCACGCATAGGATAATCGTGTTTAGCGGCCACCTCAACAATAGCCTGAGAGAATGTCAGCGCTTTACCCAGTACCGTATGGAAGAAAAGGTCCTGGCAGGAACCCTTATAGGCAAACTTCCAGTAAGTTCTTTCCTTGGGCCAGGCGCGGCGCAGCATATCCGCTATCCCCCTTTCCACACCGGGTGCACCCGGCACTGAGGTAGGCAAGTCCGGGATAGATAACTCCATGGCCACCTCCCTCACGGCATCTTCCTCGTACTCTATCTTCTCTTCGGGGAACCTTTTGCCTCCACCCAGCACCAGAATTAATGTCCATGGTGGCAGCGATGCTCTCAGGACATTGAAGTCTTCGGGCCATTGCTCTGCCAGGATAGCGGCCAGGTTGAAGTTATTCAGTATCAGGCACTCCTCCCCTACCATGCGTCGCTGGACCTTGTGTACCACCTCCACAGCGTCCTGGATGCTGTTAAACGGAATGAAAAAGGTCTTGTTTACCTTCGGTCTGTACTCAATCTTGAACTGTCCCCAGGTTACTACCCCCAGGGTCCCCTGGGCACCCTGCAACATTCGGGTCCACATGACATTGCCGGGGCCTGAAGGATTAACGCCGTCTGAAAAGCTTTTGTCCGGGAACCCGGGAACACACGCTGAGCCAGTCTTGAACAGTTCCCCCTCAGGTAGAACCACCTCCACAGTGGCCAGGTTATCAGTATACTCGAACTTGGGGATGAGCACAGGCTCTCTCTCCAGATGGCTGGTCAGTGCCGACTTAAGGCGGTGTGGTAGCAGTGGGGCCAGGGCCATCATATCATGCTTGGCCAGTTCCGGTTGCAATTGCTCCCAGGTGACGCCGGCTTCAACCCTGGCCATTCTATTCCGCTCATCAATTGCCAGAATCCTGTTCATTCCGCTTAAATCTAACACTATTCCGCCTTGAACCGGGATGGTATCCCCGTTGAAATGGATGCCAGAGCTACAGGGCACGACCGGCAACTTGTATTTATTGGCCAGTATGATGACTTTTTGAACCTCGTCGGCGTTCTTCGGCTTAGCCACATAGCTGGGCATCTTCGGGGCGCTTAAACTGTTATCTTTGGAATACGGCTTGAGCCTTTTAGCATCGTCCAAAACGTTCTTTGCCCCCACAATCCCTATTAACTCTTCTTTTATTGCCATCGCCATCTCACCTCTTTATTTTATATTTGCGGCCTTCACATTATACTACAAAGTAGCTTATATTTTGCAATGGTTAGCTTATATTGCCAACTTACTATTTTTTGGGGGGTATGTGATTTCTTTTGAACAGCATTGACCACATAAGCAAAGCAGCCCGTATATCGGGGCAGACAAGATGGGGTGGTGGGTGGGAATAGATAAAGCGGGCTTACGCCCCTTTTAAACTCCCCATAACTATAAGACTATTTATCCAGACCGGCTAAAACGCTTTCATCCATGGGGAAGCTGTGGGCTTCGGTGGGGAATTTACCGGACTTTACCTCATTGTGGTACTCGGTGACCGCACTTGACATAATATCAGCAAGCTTAACATATTGCTTCGCATGCTTTGGGACAA
Organism: uncultured Dehalococcoidaceae bacterium; assembly: GCA_964460815.1. Taxonomy (GTDB): domain Bacteria; phylum Chloroflexota; class Dehalococcoidia; order Dehalococcoidales; family RBG-16-60-22; genus CAYWRT01. Next base: position 9,317 of record CAYWRT010000040.1, read on the forward strand.
AGTCAGTAAACGAACCGAGCATGTCATGTACAACCAATATCTGACCATCACAATTGATGCCAGCCCCGATGCCAATGGTGGGGATACCGACTTTCTTGGTGATTAGTGCTGCCAGCGGGGCGGGAACAGTCTCGAGGACGATGGCGAAAGCCCCGGCTTTTTCTAGTGCCAGAGCGTCTTTGATAAGTCTGGCGGCGGCTTCTGGGGTCTTACCTTGAATTTTGTGACCACCAAGCTGGTTAATTGACTGGGCGGTGAGTCCAATGTGGCCCATAACCGGGATGCCGCATTCTACAATTCTCTGCACCTTATCGGCGACAATGACGCCGCCCTCGAGCTTGACGGCTTGGGCGCCGCCTTCCTGAATAAAGCGGGCGGCATTTTTGAGCGCATCGGAGACACTTACGTGGTAGGTCATAAATGGCATATCGCCAATTATCATTGCTCGCTTTGCGCCCCTGACCACTGCCTTGATGTGGTGAAGCATATCTTCCATGGTGACCGGTATGGTTGAGCCGTAACCAAGGACGACCTCCCCCAGGGTATCACCAACTAGGATTAGCGGTATGCCTGCCTCATCGACTATCTTGGCTGTAGTGTAATCATAAGCGGTGAGCGCGGTGATTTTCTCACCCTTTAGCTTCATTTCCTTTATTTGGTTTATCGTAATTCTCATTATTTCTCCTCAGGCGAATATAGCCTCGCCCACTCCTTTAACTATAGCGTTTCTGGCGTCAACATACACTACCTTGGGCGTATGATGATGTGCTTCTTCTTCGCTGACATCGCAGTAAGTCAGGATGATAACTAAATCGCCCTTGACTGCCAGCCTGGCGGCGGCACCGTTCAGGCAGATTTCACCGCTGCCCTCCTGCCCCTCAATAGCGTAGGTGCTGAAGCGGGCGCCGTTGTTGATATTGAGTACCTGTACCTGCTCGTAGGGGAGGATGTCGGCCTCGGCCATGAGCTTCTTATCAATGGTGATGCTGCCCTCGTAGTCAATGTTGGCATCGGTAACACGGGCCCGGTGGATTTTGCTTTTGAGCATGATTCTCATTGGACTTCCCCCTGTAAGTATTCAGTCAGCCTGTTTTAATACAGCCTCCAGCTTACTGGCCTGCTGTTTATTGATTTTGCCTTTGGCAAGAGCGACGGGAATAGTCTGCCGTCCGAGTTCTTTATAAGTAGAGAGCAGGGCTGGAGCCTTTTCATTTAGTGTTTTCAGGTGTTTCTCGATGGTGCCGGTATCACCACGCGCTATTGGCCCCGTGAGGCATTGCGGTATGCCGATGGTTTCAATGTTGTGGAGCGTTCCGTATATCAGCGGGAGTAGCGCCTTGGTAGCCTGTTCTGGTGGGATGGAGAATGTCTGCCACAGGTCGGTGGCGAGCTTGACAAGGGTTACCAGATAGTTGCAGGCAAAGACGGCCGCCGCGTGGTAGGCTACCTTGTCGCTCGCTTTCAGCTCTATCCAGTGGCCACCCAGAGCCGTAGCCATATCCTTGAGTGTGCTCAGTAGCGGTTCTTCAGCTTCGATGGCGAAGGTCGAGCCCGGTATGTTTTCCACGGCCTGCTTGACACCGGCGAAGGTCTGAAGGGGATGGAAACCGCCTGCCAGGGCACCTGATTTTCTGGCTGGTTCCAGAATATCGGTTGAATCGGCACCGCTACAGTGGACGACGCTCTGTCCGTGGTGCCACTTCACCTGAGATGCTACTTCAGCAATGGTATCATCAGGGGTGGTGATAAAGACAAGCTCGGCTGTGTCGGCTACTTCCTGATTGTTTTGGAGCACGTCGCCGCCCTCAACTGCCTTCGCCAGATTTTCGGCAGAGGTCCGGCTTCGACTGGATACGCACGTCACCCGGTAGCCCCTTCTGCTTAGCAGAACAGCCAGGGCAGTGCCCACGGTTCCGGCTCCGATAAAACCCAGTTTGAGCATTATACCTCTAATTAAAAACCCTCTCCAACACAACGGAGAGGGCATTAACAACCTGGAAACACCTATTGCCGTCTCGGTCATGTCAGATCCAAGCGACTTACTTTGTTAAGGTTAAATACTCCAAGCTCACCGCCATAAAGGTCAATGGCTAATAGTATTCTAGAACACATTTACTTATCTTGTCAATAGTTTATTTCCGCCACTTCTGTTCGGTTCTTGTTGGTTCGTTATTAGCTTTGACTGCACACCGCTGGCCTCACTCCATCTTAACCTTACCCCCTTTGTCCCCCTCTACAAACAGCAAGATGGCACAAGCAGCGCAAGTAATTTTGTTTGGAGAGGGGGAGTGATTATTGAGAGGGGCTGGTGTCCCTCTCCGTGCCTACTCCCTATAAGGGAATGCGTTACTTTCATCCCTCTTAAACTCCCCGAGGGGGAATTTATCTCTCACTTTTTTTTGTGTGTGGGGGGGGAATACACTTACGGGATAAGCCTGAAATGATGCGAGGGTGGTGGGTGGGAATAGATATATCAGGGGAGGGGGTCAGGGGTGAGGTAAGCAACCGCCAACCAAATGTGAATAAAACCATTATCGTCGTTTCGACCTGTTGACAGGTAAATTCGGTTATGTCATACTGCCAATTATGCTGATGGCTGGTGCCAGCCGAAGGTAATATACACGGAGGGAGAGTATATATGGTTCGTCTTGAGAAGTTAAGCGAAGAAGAGAGAGAAATCATGCAGAAGATAGCGCTTACGTGCCCCTCATTTGAAACCCATCCCTGGGTCAAAGGGCCGCCCTTGAGCCAGAGGCGGGTGGCTATTATCTCCACCGCCGGGCTGCACGGTCGCCATGACCGCCCTTTCCCGATGGACCCGGAGGATTACTACCGTGTTATCCCGGGGGATGTCCAGGCCAATGACCTGGTTATGTCACAACCATCACCCGGCATGGACAGTACCGGGTACCAGCGGGACTGGAATGTCGTTTTTCCCCTAGACCGGCTCCGCGAGATGGCGGCAGAGGGTATTATCGGCAGCGTGGCCGACTTTCACTATTCATATCACACCAGCAATGTCAGTGAGCGTAATACGGAGCCAATACGGGAAATTGCCGGTTTGCTCAAGAAGGACAATGTTGATGCCGTCCTGCTCCTTCCAACCTGACCGGGCTGCACACGCGCCGTAGGCGTGCTGGGGCATTTTATCGAGGAGGAAGGTGTGCCGACAGCCAGCATCAGCTTTATCCGGCCGCACACGGAGGTTATCAGGCCGCCCCGGGCCTTATGGGTGCCTTTTGATATTGGGCGTACCCTGGGGCCGCCTAATGATGCTGCCTTCCAGAAGCGGGTGCTGCTGGCCCTTATGGGGATGTTCGAGGCGCCCGCCGGGCCGTGCCTGGAGGACTTTCCCGAGGATGAGCCGGAGACGTCCGATGAAATAATGGTGCTGACCTGCCCGGTGGATTTTGCCCAGGACGTGGCAGATACTGAAGAAACTGACCAGCTACAGGCAGCATTCCGCAGGGAGATGAGAGCCATGCGCCCCTGGTACGATATGGGCGTGGCCAGGCGGCAGCGCACTGCGGTAGGTGCCAGCGGAATAGGCGTGGAGGCGCTGGGCGATTTTATTTATGCCTTCGCCAGGGGCGAGGAGCCGGATAATCCCCGTAAAGATATATCGCTGGCGTACACGCTGAAATTTGCCGTTGTGGATTTGAAGGCTTACTATATTGAGGGGATTACGGCGCAGCCGGGCCAGGCGGGTGCTTCGGGTAAGAGGCTTGCGGACTGGTTCTGGGACGAAACGGTAGCTGCAAAAGTGCTCATGGAATTGAGGAAAGTCGGCGAGGCAAATGCAGACAGCGTTATGAATCAAATCGGCATCGGCTTCATCGTCCCTGACAAAATCCTCCGCCGATATAAAAATTGAAGCCCGGCTGGTAGTGGATACATATTCTTACAGAGGGAGAGTATATATGGTGCGTCTTGAAAAGTTAATCGAACAGGAGAGAGAACTCATACAGAGGATGGCGCGTATGTGCCCCTCATTTGAAACCCATCCCTGGGTCGAAGGGCCGCCCTTGAGCCAGAGGCGCGTGGCTATTATCACCACAGCCGGACTGCACGGTCGCCACGACCGCCCTTTCCAGCTGGACCCGAACGACTTCTACCGCGTTATCCCGGGCGATGTCCAGGCCAATGACCTG
>CAYWRT010000041.1:0-13173 GCA_964460815.1 uncultured Dehalococcoidaceae bacterium
CCGGTATTATCCAGTCGACCCTGGAGCCATGGTCTGTATAGGATACTCCAGGCATAATTCTTTCCCATACCCTCGCGCCACAGAGAACGGAACCCCTCTCGTTGTAGGCCCTGACGATGTCACCGTCCCTGATGCCCCTCTCGGCAGCGGTCCGGGTGTTCAGCCACAAGGGCTCGTACATGTAGCCGTCCGGCCCCTTTACCTTGCAGCTAGGGATTTCCCTGGTCCAGGATATATCGTCATGCTCGGCATGTACCCGCCACCGGCCATGATTGGACATCTGGAGCAGCGGATACTTTTTGGCCCTCTCGCTGGATATTCTCTCGTCATGCGTTTCGCCATTTTCAATCCATTTCGGTATCGGCGGCCTTTCATTATCATCCGGGAAGTGCTGGGCCAATCTCTCCGAGTAGAACTCCAGCTTGCCTGACGGCAGGGGCAGTGGGTTCTTCTCCGGGTCTTCGTAGAACTTGCGGAAGCCGGGCGAGTCATCTTCCCAGTCTTTCGCCGTCGGGAACATGATGTACTGCTTTTCCTTGAAGTCTTCCCAGCTGATATGCTCCGTTAGCCCCATATTCTCATAGGTATGTTTAATCCAGTCCTCTACGCTCTTGCCCTCGGTAACCTTCTCGTACATTCCCAGCTTCCTGGCTATTTCACAGACTGCCCCGTAGTCGCTCTTGGACTCACCGATGGGCTTGATAGCCTGCTTCATGTACATAATGTCATTAAACTGTACCCCGGCGAGAGTATTTGCCATGATATCATCCAGCTCATACAGGGTGCATACCGGCAGGATAATGTCGGCACAGAAGTTATCGTTCTCAAACCAGGGGTGCTGGTGGAGAATGAACTCTATCTTCGGGTTCCTGAAGACCTCTACCGTCTTCATGCCTTCATGCCAGCAGGTGGTCATGCAGGGGTTGTCGGCCCAGAGCATGTGCACCTCGGAGCAGCCCTCAACCGGGTAGTGGTACTGGATAAACTGGTCTTCCACCGGCGCCGAGTTCTGGCTCTTGCCATACCACGAAATAGGTGGATTAAGAACAGCTTTATGTAGAAAGGTCTTGGGGAAGAACTGCTTCTGGTGGGCACGGGAGCCGCCGCACATGGGGTACATCACCCGGTCTTCAAGGCACCAGTCCTCGCCGGACCTTTCGAAGCTGTAACGCATATTTTCCGGCCTCGTACCTCTGGGGCCACCCAGGTAGCCTATTTCGTACTGGTGGACGCCGGGAGCACCCAGCCCCTGCATCCCCAGCATGATTACCTCCAGCCGGGCAGGCTCGCTGGAGTAGGGACCCCTTATCAAGCCGCCGCCGAAGTAATGGCCTATTGTCGTTGTCCTGGCGGCAAACTCCCGGGCAACCGCCTTGATGGTCCACTCCGGTACGCCGCACTTGGGTGAGGCCCACTCAGGCGTCTTGGGCACGCCGTCTTCCTCGCCCATGACATAAGCCTTCACCTTATCGAAGCCAACGGTATGGGTAGCCACGTATTTCTTATCGTAGGTGCCTTCCTTTATCCAGGTGTATATTATTGCCAGTTGCATGGCAGCGTCGGTGTCCGGTAATATCGGTATCCACTTATCGGCATGGACCGCCGCCGCATAGTTCAGCTCGGGGCAGATATAGACCTGTTTCAGGCCAATCTCTGTCCAGAAGAATAACAGGCGGCTGGGGAGTTGCCCGTTGAATCCCCACGGCGTTGTCTCCGGGTCGCCTCCCCAGACCAGAACCATATCGCTGTTCTCGGTAACATCCTTCATGACATTATCCTGCGGGAACATATGGCCGGATATTCCATCTCCCCACACATGCTGGGCGCCGTATATCCACCCCTCCCAGCTATCGGCGTTCCGGATGTACTGCGTGTAACCGCCCATCTTTTTCAACAACCACGTATGCAAGCCATGGGGACCCTGCAGCAACTTGTTCTCACCGTGTCCGTCTCCCATGGGCAGTATCCCGTATACACCGTATGTCTTGTGTATTCTTTTTATCTCGCTGGCGATGATATCGGTAGCTTCGTCCCAGGAAATTCTCTTATATTTGCTTATTCCCCGGTTCTGCGGGTTTCGCTCGCCGTTGGGGTCGAAGTCAACCCTCTTCAACGGGTACTTAATCCGGTTGGGAGAATATACCCGCTATTTGTAAGCCAGTGAAAAGGGACCGGGCAGCGATTTCCGGCTCGGCCCGAAGGTCTTGCCATTCCTCTTAATCTCCCAGGGATTCAGCTTCTCCCAGTCATATTTCCAGTCATAATGCAGCGGCCTGATTCTGACTATTTTCCCGTCACTGACATCGACCGCCCCGGTCACGCCGCCGCCGGGTATACCGGCAAAACCAATACTCCTGACCCGCGTTTCCCCAGCTATGTCTTTAATCACCTTGCTTTTCCCGTCTGACACGCTAAATATCCTCCTGTTAAGATTTTATACACATGTGAGCTTTACATCCTGATTACTTGCTGATAATCGTCAAGCCAACCTTGCATCTCACATAATGCTACCCCCTTATATCTAATCTCGATATACCTTGATATACCTTATCTAATACAAGACCAAATTTGACTTATTCTACCAAAACCTCAGGAATGCGTCAATAAATCTGACCTACGGTTCCGTTTGGATTTGGTTGATTTCATAGGCTCTTCCCCTGACCCCCTTCGCTGATTATCTTTTCCCACCCTACCACCCTCGCAGCATCCAAGGCTTATCCCGTTAGTGTATACCCCATCACCCCAAGGAAAGTAGCCTGCGGAGAGGGGGCTATGCCCCCTCTCTTACATACACCCCTCTCCAGCCAGTAATATTTTCGACGTCTTATGAGTGTTCCTGGCTGGAGAGGGGTCAGGGGTGAGGTAAGCAACCGACAACCAAATGCAAATAAAACCTCAATGATGGGATGGTGACCATAAATCATACACTTCACGAAGATGGCTAAGGGGCAAAACTACACATTATGTGAAGCTTATCATCGGTTGGAGGTATTACAGCGGCTGTAATACCTCCATACAATTGAGACAGGTATATTATCCTGATTGCCGGCATTTATAAATAAGCCCGGAGTATCAGGCGCCGGCAATCATTACCATTTCTCCTGCGCTAGTCTGGCAATAAGCCACGTTTTCAGCCGTTCATCCAGCTTGCCGACCCACGACTCTATTTTCCTGATATCTCCGGTGGCCAGTGCCGCTCTTTCTTCCTTGGTAAGGTCATAGTTCTTGAGTGCCTGCACCGGATTCTCTGCCAGTTGGGCCAGGAAGGTATTATCTTTGGCGGCTCTATCTAATACTGACAGCACCGGTTTGACGGCACATACCTTGTACTCGGGAATCTTGGCCACGGGGTCACTGGCTGGATTGGTCAGGATATTCGCCGGTGCTTCGCTCCAGTGGAACGCCATAAAAATCACACCGGGGGCTGATTTCTCGGTAATGTGAGCCGTAGCCTCTATCTTACCCCGCTCTGACGTGATGGACACCATTTCCCCTTCCCAGATGCCCAGCCTTTTAGCGTCCTCAGGATGGATTTCAGCCAGCCCCATAGGGTAGAGCTTGCGCAATGGACCCACCCTCCGGCTCATTGTTGCCGTATGCCAGTGTTCAAGAACTCGACCAGTGGTGAGCACTATAGGGTACTCTTCTGAAGTCAGCTCTTTGGATGTAGTGTATTCTACGGCATAGAACTTGCCCAGGCCCCGACTGAAGCTATCTTTATGGAGGTAAGGGGTACCGGCGTCATTCCAGTCCCGGCAAGGCCATTGCAATCCGGGACCCTCCAAGCGATTGTAGTGGATGCCGCCGTAGACAGGAGTCAGGGAGGCTATCTCATCCATTATCTGGGCAGCACTGGTATAGCCAAAAGGGCACCCCATTTTGGCGGCTAGCTGGGTGATTATCTGCCAGTCTTTACGCGCCTCGCCGGGGGGATTTACGGCTTTCCGCACCCTCTGGACGCGCCGCTCCGTGCTGGTAAAAGTCCCTTCCTTTTCGGCAAAGCTGGCAGCGGGCAGGATGACATCCGCCAGCCAGGCTGTCTCCGTCGGGAAAATGTCCTGCACCACCAGAAACTCAAGCCGTTTGAGTGCCTCACGGGCGTGTTCTATATCCGCCTCACTGAGCAGAGGGTTCTCCCCGACAATATAGAGAGCCTTCACCTGGCCCTCATAGGCTGCCGGCATAATATCGGTCATGGTAAGCCCGACCTTTTCACTGAGGGCACACCCCCAGGCAGCCTCAAATTTCTCCCGGGCTTTCGGGTCGGTTACCGACTGGTATCCGGGGAAAGAGTTGGGCAAAGCCCCCATATCACAGGCGCCCTGTACGTTGTTCTGGCCCCTCAGCGGGCTGACGCCGGTCCCCGGCCTGCCGACATTTCCGGTGAGCATGGCCAGGTTGGCAACAGATATAACATTATTCGTGCCGTGAACGTGCTGGGTGATGCCCATACTGTAGACGATACAGGCACTTTCCGCTTTGGCGAAGAGGCGTGCCGCTTCGATAATCTTTCCCTCAGGCACCCCGGTTATCTCCTCCACCCTCTTCGGCGTATAGTTTTTCACCACGGCCGCCACTTCCTCATAACCCTCGGTTCTCTGCTTGATGAAATCCCTGTCATCCAGGCCTTCTTCGATAATAACATGCATCAGTCCGTTCAGCAGGGCGATATCGGTGCCCGGGTGATGGCGTAAATGGATGTCAGCATGCTGAACAAGCTGGGTAGTGCGCGGGTCAGCGACAATGAGCGATGTGCCCCCGAACCTGACGGCATTCTTGATGACATTACCAATCACGGGATGGCATTCCGTGGTATTGGTGCCGATGGCCAAGATAACATCTGCTCTGGTGAAGTCTTCAATGGAATTGGTCATAGCACCGCTGCCGAAGGTTGCGACCAGACCGGCCACAGTTGGGGAATGTCAGAGGCGGGCGCAGTGGTCAATATTGTTGCTGCCCAGCACCTGCCTGACAAATCTCTGCATCACATAATTATCTTCATTGGTCGCCTTGGCAGAACTGAAGCCAGCCAGGCTTTCCGGTCCGGATTTCTCCTTAATCTCCAACAACCTCTGCGCGACAAGGTTCAGCGCCTCATTCCAGCTAGCTTCACGGAAGTCCATGTGCCAGGTTTCTTCATGGTAGGTGCCCTCGCCCTTAGGCTTGACACGAATCAAGGGCTTGGTCAAGCGGCTCGGGTGGTTCACAAATTCATAGCCATAGCGCCCTTTAACACAGAGACTGCCTTTGTTGGCTGGCGCCTCCGGTGGTGAAGTAACCTCGATTATCTTGTTGCCGGCGGTGTGCAGGTCTATGGTGCAGCCGACGCCGCACCACGGGCACGTCGTTCTGGTTACCCTGACCTCACCGGAGGATACGACGGGTTTTTCTAGTCTGGTGGTGAGGGCGCCGGTAGGGCACATGCTGACACACTCGCCACAGGACAGGCAGCCGGAACTTTCCATAGGTTTGTCAAAGAAGGTGGAGATGCTGGTGCCGCTGCTCCGGCCACTCAAGCACCAGACATCATTGACGGCTATCTCGCGGCAGGCGCGGACACATCGGCTGCACAGGATACATTTATTGGGGTCATGGATGAGGAAGGGGTGCCTGTCATCAATGGGCTTTTTCTCCAGGCTGCGCCCGAAGCGCGGCTCTTCCACCTCCAGCTCTATTGCCAGCGCCTGGAGCTCGCACTTTCCGTTGGACTCACAGTCTTCACAGTTCAGGGGATGTGTCGACAGCAACAGCTCTACCGCCATTCTCCGTGCCGCCAGTACCTCAGGTGTATCGGTCTTGATGACCATACCGTCACGGACCGGGGTGGCACAGGCAGGTACTACCCCCTTTATGCCCTCCACTGCCACCATGCAGACCCGACAGGAACCTACCACTGATAACCGGGGGTGGTGGCAGAGTGTCGGAATGCGAATACCGGACTCCCTGGCAGCTTCCAAAATAGTGGCGCCAGACGCTGTTTTTACTGGCTGCCCGTCTATGTTGATAGTTACTGTTTTTTCCTGTATTGCTGTTGCTACCGTCATACGGTCACCTCCTCGGGGTAGTGTGGAACCGCCACAGGCAGCATCGGGCAGACCCCGCTGGGACATTTTTTCTCCTCAACATGAGCCCGATACTCCTCAGCGAAATGGTTCAGGGAACTCAGGAAGGGGAGCGCGGCTGCCTGCCCCAGACCACATCGGGAGTCTATGCACATACGCTTGCCCAGTTCCTCAAGTATCTGTACATCACGCCATGACCCCAGGCCGTTAGTAATCTTTTTCAGAATATCCACCACCCTCAGATTACCAAGGCGACAGGGTGTGCACTCGCCACAGCTCTCGTGAGCATAGAAACGGGCGGCGCATAGTGCTACATCCACCAGACACGTTGATTCGTCCATGACCACCACGGCTCCGGAACCAAGCATGGAGCCGGCATTAGCTAATGATTCGTAATTCAGCGAGATGTTAACTGTGCTGGCCGGCAGTACGCCGCTGGACAGGCCACCGGGACTGAAAGCCTTTAATTCTTTATTGTCCCTGATACCACCACCATAATCATAAATCAGCTCACTGGCCGTTATTCCCAGTGGCAGTTCGTAGGCACCGGGCTTCTGGATATGACCACTGAGGCAGTACACTTTGGTTCCGGCAGTGCCATCCCTGCCCAGATGAGCGTACCAGTCAGCTCCCTTCTCTAATATCGTGGGAACCCGAGCCAGCGTCTCAACATTATTAACCAGTGTCGGGCAGCCCCACAGCCCGTGCGTGGTCGGATATGGAGGTCGCAGTCGGGGTACTCCCCGCTTTCCCTCCAGCGACTCAATCAAGGCGGTTTCTTCACCGCAAATATAGGCACCGGCGCCACGGCGCAGCTTGATATGAAAATCCGTATGACTGCCCAGGATTCTATCACCAAGTAGATTGCTGGCATACGCCTCATCTAACGCCTTCCGCAAGCGCTGCCAGGCCCGGGCAAACTCACCACGGACATAGATATAGCCAGTTGTAGCTCCTACAGCAAACCCGGCAATAGCCATGCCTTCAATGAGCAGATGCGGGTCCAGCTCCAGCACTATCCTGTCCTTAAAGGTTCCCGGTTCGCCCTCATCAGCGTTACAAATCACATACTTCCGCGGACCCGTGGCTTGAGCCACGAATTCCCACTTATTCCCGGTGGGGAAGCCAGCCCCGCCACATCCGCGCAGGCCACTCTTTTTAATTTCCTTTATTACCTGAGATGAAGACCCCTTGTGTACCAGTTTCCTCAGCACCTGGTAGCCACCATTCTGCTGGTAGCTATCAAGGGTTTCTGAGCCTGGTTTGCCGATATTCTTATAAACGACCTTCTCAGTCATGACAGCCTTCCTTAAATTATTTCTTTGCTCCGCAGCTCAGAGATAATATTATGAACCTTTTCCGGGGTCAGAAGTCCGTATCTTTCCTGGTTAATCATTATCACCGGTGATAAGTCACAAAGACCAAGACAGGAAACCAGGTGCAGTGAAAAGAGCCCGTCCGGGCTGGATGTTTCACCATCTGCAATATTCGCCGCCTTCCGCACCGCTTCCAAAATGGCTTTGCCACCGTTCAGATAACAGGACAAACAGTCACAGACATCAATAACATACCTGGCTTCAGGCTTCAGGGAAAACATTGAGTAGAAGGTGGCTGCTTCGTAAACCTCTTTTTTAGGTATCTTAAATTCCTGGGCAATCCAGCCCAGAACGGCATCTGGCAGGTAACCGTAACTCTCCTGGGCGGTGTGAAGCAATTCTAATAACATAGCAGGTTCACCATGAAACTGACGAACCTGCTCCTTAAAGGACTCGCTTTGCTCACCGTCAGGAAGCTCATAGAATACCCCTTCGGCCTGAGCCCTGGTCAGTCGTGTCCCAGCACTAGCACTCATTTTAACTCTCCTATCTACCACTTCTCTTGCTGAAGACGGCACCATATCCAGGTGCTCAAGCGCTTATCCAGCTTGCCGACCCATGATTCTATCCGGCGCAAATCTCCTGAGGCCAGGGCGGCTCTCTCTTCCGAGGTCAGGTCATACTCCTTAAGCACTTTGGCCGGGTCCTCCGCCAGTCGGGCCAGGAATTTGTGGTCATCGGCAGCTCTGGCCAGAACCTCAAGGACTGCCGCTTTACCCGAGGGAGCCTTTTCCACCTCCGGCTCGATTACTTGAGTTGATAAATCTCTGTCCAGCTCGTCTAGTATTTTCGAGATATCCAAGAAACCAGTGTCCTGTGTATTTTCAGCCATGGCTCTGTCCATAACTATAACCCTCCTTCAATACTCTCTACCTCCAGATTACATCTCAACAGCCGGACTTTCATCGTTCACCTAGCCTAATCTAACCTGTATCCCTGGCCTATTTCTCAACTAGGCAATATGTGCATGAAGACTAGGTATTAATGACAGAGGGGGATTTAAGGGGGTGAGTATTTGCGGGCTAAGCCATAGGCGATAAGAGGGTGGTCGGGTGGGAGAATTTTTAAGGTTTAAGCCGCCGATGATACGAGGGTGGTCGGGTGGGATTAGATTGGAAACGAGGGGGAGGGGTTAGGATGCCGAACCAAACAAAGCAAACCAGAACCAGCGAGCCGAGTGCCTTTGAACTCTCCCCCATCACAGACTATAATAAAAACAGGGAAATAAAATTGGGGCAGAAAAGGCAATAACCATATGAGCAAGATAAAGGTGATCATCGCTGATGACCATGTACTGTTCCGTGAGGGTACTCGCAACCTAATCGAGCGAGAAAAAGATATAGAGGTTGTGGGTGAAGCCAGTGACGGTGAAGAGGCCGTGGAACTGGTAACCAGGCTATCTCCTCACGTAGCTTTGATGGACATTGCCATGCCCAAGGTTAATGGTGTTGAGGCAACACGACAGATTAAGGCGTGCCAACCATCAACCGCAGTGCTGATTCTCACGGCTTATGATAACGACCAGTATATACTGGCACTGCTGGAAGCAGGAGCGGCTGGATACCTGCTCAAGAATGTCAGCGGCAAGGAGCTGGTCAACGCTATTCGCGCTGTATATGCTGGCGAAGCAGTTCTTCATCCGGCTATCGCCCAGAAGGTCTTCAGCCGCTTCGGCACGGCTGAAGGGCAAACGAGCGAACCAGCACAGCTGGCCGACCTTAGCGAGCGGGAGTTGGAGATACTCAGGCTGGCCGCCAAGGGGCTGAGCAATCAGGATATTGCTGGTAAACTTTTTTTGAGCCGTCGTACCGTGCAGGCCCACCTGGGCAATATCTTTCGTAAGATGGACGTGGGCTCTAGAACTGAAGCCGTGTTGCAGGCGCTGCGAAAAGGCTGGCTCGGTCTGGACGACTTAGCCTAGGCACCGGCTGAGAGGGGCAAATTCATGAAGCGCTTTTACCAGGTTCCCCACTTTTGGGGCATATTAGCCATTATGTGCATTGGGGCCCTTGTCTATTACGCCGACCAGCTCCCTTTATTCCAAAATATTACAACTCTGCTGCCTGTTGACCTGGCCCGGTATTCAACGTACCGCATTCTTTCGGTAATCCCGGTAGCCTACGCCGCCTTCGTTTTCGGTCTGAGGGGCGGGTTGATTACCGCGGTTTTCATCAGCCTTGCCCTCATGCCAAGGGCGATATTCTTCACCCCCCAGGTGGCCGAGGCATTAACCGAGACTATCGCCTTCTTTTTCATCGGTCTGCTGGTAAGCTGGCTGATTCATCGGCAGCAGCGAGCGTTTCATCAACTGGAGAATGCCCAGCAGGAACTGCAGGCGAATGTTCAGCTTATCAAAGACAACGAAAAGCGCCTGGCCGCTCTTAACCAGATATCAAGCACTGTCTCTGAATCTCTGGAACTGGGTCACGTCCTGAGCAATGCTATTGACAATGTTATCAATGTTATGCAAGCTGACGTTGCCTGGATATTTCTTCTCAATGAGGAAAGTAGCGAGCTTGTCTTAGCTGCCCACCGTGGCACAGAAGAAGAACTTGCCCGAGGTATAGATAGATTAAAGGTCGGAGAGGGCTTCAACGGCAGGGTGGCTAAATCGGGAGAGCCGCTATTCGTAGAGGACGCTTCTCAGGACCCCAGATTAACCAGAGAAGTGGTAAGCAAGTTCAGGATACGGTCGACGCTCATAATACCACTGCGTTCTAAAAGCAGTGTTAACGGCACCCTCTGTATCGCCATGCGTAGCTACCGCTCTTTCCAGGCAGAGGAAGTAGAGTTGCTTAACGCCATCGGCAATCAAATTGGTGTGGCTGTGGAGAATTCGCGCCTCTACCAAGAGCAGCAGGTTGTTACGGAACAACTCCGGCTTTCAGAAGAGCGATATCGAGGCTTATTTGAGAATGCCAGTGAAGCCATCATAGTCTGCTCCACTACCGGCAGAATTATCTCAATTAACCGGGCCTGTGAACAGCTCACCGGTTACGCGCAGAATGAGCTGGCAACCACTACCATATATGACCTCTTCTCGGGGGTAAGCCTGGAGAAGGTCAGGCAACTGTTTTCAGATGAACTGGAGCGGGTGACAGTAGGGGAAACCGAAGAAGTCCGTCTCACTAAGAGGAACGGAACCGAGGCATTTGTTGAACTCAGGATTAGCCCTTTGCTCCGAAGCAGTGAGGTAATCGGTCTCCAGGTCATCGCCCTGGACGTAACGGAGGAGAGACAATTACGGCAAAATATGGAGTACTACATAACGCAGATAACAAAAGCTCAAGAGGACGAGCGATTGCGCATCTCCCGGGAACTCCATGATGACACCGCTCAGGCCTTAGCCGGACTATCCCGTGGCCTTGATTCGCTTGTCTCAGAACAAAATAAGCTACCGAAACCGGCAGTGAAGAATCTGGAGAAGCTTCATGAGATGGCCGACTCAGCACTGGAGGGAGTACGCCGCTACAGCCAGGACTTGAGACCATCCATTCTGGACGACCTGGGTCTGGTGCCGGCACTGGAATGGCTTATAGGTGACCTCGAGAAACAGTACGGGATGGCAACCAATATCAGCATTACGGGCAATCAGTACCGGCTTCCGCCCGAGAAGGAGCTAACCGTGTTTCGCATAGCCCAGGAGGCGCTAAGCAATGTGAGGCGCCATTCCCGGGCATCAAGAGTTGAGATGACGGTAGATTTTGCTGATGATGCGCTGACTCTGGTCTTAAGTGACAATGGGAAAGGTTTTGACATGCCGGCAAGGGCAAGTGACCTGGTTCTTTCCGGTAGATTAGGAATAATCGGGATGCGGGAAAGAGCACGCTTAATCGGTGGCACTTTAATCGTGCAATCAGAAGTAGATGCGGGTACTACCATCACCTTACGGATACCGGCATGAGTGAACCCGAATCTAACCGCTTATTTCTTAATTGTAATGACGGAAGATAAGCACCGAGTTGTGTCCGCCAAAGCCGAACGAATTGGACATGGCTGTCTTTATGTTAACCTGCCGTGCCTCATTGGGCACATAGTCCAGGTCACACTCAGGGTCGGGATGAGTCAGATTTATAGTGGGTGGCACCACACCGTGCTTCATAGCGAGGACGGTGATTACGGCTTCAATGCTCCCTGACGCTCCTAAAAGGTGTCCAATCATAGATTTGGTGGCTGATATGGGGATTTTCTTGGCGCTGTTCCCGAACACGCTTTTAATTACAGTGGTTTCCGTACGGTCGTTAAGAAGGGTAGCCGTGCCGTGGGCATTGATGTAATCAATTTCGCCGGGGTCGATACCAGCTCTCTCAAGAGCATGTTTTACCGCTCTGGCAGCGCCCTCACCATTGGGTGGGGGCTGGGTAAGGTGGAAAGAGTCACTGGTGTTGCTGTAGCCAATAATCTCAGCCAGGATAGGTGCGCCGCGCTCCAGTGCGTAGGCGGCATCTTCCAGAACCAACATGGCCGCACCTTCACCGAAGACGAAGCCGTCTCTCTCGGCGTCGAAGGGACGGCACGCTGTCCGCGGGTTGCTATTTTTGGTGGATAATGCCCGAATGTTACCAAAGGCAGCCAGCACCAGAGGTGAAATAGGCGCTTCGGTACCACCGGCGACCATTGCCTTGGCGTCACCCTGGCGAATTACCTCGCATGCCTGGCCAATAGCATCACTGCCGCTGGAACAGGCTGATGATGGCGAGTAATTAACTCCCTTGGCGCCCAGTATCAAAGAGACCTGAACAGCAGCGGCATCCCCGGTCATGGTCGGGGCGAGAGTGGGGCTGACCCTCCTGGGACCCGACTCAGTCAATACCTTGTACTGCTCGCAAACCGAGAGCAGACCACAGACGCTGTTGCCGACAATGACTCCAACCTCTTCAGAAGTACCGTTATTTATGGGCAATCTCGCGGCTTCCACCGCCTGGAGGCCGGCCGCTACGGCAAACTGGGAGAACTTGTCCATGTGCCGGGCCTGTTTACGGTCGACATAGGCACTGGCGTCAAAGCCCTTCAGCTCAGCGGCGAATTTGGTGTCAAAGGGAGCAGTATCAAAGCTGGTAATATAATCAACGCCTGATTGCCCTGCGATAAGTGCTTTCCACATACTGGGTACATCGAGGCCAACCGGACTAACTGCTCCCAGGCCAGTGACGACTACTCTCCGCCCGTTCTTGTATTCTTCTGGAAGCATTTGTTGGTCACCACCTGTTGCTGGATGTTATGTGTTACGTAATACAGTATAACAGGCGATAATACCAGCTACAATGGTAATAACCAGTACTTTAGAACTAGTATAAACTAGTATTATAGTTGGGTGTTTTCTTGTTGTGCTCGGGGCGTTAATGCTACAATCTCCAATAGGGGGAAGGTTTTAAAGCCATGCCGTCAGATGCCATAGTCGTTAAAGGGGCTCGTGAGCACAATCTGAAAAATATAGATGTCACCATTCCTCGTGACAAGCTGGTGGTTATTACCGGCGTCTCCGGCTCGGGCAAGAGTTCCCTGGCCTTTGACACCATTTATGCCGAGGGGCAACGCCGCTATGTGGAGTCACTTTCTGCCTATGCCCGCCAGTTCCTGGGCAGGATGGAGAAGCCGGAGGTTGATTATATTGAGGGCTTGAGCCCGGCGGTTTCTATTGACCAGAAGGGGCCAAGCCGGAATCCGCGCTCTACTGTAGGCACCGTAACCGAAGTCTACGATTACCTGAGACTGCTTTTTGCCCGGGTGGGGCA